>NZ_JBHLWH010000011.1:0-169203 GCF_042433045.1 Citricoccus parietis | reverse complement strand
CTCGAACTCAGCGCCTGAAACCCCCAACGAAGGATCAGGCCGTTACACCACTACTCGGGACTTGACCGCCTGTCCGACCATCTCGAAGATCTGCCCTCTCAAAGGGATCCAAGGCGCGTTGTGGGGCCCACCCTGACGGCACACTTCCGTAGTCACTGAAGGTGCTCGTTGGGGTACAGGCCAATGTTGGTCTGTCCGTCTGCACCTGCCATATCCCAGAGTTCACACAGCCGGTGCCGGGTTGACTGACAAGTCCGATCACTACGCTGGGGAATACCTCATCCAGGTGCGAGTGATGAAGGTGCGAGTGATGACAGGGGCCCCGGGCCCGGCTACGCGACTCTGTTGCGTAGCCGGTTGCCCGGGGTCTCGCCACGTCTGCTGGCGCCGAGGATCGTTATGCTTTGATGTCTCACGATGCGACCGGGAGGTCCCCCTGCAGCAACTCAGACCCCTTTCGCGCCGGGCCGAACTAAAAATGGTCGCGCCCGTGCTTGCGGTCTTGCTCGGCGCCCGGATCACCGTGCAGTCCAACCGCCGTCAGGGGGTCTCGTGCTAGCCGCGGACGGCCTAACCGCCGGGGCACCCGGCGGTTGTCTGCAGCGGGCCCGGGGTTCGCGGACAATCGTATTACTGGGCACCGACGGGGTGGGGAAGACAACCGCAGCCGCGGCCTTGGCCGCCGCCGAGCACAAGGCAGACCGGCCCGCGTTGGTGCTGCGCAACCGGTCCTGTCGCCGTTGGCTGCTGCGAACCGCGCACCGCTTCGGTAGGGAACTGCCCGCAGTGTGGGCGGACCGGATCGAAACCGTGGTGCGCACCGCCAACGTCCTACTCGCTCACACTCGGGCCGGGCGCCGGGCCGGGCTGATAGTCATGGACCGCCACCTGGTGTGCCAGCTGGTACTCCGGGATCTTAGCCTTGATCCACCGATTGTCGCGCTGAGCGGGGGGCGTCATTAAAGACGAAATGCCCGTCTGACCGGGGAGAATGGGACTTGCTTAGGGTTCCGTTCCACCGCGATGAGAGGGCATCTCGTAGATGCAAGTTTCCCATACCCGTTCTGCCCTGTCAGTTTCCTTCGATGAGCCCAATCTCGTGGGTTCCGCGGGGCTGGTGCCGTTGATGGAACTGGCCGCCGAATCGGGCCTGCACTCACTGGCCGGCCGGCAGCTGACGGTGCCCACGGACAAGGGCGCCAACGCCGGGGCCAAGGTGGCGGCCCTGGTGGCCGGGATGTGCGCCGGCGCTGACAGCATCGAGGACATGGCCATCCTGCGCCATGGTGCGATGAAGCGGCTCTTCAACGCCTGTTATGCGCCCTCGACGCTGGGCTCGTTCCTGCGCTCCTTCACCTTCGGCCACGTCCGCCAGCTCGACTCGGTCGCCTCCCGCTTCCTGGCCGGACTGGCTGACCGAGCACCACTGCTGGGTGCCCCGACCGATGGTGATCCGGGGTTCGTGTTTGTTGATGTGGACGACACGATCATCGAGGTCCACGGTTACCAGAAGCAGGGCTCGGGCTATGGATACTCCGGAGTGAGGGGCCTGAACGCGTTGCTGGCCACCGCCAGCACCTCAGACACAGCCCCGGTGATCCTGGGCCAACGCCTACGCAAGGGCTCGGTGGGCTCCCCACGCGGGGCCGCCCGGCTCATCGGGGACTCGTTGGCCACGCTACGGCGAATCAAACCGGCCCTGAGCACCCGGGTCCTGATGCGCGCGGACTCAGCGTTCTATTCCCATGCTGCGGTGGCCGCAGCGCTGAAAACAGGTGCCGATGTCTCGGTCACGGTCAGGATGGACAAAGCCGTCAAGAAGGCCATCGCCACCATCGACACGAAGGCCTGGACGCCCATCAAGTACCCCCAGGCGGTCTTTGATGAGGCCACCGGGACCTGGACCTCGAAGGCCGAGGTCGCCGAGATTCCTTACACCGCCTTCACATCCCGGAAGAAGGCCGAGAGGATCCCCGGGCGACTGGTGGTGCGCCGCATCCCCGAACTGAACCCCGAACACGGGGACGGGCAGCCCACCCTGTTCGACACCCACCGGTTCCACGCCTTCTTCACCACCACCGATCCCGAAGTCCTGGACATCGTGGCCGCGGACGCCACTCACCGCCAGCATGCGATCATCGAGCAGGTCAACGCCGACCTGAAAGACAGCGCCCTGGCCCACCTGCCCTCCGGTCATTTCTGGGCCAACAGCGCTTGGCTGGCCTGCGCGGTGATGGCCTACAACCTCACCCGTGCAGGCGGGATCCTTGCCGCCGGGGCCTTCACCCGTGCCCGCACCGGCACCATCAGGGCCAAACTCGTCAACCTGCCGGCCCGGATCGTTTCCAGCGCCCGGCGGATCCGGCTTCGCTTACCCGAGTCCTGGCCCTGGCACCAGGCTTTCAAGCGGCTCTTTACCGCCCTCCACCGGCCACCGCAGCTCGCATAGAACCGGTCACCAGCCGTTCAACGGCCAGACCAGAGGAACCACAGTGGAACACGACCGGCAGCGAGGCCGGCTACACCACCATGCCCAAAAACCAGATCACCAGGCGCTTACGGAATCAAACCCAAGCTCCGACTCGGGTCGGTGGATCGAGGCTTAGGGGCCTGCCGTCGGGCCGGTTGATGCCGTGGCTGTCGGCGAAGTTGCTGCAGACGGTGACCGTGGCCGTCCTGGACGTACCGGCCGAGACAGCGCAGGAGCGGATCCTGGCCCGCGGAGAGGACCACGAGACGCTGGAGTACCTGGGGGCGGCCCGCGCCGCCTATCTGGACCTTGCCCGGTCCCGGGGGTGGCTGGTGGTGGACGCGACCGGAACGCCCGAGGCGATCGTGGCTCAACTGATGGACGCGGCTGCCTCTGGCCAGCCAAGGAACGCACTCCAGCCCGTGGCTCGTGCCGGGCACGGTGCCGCCGCCCGCGGGCCCTGCGATTCGTTCCCGGGCAGGGCCTCGTCCGGCCGCCGGTGACACTAGGATCGTCGTCATAAGCCTCGGGTCCGGAGTGAGCGCCGAGTGGATGGCCGGAGGGCGTCCTTCAGATCCTTTGCGGCCGGCATCGTCCTGGCAGTGATCTCCACGACGACGGCCCTGGTCAGCTTATGGCTGACGCACTGAGATCGGCGCGTACCGACCGCCGGTGGCATTCAGGAATATCGTCGGCAATGGGCCGATGGCTTCGGGGGCTGCGCTTCGGTGTGCAATGGGTCTACCCCCTGCTCGTGGCCGGACCGACCCGCAAAGCCGAGGCCTTCGCACAGCTGAACTGAATGCCGGGACGGACCCTGACGCATCAGTGCATCAGGGGGGTCGTCCGGGGAGGCGTGGGCGTCGGGGCGGGGGTGAGGTGGATGGTGGCCTGCTGCAGGTGAGGGACGTGTCCGCGCAGGCCGTCCTCGACGGCGTGGGCGATGCCATGGGCGGTCTCCACGGTCAGGGTGCTGTCGACCGCAATGTCGAGATCGACCTCCAGACGGTGCCCAGTCCACCGGGCCCGTGCACAGCCCACCGAGACTACGCCTGGCACCGCCGCGGCTGTTTCCTCGACCGAGTCCAGGGTGCCGGGCTCGATGCCGTCCATGAGCCGACGCACCACCGTGCGCATCGAGCCGACCAACACGACGACGATGACCGCGGCGATGAACAGCCCGATCACCGGGTCGACCCAGGGCAGGCCCAGCCAGGCACCGATGACGCCGAGCACCACCGCCAGGGAGGTCAGGGCGTCCGTGCGGGCGTGCTGGCCCTCGGCGATCAGGGCCGCCGAGCCGATGCGCCGCCCGGCCCGGATGCGGTAACGGGCCACGAGCTCATTGCCCGCGGCCCCGACGATGGCGGCGGCCAGGACCCAGCCCAGGTGCGTCAACTCCCGCTGGGTGGTCAATGCCCGGACCGATTCCCATACGATCAACGCAGCCGAGAGGGCGATCACAGCCCCAATCAACAGGCCCACGAGGTCTTCGGCCCGCCGAAGCCCGTAGTTGTAGCGCCTGGTCGGGACCCGGCGGCCGAGCCGGAAGGCGATGATCAGCGGAATCGTCGTCGCCAGATGCCCCAGGTTGTGCATGGTGTCCGCCAGTAGGGCCACCGATCCGCTGAGCCAAACGATCACGATCTGCAACAGCGCCGTAGCGCCCATCCCGGCCAGGCTGACCCACGCGGCCCGGATTCCGATGGAGCTGGCCTGCTCAGCGGTCTGGATCGCCTCGGAGTGGTCGTGGCTGTGCGGGACCATGGCGTGCTTGAGCCGGCCCCAGGCACTGCGGTGACCATGCCCCTCACCATGATCGTCGTGGTCGTGGGAGTGGCCGGGAGTGCAGTCGTGTGCTTGGGCGTGCTCTGCGCGTTTCACGCTAGGAGCATAGCTACGTAGCTACGCAGATAACAACTCCCGGGGTAAGATGGTGCTGTGCATGAGCAGCCTGTCCACCCTGCCCCCGATGACGAACATGCGCGGATTGCCGCGGAGACTTTCCGCATGCTTTCCGACGCCACCCGGGTGAAGATCCTCTGGGCGCTGTTCCAGGGCGAGTCCAGCGTGAACTCCCTGGCGAACCTCGTCGGCGCCGCCCCCACGGCGGTGAGCCAGCACCTGTCCAAGCTACGCCTGGCCGGCCTGGTGGACAGCCGGCGCGAGGGCACCTTCGCCTACTACTCGGCGAGTGACGCGCACGTGAACCGCCTGCTGGCCGAGGCCCTGTCTCACGCCGAGCACATCACCGGCGCCGCCACGGCACAGAGCTCGCACGGCTACCGCGCGGCAGGGCGTGCGTCGCAGCGGTCCCGCTGACCCCGACTGGCCACACCGGGGGCGCGGGTAAGACACCGCCCGCACCTTTGTTTGGCGCGCCGCGGCGGCCAGAGGTGGGAAGGAACCCGCGGTCCACCTGTTTTGCAGAACCATCCGCGCCGGTGGCCTCGGCCAGCTCGGTTCCACGGCTCTGGTGGACTACTCCCCCCTCCCCCGATACGTGCCCCGTCTGGTTGTCGCCTTCCGTCTTCGCAGGTGCAGCAGCATCACCAATGGTCCGGTCTGGAACCGTCCGGTCCAGAGCCAGGTGAAGGCGACCGCCGCGGTCCATAGGACCACCGTGACGAGGATCCCTCCCGCCAGGGAGTCCGGGCCGGGGCGGACGATCACGGCCAGGGCTAGCAGGTGTCCCACGTAGACGGTCAGGGACAGTCGGCCGGTGGCGGCCAGCTGAGACAGGTACCGGGACGCAAAGTTCTCGCCCACCAGGCACGGGCCCAGCACGAACAGCGCGGCGCCGGAACTGGAGATTAGCCACAACGGCATCTGCGAGTGGGTGGTCGCGGAGACGAGCCGGTCCAGCCCCACGGTCCGTCCCGGCGCGCCCAGGACCAGGATGAGGACCTGCGAGAGCAGGTACGCGCCTGGGCAGATGGGGACGCGTGGGTCCTTTCAGTGCAACAGCAGAACAGACGGCGCCGATCGGGCCGGGGCGGTGGATCCCGTGAGAGGTTCTCGAGCATCTGCTCCATCTCGGCGATCTCGGCCTCCTGGGCGTCGATGACTTGTTCGGCCAGGACCACGGCCTGCGGGTTCTGGCCGCTGTCGACCTCGTCCTGGGCCATGTCGACGGCGCCCTCGTGGTGGGTGGTCATCTGTTCCAGGTACAGCCGGGCCGCTCCGGTGCGCAGGGGGAGAATGGAGAGTCGGTCCTCGCCATGTGGAGCGAGGCGGAAAGGAACCTGTGACCCCCTTGTCCCGCAGAACCATGATCGCCAGCGGCCTCGGCCTGCTCGGCTCCACCGCCTTGGTCGCCTGCTCGCCCACGATCCCGGCCACCGGCGGCGTCGGCACAGCCACCCCTGGCGGAGCCACAGGTACGCTTGACCCCCGGGCCCGGGATCTGCTTTCCGTCCACGGCATCGAGGCCGCGACCGCCGAGGACGCCGTCACCGCCGTGGACCGGGTTCCCCAACCGCGCCCCCTGAGACTCACTGGCTCCGTCGGCTACGACCAGGTCACCTTCGCCGACGACTCCGACGAGGTGACCGTTCCCCTCACCGGCGGGCAGTTCTATCTGTCCATGGCGCCCTACCGCACCCAGACACACGGGTGCTATTACCACAACCTCGGAGGGTGCCAGGGCGAACTAACCGACACCCCGGTCCACATCACCGTGACCACCGATGCAGGCCAGACCCTCCTCAACGAGGACACCACCACCGGCACCAACGGCTTCATCGGTTTCTGGATCCCCCGCGACCACACAGGCACCGTCACCATCACCGCCGACAGGGCAACGGCCAGTACACCCTTCGACTCCAGCCCAGACGGACCCACCTGCCTCACCACACTGCACCTAACTTAAACCGACACGGCCCTCTCGCCATCCCGGAGCCGCACCGCCGGGAGACGGTGGCACTGCGCCTGCTGCGCCCACTGACCTCGGCCCCTACGACGCCCCTGTCACCGTGACGGACGGGCCCGGTGCCGGCGGACGGCGGCTCGATTCGCACACCGCACGGAGCAGTACCGCTGGCGGCCGTTGCGGGTGATGTCGACGACGACGTTGCGGCAGGGCTCGCCGGCACAGCGGCTCAGACGGTGCATCCCCCGCGTGGCCAGGTGCAACGAGGTGCCGACGCTGATGACAGCGCGCAGGACGAAGGGCATCGAGTCGTTCTCGTCCCGATAGTGGAGGTGCCACCCCTCGCCGTCGTGATCGGTCAGGCGCGGGTAGGCCGCGGCTGCTGCCATCTGCTCGTTCAGCAGGCGGGCACGCTCACCGTCCTCCGGGGCATCGACGACGCGCAACCAGTCCTCCACCACCACGCCGGTCGCGGCATGGTCATCTGCTCCGGCGGGGAAGATCATCGTCATCCCGAAGTCCCGGGTCCGATCCTCGATGCCCTGGCGGTCATCAGGCCACTCGTTGGCCAGGGAGGCCGCGAGCAGGACCGCGTATTCTCCGTAAGGGTTGAGATGCATAACGCCATTACATCACGATGGCCTCATGACCTCACCCCACACGTTTCCCCTGCCCCTCCAGGAAGATCGGTCCACCCGGCACGAGCATGCGTGGCGGGCGGAATCGCGGCATCTGACGTCCGAGGGATTGGTCCTCTATGTGCGCTGCGGGGACTGCGGAGTCCTCCGGGTCGATGTCCAGGAGAACCAGGGCCTGCCGCCCGCGGCCCTGAGCCGGGTGATCGGGGTCAGTCCACTGGAGTGGCTCGGCGGATGACGGCCTTGGCCCGGTCATAGGACTCGGCGTCCTTGGCCACGAAGTGGTCGTCCGCGGTCACCACCGTGGGGACGGTCTCGAAGCCGTCGTGGTAATGCCGGACGCGGTCCGCGGCGCCGGCGTCCTCCCAGATGTTCACCCAGTACACGCGCTCCCGCTCCTCGGTGCCGAGCTCGCGGATGAGCCGGGCGCAATACTGGCAGCCGGGCCGCCAGTACACCACCACTCCCCCGGCCGCCAGGTGCTCGTCCACCCCGGAGACCGGCAGGGACCGCACCTGGGTGGTGGAGACGAAGCGCAGGGCGAAGAACAGCAGGATGGCCGCGGCCACGTAGTTCAGCGGGCCTCGGCCGATCAGCCCCCAGTAGGCGAAGAGCAGCCCGAGGGCGAGCATGACGGCGGGCACTAGCCAGGCCTTGGACATCAGCTGGCGCATGGATTCAGTCTCCCACGGTCGGCATCGGCAATAACCACTGTGCCCGTGGGCTCGACTGACCAGTCGTCTCCGACGGGTCCAGCACCCCGGCCACCGTCCAGTCCGGGTGATTGGTGCCGTCCCCGGACGCCGGGCGCCGCACCGGGACTCCGGCCTCCTCGGCGATCAGGGCCGCGGCCGCCCAGTCGTGTTCCTGGATGCCGAACTCGGCGTAGGCATCGAGCGTGCCGTCGGCGACCATGCACAGATCCAAGGCCGCCGCACCGATGCGCCGCACGTCCCCGAAGTGGGGCATGAGCGCCGCCAGAGCACCGAGTTGGAAGTCGCGTCGCTCCCCCGCATAGGCGAAGCCCGTGGCGAGCAACCGTCCGGAGCGCCCCGGGATGGGCCCGTTCAGGCGCACCGGCTCCCCCGAGGCCGGCGGAAGGTCCGCCTGCGGGATCCCAGGGGTGTCCACAGTGGAGAAGGCCCCGCCACCAGCCGAGGCATACCAGGTCCGGCCCAGGGCGGGCGCGACGACGGCCCCGGCCAGCCAGCGCGTCTCGCCTGCCGCCGCCGGCCCCTCCACGGCCACGGAGGTGCAGAACTGGGGTATCCCCCGGATGAAGTTCGTGGTGCCGTCCAACGGGTCGATCGACCAGCGGTAGCCCGAGGGGTGCTCCGGCTCGGTGTGGCCGTACTCCTCGCCGGAGATCGCATCATGCGGGCGGTAGGCGGTGATGACCTCGCGCACCGCCTGCTCCGCACGGCGGTCGTAGTCCGTGACCCAGTCCGAGCCCGAGGACTTGGTGACCGCTCCGAGCTCGGCGCGCGTGGCCGGCGTCGGACCCAGGGGACGTTCGGCGAGCACCGCGGCGCCGGCGCGGGCCGCGGCCCGGGCGACGGCCAGCAGTCCCTTGGCGCTCATGCGGTCTCCTCCACAGTGTCGGTCTCAGTGTCCGTGTCGGCGTCAGTCTCGTCAGGGCCCTCAGAATCCGTCGGCCCCTCGGCCAGCAGCGTCCGGAACCCCTCCTCGTCCAGCACCGTGACACCGAGGGACTCGGCCTTGTCCAGTTTGGAGCCGGCGTTCTCCCCGGCGACCAGGTAGTCGGTCTTCTTGGAGACGGAGCCGGACGCCTTGCCCCCACGGACGATGATCGCCTCCTTGGCGGAATCCCGGCTGAAGGTCTCCAGCGACCCGGTCACCACGATCGTCAACCCCTCCAGGGTGCGCGGGGTGTCCACATCCTGTTCGTCCTCCATCACGACGCCGGCCGCATGCCAGCGCGCGACGATCTCCCGATGCCAGGCTGAAGCAAACCAGTCGATGACCGCTTCGGCGATGATCGGCCCGACCCCGTCGACGTCCGCCAGGCGCTGTTGTGCCGCGGCGCGGCGCTCGTCCGCGGCCGTTGCTTCCGTCCCGGCGTGCCCCGCGGCCCCTTCCGTGGCCAGTGCCTGGAGGGCCTGCAGGGAGCCGAATGCCGTCGCCAGGGAGCGGGCCGCCGTCGGGCCCACATGCCGGATCGAGAGCGCGACGAGCACCCGCCACAGCGGTTGGGTCTTCGCCTTGTGCAGTTCCTGGAAGAGCCGGCGGGTGTTCGCGGTGGGCTCCGAGGGCTTCTTGGCGGTGCCCTGCGTCCAGAAGTAGGGCTTGAGTTCCCACTCACCGGAGGGCACGGGCTTGTCGGTCTCGGGATCCTTCTTCCGCTTCTCCCGCCAGACCATGACCTCGCGCAGCCGGGCCTGGAACGCGGACAGGTCGTCCGGATCGAAGGGGACCTTCAGGTTCTTCTCGCGGTGGTCCGCCAGGTCGAAGAGCTCGGCGTCCTCCGTGATGATCCCCGGCCCCTCGGGACGCACGTGCTGATTGTTCTCCGCCGGATCCGGCCCCGGGCCGTTCGTCAGCCAGAGGGCAGCCTCCTCGCCGAGCGCCTCGATGTCGAAGGCCCCGCGAGAGGCGGCGTGCTCGATGCGGCCGGTGAGCTGGGCGGGGCAGGAACGGGCGTTGGGACAGCGCAGGTCCACATCCCCGTCCTTGGCCGGCGCGAGGGTGGTGCCACAGGACGGGCACTCGGTGGGCATGACGAACTCGCGCAGTTCATCCTCCCCGACTGGGCCGGTCCCCTCCACCTGCTTCTTTCCCTCGCGCAACGGCAACACCGGACCGACGATCTCCGGGATGACGTCCCCGGCCTTGCGCAACACCACGGTGTCCCCGATGAGCACGGCCTTGGCCTTGACCACGTCCTGGTTGTGCAGGGTGGCCATCGAGACGGTGGAGCCGGCCACGAGGACGGGCTCCATCACGGCGTACGGGGTCACGCGGCCGGTGCGCCCCACGTTGACCCTGATGTCCAGCAGCCGTGTGTGGACCTCTTCCGGCGGGTACTTGTAGGCCGCCGACCAGCGAGGCACGCGGGAGGTGTGGCCCAGGGCCCGCTGCAACGCGAAGGAGTCGACCTTGATGACGATGCCGTCGATCTCATGGACGAGGTCATGGCGCTGGTTGCCGTTGTCCTCAATGAAGCCGAGTATGCCGCCGTTGCCCTGACCGCCGTCCCCCTCGCCCTCGCCCTCGCCCTCGAGGGAGTCCACGATCTTCGTGTACGGGCTGGTGGGAAGACCCCAGGAGGCGAGAAGGTCATAGGTGGCGTGCTGGGACTCGGCGTCGAGGCCGGTGTGGGCACCGATGCCGTGCACGAACATGCTCAGCGGCCGCTTGGCCGTCTCGGCGGGATCCTTCTGCCGCAGGGAGCCGGCCGCGGAGTTGCGGGGGTTCGCGAAGGGGGCCAGGCCATCGCGCACCCGCTGTTCGTTGAAGGTGCGGAAATCCGCGCTGGGCATGAAGATCTCCCCGCGGACCTCCACCTCGGAGGGCCAGCCGGACCCGGCGAGCTGCTGCGGAATGTCCTTGATGGTCATGACGTTGTGTGTGACGTCCTCACCCGTGGTGCCGTCCCCCCGGGTGGCCGCCCGGACGAGCTTGCCGTCCCGGTAGAGCAGGTTCACGGCGAGCCCGTCGATCTTGACCTCGACGAGCCAGCGGACGCCCTTCTCAGCAGCGCTGGGGGCGATGTTCGCGATCGAGGCGGAGGTCTTCGCGTACCAGGCGCGCAGCTCATCGATGGAGAACAGGTCGTCCAGGGAGTACATGCGGGCCAGGTGGGTCACCGGGGCGAAGGCGGCGGAGGCCTCCCCGCCGACCTCCTGGGTGGGCGAGTCATTGGAGACGATCTCCGGATGCAGCGCCTCCAGGTCCTCGAGGCGGCGGTAGAGCGCGTCATACTCGGCGTCCGCGACCAGCGGGGCATCGTTCTGGTAGTAGGCCGTGCGGTGTTTGCGGACCTCATCCACGAGGTGTTCGTACTGCTCTCGCAGGGACTCCGGCGGGATGTCCCCCGCCTCGGGCTGGACGGCGGAATCGACCTGCGGATCGACGCTCGGATCCGTGACGTTCTTCTGCTCGCTGCTCACCGGTCCAGCCTAGCCGGGCGCACCCCCGGGATAACCCTCTGCCTGATCGCGAGCGCTCACCGGGCCTGGGCCGCCCCGAGCACCGTGCCCTCGGCGTCCAGGGCCTCGACAACGGCGTAGGGCAGTTCCGCGGCATCGTCCGGAACGGGGATGGCCGTCTCGAACCCCTCGCGGTCGACGACGGCCTGCTCGGTGGCGCTGCTCTCGTCCTCGCCGGCCACGAGCCGCCACCGGGCGACCTCGGTGGCTCCGTTCCAGGAGACGTGGGCGAGCCGTTCACCGTCGCGCTCCTGCACGGTGACATCCGGCTCGACGGCGGGCCGCCCCTCCCAGGCGAACTTGTACGCCCGGTAGCTGCCGCCGCCGCCCTCGAACTCGTCCCCCATGCACTCGTCGCCGTGGCAGACGTCGTAGATGAGCTCGCCACCGGGCGTGTACTCGGAGTAGTGCGGGCGGGCACCCCAGCCGATCAGCATGTTCCCGTTGGACAGCTGCTGCGCGTTGGCCATGGAACTGGCCACTCGATCGGAGGGCGGAAGGTACTCGGTGGCCACCTCCGCGGTCATCGCGTCTCCGTCCAAGGCCAGGCGCAGACCGCGGGAGGACTCGTCATCGCTGCCACCGTGGGAGTGGTTGTCCAAGAGGGTCAGCGTGCCGTCTGGGCTCCGGTGTGCATCGTGCTGCCAGGTAAAGTCCGCTCCCTCGCCCATCTCGAAGTCGCCGGCCGAGCCGCCCAAAGTCCATTCGACCGCGCCGGTGGCGCGGTCCAGCTTGTACACCGCGTTGGTGTGGCGGGCCGAGACCAGCAGGGAGCCGTCGTCGTCCTCCGTCACGGAGTTGATGTGGAAGTAGTCGAAGGGGTGCTCCTCAGTGCCCAGCTCGGGCGGTCCGGTCTGTGGGTCGGAGGCTTCGGACGAATCGGCCTGTTCGGATTCCTCGGCTTCCTTTTCCAGTTCCGCCTGTTCGTCATCGAAGTCGAGCATGGTCTCCGTGAGGGGAACATGGCCGATGGCGCTCCACTCGAAGAGCACGTCACCGGTGGCGATGTCGACCTCCTGGATCACGGCGTCCTGGATGTACCCGTCCTCCGGGCCGCCCACGTCGCTGAGATCTGCCGGTGCCGGCACGTAGGCGGCGATCAGCATGGTGTCCTCTGGCGTGATCGTCGTGTCGTGGAAGTCCGCCAGGCCAGGCCCCAGCGAGCCGCCGGTGGTGACGCGGGCGATCTCCTCATAGGACTGGTCGAGGACGATCACCTCACCATCGCCCATGCCCCCGTCACTGGTTCCCTCGTAGACGGTGAGCACCGGTTCTCCCTGGTACTCCTGGACCCGCAGGTCGAACGGGTTGTCCTCCGAGTCGTCGTCCTCGGCCGGGCTCATCCACACCAGCTCGCCCCGGGCGTCCAGGATCACGGCCCCGTCCGAGGGAGTCTCCGAGCCGTAGTTCGGGGTCAGAAACGTGAACTCCTGGGACTGCTCGTACTCGTCTGACCAGGCGGGACCAGGGGTGATCTCCACCACCGGAGGCTTGAGGTCCGGGCGGCTGGCGAAACTCTGGTGCGGTATCGGCTGCTTCCCCACTGCCGCTCCGCCCCCGCCGTCAGCCGTACAGGCGGAGACCGCCAGCGCCACGGTCAGCATCGCTGACGCCGCGAGCACCCGAGAAGGATGCTCGCCTCCATATCCAGACCCGGCGCGCATGCGTTGTGTCTACCTTGCGCGGCAGGGCCGCGCCAAGCTTCGGCCGACGGCGGCCGGTGATTTGCTCAGTCCGGTCGGCCCCGCCCGGCACAGCCGGTTCAGTCCAGACGGCGGCGCAGCCGGGTCAGTCCTCGTCGCCGAGGGCCTGATCCAGCAGCGGCAGGTCATCCGGAGTGACCAGGTGGGAGGTCACGGCATGCTCCACCAGCCGGGCACGGCGGTTCGTGGCCAGCTTGCCGCCACCGCCGCGCAGTCCGGCCACGCCCACGCGGTCCAACTTGTCACAGACGTTGTCCAGCTTGCGGTTGAACCGGGTCAGCGGCCAGCCCAGCCTCTTGGCGGCATTGGCAGAGGACGGCACCGTGGAGAACCCGGTGCCGCCGCGGCGCAGGATCGGCTCGGCCAGGGCCACGATGAGTGCCTTCTGGGCCGGGGTGAAGATCACCGGGCCGATGGTGGTCTCCCCCACGGCGTCATTGCCGTTGGACTGCTGCATGAACGAGGGACTCTTCAGGTGCGCCGAGAACTCATAGGTGGTCGGCCCGGCCGTGAACACCACGTTCAGCTGGCCGAAGACCAACGGGATGCGGGAGCCGGGCGAGACCCAGGCCTGCATGCCGCCGGAGGAGTCCGCCACGGTCGCGGAGATCATGGTGCCCACGTTGGACAGCCACCACAGCCCGTCGATCTGCCGGATCTCCATGAACCGGCGGTGCAGGTACGGGTTGTCGTCGATCTCCAAGTCACCCTCGCGGCCGATGGTGAACACCTGGTCCGGCATGACCTCGTACCACTCGCCGACGAAGTCGATCGACAGCGCCGCCGCGCTGCCCTCGGTGGGCTGCTGGTCTCGATGGTCCTGCCCGTCCGGCAAAGCCGGCTGGACCCGTTGGCCTTGCTCGTCCACGCTCATCGCCACTCCCCCCTGGTTGTAGGTCTCACTCCCATGATGCCGGTAAAACCTGTCCAGAGCCGTCATTGTGTCGACCTGGCGGTTCCGTGCCCGGCCATGACCGCCCGTGCGTGCGCTGCAGCACAGACAGGGTCGTCAGTCCGCACACCCGACCGTCGGGTCAGACTGCTTCCCGTTGGACCGGATCACCACGACCTCGATGCACGTCCGGTCCTCCTCCAGCACGGGGGTGGTGGCCGAGGCCTCGTCCGCAGTGGTGATCCGCCCCTGACCCGTGGCCGTGGACGTCCTCCACATGTAGGTGTCCCCCTCCTTCGGATCAGGGTTCTCCCACGTGAACACGGCTTCGGCCCCGTCCGCCGTGGCCGTCACGTTCTCGGCGGCCGCCACGGGATCCTCGGGTTCCGGCAGGGGCAGTCCCGGCGACTCACTGATGAAGGTGGGGTCCGGGTCCTCCCGCGGCTGGACGGCCATGCTGTTCGCCAGCCAGACGGCACCCACGATGCCCAGCACCAGCACCGCCAGCGAGGCGATGATGCCGACCTTGTTCTCGCCCATCCAGGCGGCGAACGGCGAACCCGCCGGTTGTTCCTCCACGCGCCGCGCGGTGGTGCCGTCGGGCTCCCACTCCCCGCCGGCGTCGGGATAGGACCTCGCCGGGCGTGACGGCGCCCGGGAACCGGCCAAGCCGCCTCCGACGCGCCCGCCCATGATGGTGGGATCGTCGTCCGGGGTCGGGCCGGCCGGCGCGGTTCCCCGGGCAGGTCGCATGACCGTGGCATCGTCCACTTCATCCTGCCGACGTCCCGGCGCGGAGGGCGGGGGCATCGGTGGGAAGTGGCGTGAGGTGTTCGTGGAACCGCGATCAGGATCGATGGAGACGATCTGCCGCACGCGGGTGGCGTCCCCGCCCTCCTCGACCTCGTCATCCTCCGCTTCCAGGGAGCCCGACTCGTCCATGACCTCGAACGGTGTGACGGACAGGCCCAACTCGGCCTGGACCCGTTGCAGCGCCAGCGCGAACGAGTGCGCCGAGGGGAAGCGGGATCCGGGGTTCTTGGCCATCGCCGTGGCCAGCACCAACTCCAGCGAGGCCGGCATGTCCGCCCGGTTCAGGGGCGGCAGAGGGGCCTTGGCGATCCTGGAGATCAGTTCCTTCTGCGAGTTGTCCGCACCCGGCCGCACGAACGGGGACCGCCCGGCGAGCAGGGTGTAGAGCGTGGCACCGAGGGACCACACGTCCATGGCGAAACCGTCCGGGCTCCCCCCGGCGAAGGCCTCCGGCGCGGACCACGGGATGGACATCCCGGCATCGTCGTCCAGCATGTCCGTGGTGCCGGAGATGCCGAAGTCCGTGAGCGCGGGGCGGTTGTAGTCCGTGGTCAGGATGTTGGCGGGCTTGATGTCCCGGTGCACGATCCCGGCCCGGTGCGCGGACTCCACGGCAGAGGAGACCTGGATGCCGACGGCCAGGACCTCGTCCACGCCCAACCGGGAGCGGCGGTAGCGCAGGTCCAGGGAGGGCCGGGAGCAGTACTCCATGGCCAGGTAGGAGTGGCCGTCCTCGGTGATGTCCGCCTCGTAGATCGTGACGATGTACGGGTGCGAGGACAGCTGGGCCATGAGGTTGGCTTCGGATTCGAAGGACTTGCGCGCCCGTTCGGTCTTGAGGCCGGAGAGCAGCACCTTGACGGCCACCTTGCGGCGAGGCCGGTCCTGCTCGTAGAGGTAGACGTCCGAGAAGCCGCCGGAGCCCAGCAGGCTGACGTACCGGAACCCGTCGATGTGCGGCGGCGGGGCCGGTGGCCGTTTACCGCTCACAGCAGCCCCTCGAAGCGCAGCGAGACGCCATCACCCAGATCGGCGATGTCACCGTCCAGCACCATGAGGGACTCGCCCTGACCCAGCCGTCGCGGCGCCTGTCCCTCGCGGATCAGCACCGTGCCGTTCGTGGCCTTGAGGTCCCGCAGCTGCACATGCCATCCCTCCAGCACCACCTCGCAGTGCGAGCGGGAGATGTCACCGTTGGGGCTGCGGACCTGCAGCATGCGGGGCATGGTGCCGGAGCCGACCCGGTGGGCCTGCGGCTGGCGCCCGATCACGGCCGGTCGGTCCAACTCCACGACCTCCCCCGTGGACATGCGGATGCGGCCCAGGGACGGACGGCGCAGCTGTTGCGCCTCTCCCGAGAGTGACTGGCCGCAGATGCCGCAGGTGGCGCTGGTCGGCGGGTTGGCGTGCCCCTGGGAGCACTGGCGGGCCAGGACCACCGGCCCCGTCGACGGCGGCGGGACCGGGCCGGGGGCGGGCGCGCTGGGCGGCAGGTCCTGGGGGTCGAGGTCCGACTTCATCACGGTCTCACCGTCATGGTCCTCCTCCCTGGCGGTCCCCGCAGGGCCCGACGTCGGCCCGGCCGAGGGCGCTGGCGGAGCCGGGATGGGTGCCGGGATGGATGCCACGCCAGGAGCAGACGGGGACATGACCGTGTCAGCGTCATCCGCATCCTGCGCGTTGGTCGGGATCCCGCCGGTGGCATCGGAACGGGACTCCGAGTCGTCGTGCGAGTGATCGTCCGGTGACTGGTCCGGGGCGACCGTCATCCCCAGGTCCGCAGGGACCACGACCATCTCACTGGCGACTGGCTCCGGAGGCTGAGCCGGGACGGTCTTGCGGGCTGCGGCCAGCCACGGCACCGAGTCGATCAGCTCCTGGGGGCCGGGGACGGGGCTGCTCGGCCGGGGCTGCCTGTCGCTTGAGGCCTCCACGGCGCTCGGCGAGGCTGGGGGCCCAGCAATGGTCCGGTCATCGACATCGTCGGTGTCGGTGCCGGCCTCGTCGTGGGTCTGCTCCTCCTCGCCGTGCACGTCGTCGTTCTTGTCAGCGTCCTCGTCAGCGTCCTCGGCGTCGGCCGTCTCCGTGCTCGGCTGGACCTGGGTGGTCTCCCCCGTGGCAGCCGTTTCCTGCTCGGATACGGATTCAGACGGCTCCGTGCGGGGGCCCGGTTCAATCGTGGCGTTGATGTCCGGTTCGAACTCTGGTTCCGACTCGTTCTCGGGGCCGGCTTCGTCGGCATCGCCATCATCGTCCGCTGACTCGCCGCCCTCAACGTCGGATGTCTCGGCGTCAGCCTCGGACGTTCCTGCGTCGTCGTCGATGTCCTCAGCCGGCGCTGAGCCGGCATCGGCGTCCACGCCGTCGTCCGTCTCGGACGTCTCTGCATCGTCGACGGCGTCGGCCGAGGACTCTTCGGCATCGTCGGCCGGGATGTCAGCGGCGTGGTCCGCCGGGCCGACGGCAGGCACGGCGAGATCGACATCAACCGCCTCGTCGGCCTCGTCGGCCTCGTCCGAACTCGACTCGGAACGCACCACCAGATCGGCGTGCAGGGCGGCCAGTCGAACGGCACCGGCCTCCAGAGGCAGGTTCTCCACGTCCGCCACGGCATCGTCCACGAGCAGCTCGAAGGATTCCACGCCGTGGACGACCCGCTCATTCCAGGTGGCCACTCCGGTACCGATCAGTTCCGTGTGGCTTCCGTCGGTGCAGTTCATCCGCAGCACCACATCACCCCGCAGGATGGCGTGCAGCGTGGTGCCCTCGCGGAAGGACACGATGGCGAAGGAGGGCAGTCCCGTGAGGTCCAGGCGGCCGGACAACACGGTGGCCAGCAGCCGTTCGACACCGGGCGTCCCGGCGAGCAGGTCCCAGGCCACGGCGGCCGTCTCCTCGCTGGCGTCCGCGGGCAGCGCCACCAGGCACCGGCCGCGTACGAGGCCCAACCATGGGCCCGCACTGTAGCGGACCTTCGCCGTCTGGCTCACCGTCATTCCCCTTCACCCTCGTCCATGCCGAACACGCGTTCCCCGTTGACCATCCGTCCGCCGCTGCCCCCGTCGAACCGGGGGCGCGTGGTCTGCTGCTCGTCCGCCTCACCGGGCCGCGGGGACGTGGACTCACGGTCGCCCTCGGCATCCGTGTCCTCCACGTCCACCACGATCACCGTGATGTTGTCCCGGCCGCCACCGTCCAGGGCCCGCCGGATCAACGCATCCACGGCATCCTGCGGCGAGTGGTTCTCTGCCAGTTCACGGCGGATCTCCTCGTCGGGCACCTCGGACGTCAGTCCATCCGAGCAGACCATGAGCCGGTCGCCGTCATGGACGGACAGCATCCAGAAGTCGGACACGGACGCCTCACCGGTGCCCAGGGCCCGGGTGATGACATGCCGGCGCGGGTGGTGCCGGGCCTCCTCATCCGTCAGGTACCCCTCGTCCACCATCTCCTGGACCTCCGAGTGGTCCACGCTGACCTGCTCGAACTCGCCCTCGGAGAGCCGGTAGGTACGGGAGTCCCCCACATTGAAGACCATCCAGTACAGCCCCTGCAGTTCCCGGACGATGGCCACCCCGGCCAGCGTGGTCCCCGCACGGGATCCCCCGACCCGGCGGATGGCCTGGTCCGCCGTGACCATGAGCTGCTGCAGCTCGTCAGCGGTGAGATCGTTGCGGACCTCCTTGACCCCCGCCGCCAGCGTCTCCACGCAGATCCGGCTGGCGACCTCGCCGGCCTCGTGGCCGCCCATGCCGTCGGCCACGGCGAAGAGGTTGCCGGTCACCACCAGCGAGTCCTCGTTCAGTTGCCGGCGCAGGCCCCGATGGGAGCCGAAGCCATAGTTGAGGCGGAAAGGTCTTTGGGGCACATCCACACTGGAATTCAAGGTCATGCAGCCGACACCGTGAAGGAACGGTCACCGAAATGCACCGTGGCCCCGACCGCCGCCAAGACGGGCTGGCCGGGATCGAGGCGCTGACGTTCGCCCCCGCGTGGGGTCACGCCCGAGCCGTTGGTGGAGTTGCGGTCGGTCACCCACACGCCGGTCGAGTCGACGGTCAGGTGCAGGTGCGTCTTGGACACGGAACGGCCCATGTCAGCGAACGGGATGAGCAAGTCCACGGTCTCCCCCGCGGCGGCGGCCGGGTTGCGGCCCACCAAGGCCGAGCCCGCGAGCACGTGGCTCTGGCCGTCGTCGAACCGGAGCTTGACGGCGGCGGGTCCCCTACTCACCTGGCTGCGCAGCTGGGTGGATCCCATTTCCTGGTCCGGGTCACCCGGGTTCGCCGTCTCGGCAGCGCCCCCGACCAAAACGACCTGATTCTCGTTGTAGCCCGAGGAGGACTGCCCCGCACCGGACGTGGCCGGGGCCGGAGCACCCGCAGGGGCCGGAGCTGATGCTCCGGCGGCGGCCGGCGCGTTGGCCGCCGCCTGGACGGCGGGAGCCGGTCGGACTGCGGATGTGCCGGTCGCGGGTCCGGGGAAGGGGCCCGACGGCGGCTGGGCCGGCTGCTGCGGTGCGCCCGGCTGGGGTGCCCCGGGGGCGGCGGCCTGGCCCGCGCCGGGCACGGAGGTGATGGGGCCGGCGGCGACGGCCGGGTTGAAGGCGGGCCAGCGGGACGCCGGCGGCACGGACACCCCGGTCTCCGGATGACCGGGGTCCCCGGGCTGCAGGGCGCCGGGCGCGAAGGTGGACGGGCCGTAGAGGCCACCGCTGGTCAGCGGGTTGCGGCCGGTGTTCACATCCACCACGAGGGTGCGGGCCACCTTGTCATGCCAGCCCTGGCGCTGGTGGTTGGTGTCCCAGATGTTGGACAGCAGCATCAGGATGGGGCCGATCACCGGGACGATACCGCTGACGGAGACGATGACCCAGCGCAGGAAGATCGGGCCCCAGCCGGCGGGAGTGCCCTCCTCGGAGGTGACGCGCAGGCCCAGGACCAGGTTGCCGGGAGTCTTGCCCGCGGACGCCTGCCAGCCCCACAGCCACACCGTGTAGGCCAGCGACACCACCGAGGCGATGAGCAGGGCCATGGTGTAGGTGGCCAACGCCTCCTGTTGGGCCACCCCGGCGGAGTCCAGCACCGCGGGGAACGTGGCACCGGTGGCGATGCCCACGGCCAGCGCCGGAATGATCTGGTCGATCACCCAGGCCGCCAAGCGCTTGCCGGCCGGTGCGTTGACCAGGTTCAGGGTTTTCTGCACGGGGTACCTTATTCCTGTTTCTCGCTAGCTTGCTGGTCCACTGTACGGACTCCGCGGCTCCGGCCGCCACGCCGGGCGGCACGGGCCTGGCGTTCTGCGGTCCGGTCGCCTCCGCGCCGTTCGGCCATCCGGGCACGATCCGCCTGACGCTGCTGTCTCTTCAGCTGGCGGCGCTGACGGTGACGGGCCCGGGCCTCGAGCATGAGCGACCGCGGCGTGTACTTCGCCCGGAACCGCTGCCAGCCGCTCACCGAGTCACGCATGCCGGCGATGTTCTCGTCGACCCTTGCCCAGTAGTCGGCGACCTGGGCCTCGTTCGGCTCTCCCGGGCCGAAGACGGCCTGGTCCGCGCGGCGGGCCAGCAGCGTGGTGCCGGCGGCCGCCGTCGGGAAGGCCCCTACCAGCTCCGTGGCGTGCTCGCGCCGGGTGCCGGAGCGTTGGGGTTCGGAACCGAGGTCCGTGGCGAGGCTGAGCACCTCGGACCAACCGCCCGAGACCTGCTCGGCGGGTGTCTGCGCCTCACGCCGCCTCTTGCGGCGGCGGCCCTTGAGGATCGCGATGATGAGCAGCGGGATCATCAGGATCAGCAGCGGGATCAGCGAGTAGACCACGATCATGACGATATGGCCCCACTGGTCCCACCAGGACCGTTCCTCCTGCTCGGCATCCTGGGGCTCCGGTGCCGTGTCCGGAGGCAGGTCGGCCTGCTCCTGCGGCGGCGGCGGGGGCTGGAGCACCTGCGGTTTGGGCGTGGACTTGGGTTCCTGCTGCGGCGGCGTGGGGACGTTGTCCTTGTCCGGGGTGGGGTCCAGGGCGATCCAGCCGACGTTCGCGAAATTGACCTCGACCCAGGCGTGGACATCCTTGCCCTTGATCTGGATCGGGCCGCCGTCCGCGGGATAGTTCTCCGGATAGAAGCCCATGACCACGCGGGCCGGGATGTCCAGGGACCGGGCCATCAGAGCCATGCCGACGGCATACTGCTCGTCATCTCCGATCCACTGCTCGGCGTCCAGCAACTGGGTGATGCGGCCGGCGTAGTGGCCGGAGAGGGAGGTGACCTCGCCCTCGCGGCCGTTGGAGAAGGCGCCGGACTCGTGAAGGGTGGACGCCAGGCCGCTGACGATGCCGAAGGGCTGGTCCTGGTTGCCCGTCAGTTCAGCGGCCTTCTCCGGGACGACCTGCGGCACCCCGGTCAACTCCGGCATGACGATCTCGCCGAAGTCCTGCCCCTCGAGCTCCTCGGGCGCCACCTGCACCGGGAAGACCACGTCCGCGGTGTAGGAGTCGCCCTCCTGCAGCGGGATGGTGGACAGGGCGGTCTCGTTGCCGTCGTTGTAGTAGAGCGACGTCGAGAGCTGGTCCGCCCGCGGTCCCTGCAGCACGGCGCCGTTGAGCTTGCCGCCGCCGGGCAGCCAGACCCCGTTGTAGGCCTCGATGCTGATGTCCAGGGTGCCGGTGGCCCGGTTCGGGATCTCGGTCTCGGCCATACCGGAGAGCCGGGAGGCATCACCGACGGGCGAGAAGTTGCCCCCGGACTGCGGGTTCACGTTGTAGACCATGCCGTCATAGGCATCCAGCGCGGCCAGCCGGACCCGCTGCCCCTCCGGCAACCCCTCGACCGTGAACAGGACCTCCTCGTGCTGGTCCTTGACGTACTGGCGGAACTTCATCAGCGGGCTCGGGTAGTCGAACAGCTCGATGGGCGGATCCACGACGTCGCGCAGCACCTTGCGGTCCTGGTCCTGCAGCAACAGCGGCGAGGCGGAGGCGGTCAGCAGACCGGCGACGGCAAGCACGGCGGCTCCCATGCCGACGCGGCGCCAGACCATCTTGCGTGCGGTCGCCGGATTGGACACCGTGGTGGTGTCTGCCGCGTCAGCGCCGCCTGTGTCTGTTCGAGTTCCCTGCACGCGCATCCGGTGGTGACGCCACGCGAGCCAGGCGACGGCGCCCATGATCAGCAGCATGCCGCGCACCACGGCCATGGGCGCGTCCTTGGTGCCGAACATGATCCCGACGACGGTCATCACCAGCACGGGGATGACGGTCCAGTAGGGCATGCGGACCCGCCAGGCCAGGAGACCGGCCACGAGTGCGGTGAACATCCCGGACAGGTAGGGGGCCACGAGCATGCCGCCGTTGACGCCCACCGGGGCGGCCACGGTGAGGATGTCCTTCCAGGCCGTGACCGGCCCGGTCACCAGGACCACGAGTGCATCCAGGCTTGGAAGGAAGCCGACGGCGGCCTCTGCGGGAGCCGCCAGCGCGAACCCGAAGACGAGGTAGCCGAGGATGGCCGCGCCGGTGGACATCCACACGTTCCAGCGTAGGTAGGCGCTGGCCAGGGCGATGCCGAGGCCCAGCACGATGCCGCCGAATCCGGCCACCAGGTAATGCCAGTCTCCGGCGAAGGTGTCCTGGAAGCCCAGCAGGCCGAGGCCGAGCAGCACGATCAGCACCGCGGCGTCGATCACGATCTGGGCCCAGGATAAGCCGAACCTGAATCCCTTCTGCCGGGCCTGCTTCGGCAGGGTCGGCATGGACTTCCTCGCGCCGCGGGCCATCATGCCGCCGCCTTGCGCAGGGCCAGCCCGAGGTCCTGCAGGTCGCCGATCGAGACGACGGTGAGGTCGCCGATGTTGGCGCGCTGGGTCTCCAGGCCGTGGGCACAGCGGATGGCGAACGCACGCACGCCCGGGGGCACGTGGTTGGTGGCCTTGCGGAGGTCTCCGGCGGTCGGCTGGTCCCCGGTGATGAGGAAGAACACGGAGGCGTTGGGGACGTGGTCAGCGGTCTCGCGAGCCACGTCCACACTGGTCTTGCGCAGGGGTTTGCCCTCAATCCGGGTCATGTCATCCAGCATGTTGCGCCCTGTCTCCGTGTGTACCGGGCCGGCATGGGTGCGGATGGACAGGTTGCGCTGTTCCTTGAAGGCCTCGAGACCGATGGAGGACGCGACCGAGATCGCGAGCTCGAAATCGTTTTCGGTGGCGTACTCGGACGTACTCGTGGACAGGGCGATGGCCAGGTGTGCGCGCCGGGTCTCCTCGAACTGGCGCACCATGAGCTTGTTGGTGCGGGCCACCGTCTTCCAGTGGATGTGGCGGCGATCGTCTCCGGGGACATAATCACGCAGCGCGTGGAAGGAGACGTCCGCGCTGGACAGGTCACGGGTGGGCAGGCCCTCGAGGTCGCGGATGAACCCGGCCGAGGAGCCCTGCAGTGCCACCGTCCTCGGGTGGACATACAGTTCCTCCGGCTCGGTCCACTTCAACTGGCGGCGCAGCAGGGCCAGCGGATCCTGGCGCACGGAGCGCACGGGGCCGACCGTGATGACCGCACGGCGATGCGTGGGAATGGTGAAGAGGTCCTCGTGCACGGCACCCGGGCGCATGCGCGGCAACTGGAAGACGGCGGTGGCCCGCCCCACGGGCAGTTCCATGGCGGCCGGCATCAAGGCCTTGTCCGCCGTGTTGGTCACCTCGATCGCGCCGACGGCACGGTCACCCACGGCCACGCGGGACCGCGCGAGGTCCAGATCCACCCGATAGGAGGACCGGCCCAGGATGAACCCGATGGCGAGCAGCAGCAGGAACACGCCCACCAGCCCGGCCACGATGGCCTCGGCCCAGCCGAAGACGAGTCCGACGACCCAGGACCCGACGGTGATGACCAGCACGAGCCAGCCCAACGGGGAGATGACCTCCAGGACCGGCTGGACGTTCTTGCCCCACCACCCGGTCGCGGCCTCGAGGGCCGGCTCGGTGGTGACCGCCGTCGTCTCCCGCAGGCGACGCCAGCGGTCCTGAAGCTGGACCGCCGCCTTGCTGGCCCGTTCGGAGGACTTCGAGGGGCCCTTCTGCTGCGGGGTGGTGGCCTGGGGTGCCGATCCACGGCGGCTGGGGGCCTTCGTGGAGCGCCGCGAACGTCGCGTTTCGGGTGATGACTGCGTGCTCATGTGGTGCGGGGGCCTCTCATGCGCCGGTGGCGGACGAGCCACCGCGGTACACGGTGTCCTCGTTCGCCTCGTCGGCGGCAGAACCGGCAGCCGGACCGGACGCCATGGCGGCGGCCGGCACGGGGGCCTCGGACCGATGCTGCGGGGCTCCGACAGTGGCCAGGACGCGCGTCAGGACAGCCTGGGGCGTGGCCCCGGCGAACTCGGCCTCCGGGTCCAGCACCAGTCGGTGGGTCCACACATGCGGGGCGAGGTCCTTGATGTCATCCGGCAGCACGTAGTTGCGGCCGTAGGAGGCGGCACGCACCTTGGCCGCGCGCACCATGGCCATGGCCCCGCGCACGGAGACGCCCAGCCTGGTCTCGTCCGCCAGGCGGGTCTCCTCGGTCAGCTCGGCGATGTAGTTCAGCACGGCCCCGTCCACGTGGACGGTGGTGGCCAGCTCGGTCATGTCCCGGATGGCCTGGGTGGTGATGATCGGGGTCAGGGCACCGGAGCGGTCCTTCGTGGCGGCGCCGGAGAGCAGCTCCACGGTGGACTTGCGGTCCGGGTAGCCGATCGAGGTCTTGATCAGGAAGCGGTCCAGCTGGGCCTCGGGGAGCTTGTAGGTACCGGCCTGCTCGATGGGGTTCTGGGTGGCGATGACCATGAAGGGGCGCTCGTTGGTGTAGGTGACGCCGTCCACGGTCACCCGTGACTCCTCCATGACCTCCAGGAGGGCCGACTGCGTCTTCGGCGAGGCGCGGTTGATCTCATCGGCCAGCACGATGTTCGCGAAGATCGGCCCCTGGTGGAACTCGAACTCCTGGGACTTCTGGTCGTAGATGGTCACACCCGTGACGTCCGAGGGCAGCAGGTCCGGCGTGAACTGGATGCGGGAGTGGGTGCCCTTGACCGTGGCGGCCAGCGAGCGGGCCAGCATGGTCTTGCCGGTGCCGGGGGCGTCCTCGAGCAGGACGTGGCCATCCGTGAGCATGGCCGTGAGGACCAGCGAGATGACGTCCTCCTTGCCCAGGATGGCCTGGCCGATGTTGTCCGAGATCTTCTCGAACGTCCCGGCGAACCACTCGGCCTGTTCGGTGGTCATGGTCATGGGTGTTGCTCGCTTTCGTGGGGCTTCAGTGTGCTGAGTGGTGAGGTGAGGACCGAGCGACCAGGAAACTACCAGGGCCGCATCTTGTTGGAGTCGATGCCGTTGACACGTGCCCAGACGTTGAAATGCGGACCCGAGTAGGTGCCGTGCCAGCAATTGATCATCTTGCGGGCGCTGCCCCCAGACCCCACCGAGATGGTGTGGGTGGAATTATTGAACTGGTGCGTCCCGCCCCGGTCAGACATGCACTGGACAACGTGGTTGCCCGCTGGGAAATCCTGGACCGATACCTCCAGCTTCCGGCAGTCTGACGTGCACTGACCGGGGATGTTGACCGTGTCACCCGGCTGCATCGTGACCTTCGGCTGTGGCGGTGGCGGCGGGGCCTCGTTCGAGGTGGCCGGCTTCGGCCATTCCCTCGACTGCTGGGCGGAGGAGTCCAGGGTCGTGGCCACCTTGACCACGACCGTGGACGTCGTGGAATACCCGACGTCCTTGGTGAAGGAGCCCGACGTGGCGTCGACCTTCTGGCCGTCCACCGTGACGGTCATGGTCAGCCCGCGCCCGTTCTCGTAGTCACGTACGTTGGGGTTCCAGCTGAACGACACCTTCTTCTCGCCGCCGCTGGCCTTGACGTTCGCGGCGTCCTTGATCGGGCCGTAGGCACTGGTCTGGTTGGAGGATCCGGAGGCGTCACCGGCACCGGCCGCATTCAGGGCGCGGACCCTCACGGTCACGTCCTTGCCGTTGCTGCCCACGTTGATGGTGCTGCCCGGCCTGCTGATGTTATTCCAGCTGCCACCGCTGACCTGGTACTGGTAACCGGTGATCGGCGAGCCGTTGGCCGAGCCGGGGCTGAAGTCCACCTTGATGGTGTTGTTCTTGCCGGTGGCATCGATCGAGGGCTTGGATGGCGCCTTCGGCCGCCCGTAAGGGGTGACCGCAGTCGAGCGTGGCGAGCCTTCGGATTTCCCGACCCGGTTCTCTGCCACCACGGAGAAGGAATACGACGAGGTGGTCTTCAGGCCGGTGACCTGTTGCGATGTCCCACTGATATCGCTGATCGTCCTGTCCAACTTGCCGCCCTCGTAGACGTGCAGGTGGTACTTCGAGATGGACGCGCCATTGTTGTTGGGCGCACTCCACCGCACGTTGGCCACACCTCCGTTGACGGCGGACTCGGCCCGGGAGGCCGAGGGGGCCAAAGGCTGCATGGGTACCCCGGCCGGGGTGATCGATGACGACCATCCGGAGAATTCGCTGGGCCGGTCCGCGTCGTTCACGGCCTGGATCCGGAACTGGTAGGCGGTGCCGTTCGTCAGGCCCTCCCACGTGGTGGAGGTGCCCGAGACCGTCTTCTGCGTCACACCGCCCGCGGGTGCCGGTGAGATCTCCACCGTGTAGGAGGTGATGGGCGAACCCCGATTGACCGGGGCGGTCCACGTCAGGTCGATCTTCTGGTCCCCGTCCGTCCCCGTTGGCGGGGCCGGCTGTTCTGGCTCCACATCCGGCCGGGCCGGGGCCGAGGACACCGAAGGATCCGACTCGCCGACCTCGTTCGTGGCGGTGACCGCGAAGGTGTACTCCTGGTTGTTCGTCAGTCCGGAGATCGTGCACGTGGTGGCCGCGCACTCCTGGTTCACGCCATCTGCGGTGACCGTGTAGCCCGTGATGGCCGCACCGTTGTTGGCCGGAGCGTCCCACGTCAACACGACCTCAGAGTCACCCACGGAATCCACCCGGGGTATACCGGGAGCCTCGGGCACGCCCTTCACGTTCAGCGTGATGGTGCCCTGGACGTGGCGGTCGGGATCCTCCGTCATGTCCTGCACGGTGTACTGGACCGTCATCTGGCCGACCAGGTTCTCATCGGGGGTGACCACCACCGAGTCACCGGAAACCACGGCCTCTCCCGCTCCGCCGGCCAGTTCGGTACCCACCAGTTGAAGCTCACCCTCGCCCTCGAACGGATTCACGTCGTTCGCGAGGACGGGAACCGTCTCAGCCCCGCCCTGATGGGCGTCCGGCACGGTGTCCGGGTTGGCCACCGTCAGTGGGCGGTCCGAGGCATTGACCGTGAGCGTCACCTGCGCCGGCACGGGATCGGACTTGCCGTCCGTCACCGTCACCTGGACGGTGCCGCGGGTGCCCTTCGGGGTGTCTGCACCGGCGCTGGCGGTGAGCACGGACCCCTCGAGGTTGACATCCAGGCCCTCGATGGAAGACTCCCCCAAAGCGAAGGTGAGGTTCTCGGCGTCGTCCGGGTCCGGGTCGGAGGCGGCCTGGGCCAGATCGAGGCTCGCCGGATCGCCACCGGCGGCAACCTCCATGGTGTTGGACTGGAACAGCGGCGGGATGTTCTCATCCGGGCGCGGCAGCACCCGGACCGGCTGGGTCAGGACCGCCTTCAGGCCCTCGGCGTCATCCGGTCCGGAGCCGTCTGTCACCTCGAAGGTCACGGAGGCGGCGCCGGTGAAGTCCGCGGGTGGGGTGAAGACCAGGTCGGTGGCGGAGCGGACCAGGCCGCCCTCGGACTCCGGCGTCGAGGACACCTTGGACTCCTCGGTGAGCCGTGGCGACTTGCCATCCCGGACCACCACGAGGTCGTCCAGGTTCAGGGGCAGTTCCTCACCGGCCGTCACCTCGATCGGCGCGTCGGAGCGCAGCGTCGGGCGGGCCTCACCAGCTCCGGGGACGATCACGAAGGCATAGGCGGAGAGGTCGTCGGCATCCGTGAGCCGGTAGATGATCACCTGCGGGTTGGACTGCACGGGGACCACCAGCTGGTTGTCCTCCGTGAGGGTCACGCCCTCCGGGTTCTCCGGCAAGTCCACCACCAGATCGTCCGGGGTGCCGTCCGGGTCCTCATCGTTCTTGAGGATGTCCACCGTGACCTGGTCTTCATCCACGGTCTCCCGGAAGGAGACGCGGTCGTCCCGGGCGATCGGCGCACGCAGCGGTGCGTTGGGGTCCGACTCGACCGTCAGCGTTCCGGTGTCCTGACCACCGCGGCCGTCCGTGATGGTGTAGCGCACGGAGACGAACCCGGCCTCCGCCGGTGAGGTCAGCAGGATGCGGCCATCCACCAGGGCGGCGTCCGAGCCCTCGGTGGCCTCCAGCGTGTCCACGAACTTCAGCTCGTCCCCGTCCGCGTCCGTGTCATTGGACAGCACGTCCACGGCCACCGGCCGGTCCGGGCGCACCTGGATGGAGTCATTGACGGCCACGGGAGGGGTGTTCTCCTGCGCCACGGGGGCGATGCCGACCATGATGGTCCCGGTGGAACGGGCCCCGAGGCGGTCCTCGACCACGTAGGTGAACACGTCGGTCCCGGTGGAGCCGGCCGTGGCCGTGTACTCGATCGAGTTGGCCGTGACCTTCGCGGACCCCTTGGTGGGGGGATTCTCCAGCTGCACCAGGGACACCGAGTCCCCATCCGGGTCGATCCCGTCCAGCGGGATCGGTATGGCGACGGTCTCGCCGGAGAACACGCGGCCCTCCACGGTCTCCGGAGACGGCGGTGAGTTGTTCTCCAGGTCCAGTGCGTTGATGTGGAACGTCACCCGGGCTGAGGCCTGCTGGCCGTCCGGTCCGGAGACGGTGTAGACGGCGGAGACCGTCTTGGCCTCCTCGCCGGCACGGAACCGGATCTTGTTGTCCGAGACTGACACCAGGCCGTCCGCCTCGTCGACGCCCTCGGCCAGCTCGGGCTCGAGGGTGAGTTCGGCACCGTTGGGATGGACATCGTTGTCCAGGACCGGCACGGTGACCACGTCTCCGGCCCGCACCACGGCGGTGTCCGGATTGGGCCGCGGCGGCTCCATGGACTCCGGGGCCGGGATCGGGATGACGGTGACTTCGCCCTTCGAGGCGGCCGTGCCGTTCGTGACGGTGTAGGTGAACGTCACCGGTTCGGTGAGTCCCTGCTGGTCTGTGACGCGCAGGACGGCGTTGCGCTCCACGGAGACGTTGAAGGGGGCGTCCTCCGGCACGTCCACCTGCTGGGCCACCAGCACGCCGCCCTCGGGATCGGAGTCGTTGCCGAGGATGTTGACCAGCACCTCGCCGTTGGCGGGCAGCAGCGCCACGTCACGCACGGCCACCGGCGTACCGGTGTTCTTGTCCGGGTCCTTCACGTCCACCCGGATCAGCCCCGGGGCGGAGGCCGGCCCGTTGGTGGCGACGTACTTCAGGTAGAAGGTCTTCTCCTGATCCGAGCGGAAGGACACGGTGCCCGTGTCACTGTTCATGTCCACGTCCGCACCGGAGATCGGATCCACATGGGCCAGGCGCAGCTCGGTCCCGGTCGGGTCGAAGTCGTTCTCCAGCGGTGAGAAGGTGGCCTCCTCTCCCACGTTGACGGTCACGTGGTCCGTGGCCGTGATCGGCGGGGCCGCACCCTTGGGCAGCACCTCGATGACCACCCGGCCGGTCTCCGACTCGCGCCGGTCGGAGACGGTGATCTCCAACTCCTTGGTGCCGTCGGTCTTGCCGACGTCCTCGAAGGTCAGCACGCCGTCCGGACGCACCCGCACCACATCACCGTCTTCGGAGACCGCCCCCATCAGTTGCAGGTCGTCCCCGTCCGGGTCCTTCCAGTCCGTCAGGATGTTCTGCGAGACCTCGGTTCCGGCCTGGACCCGCAGGGTGGTCACCCGTTCCTGGACGGGCTTGCTGTTCTCGTCCTCTGGGACCACGCGCACGGTGGCCTGGGCCTGGTCGGTCCCCCCACGACCGTCGTCCGCCGTGTAGGTGAAGGAGGACGAACCGCTCGCGTCCTCGGGGACCACCATCTGGAATCCCGTGCCGTCGTAGATCTCCTGCAGGGTGCCGGTCTCAGGCTGGTTACCGGCCAGTTCCGCGGTCAGCAGGTCGCCGTCCGGGTCCACGTCGTTGAACAGCACCGGCAGGGCGGTGGTGCGCCCGGCACGGACGCCGAAGGTGTCATCCTCGGCGACCGGCTTCTGGTTCTCCTCCTGGCGGTCCGGCAATTCGATGGAGTCGGTGATCTCGTCCGACTCCTCTTCCTCCTGCTCGCCCTCGCCCTTCGGCGGTTCCAGGTCCGCCCAGTTGTTGACGATCTTCATGCCGTCCGCCACGAGCCAGGTGTTGCCCTGCGAGATGTCGTTGAGCACCACCACGTCCCGGTTGACCCGGAACACCATCTGGGCCTCGGCCGGCATCTCGGGGATCTGCTCGGTGGTGTCCTGGGAATCATCGTCGCAGTCACGCTGGTACAGGCCGGAACCCTGCCAGGCCGCGTGCGTGCAGGTCCCCACGCGCACCGGCTGGATCGGGGCGCCGGTGGTCTCCACGGTGGTGTACTGGGGCTCCCCGCCGGCCAGCGGCACGGTCGCGGTCTTGTTGGCGAGCGCGACGACGGCCCCGTCCGCCTCCGGTCCCGGCGCCTGGAGCTTTCCCTCGGCGGGGTCGACGACGCTGGAGGCCTCGCCCTCGGAGGTGACCAGGGTGCCGGAGGCCGCATCGAAGATGACGCCCGTCTCCCCGACGGCCGAGATCTGTGGCTCGGCCATCCCGGCGAGCCCGTCGATCTCGGTGGACGAGACCTCCCGGAAGCCGGCCGGGTCGCTATCCGCGCCGTCGTCGTTGCCTTCTGGGGCGCCGTCCGTGTCCTCCTCGCCAGCCGGGGCCTCGCCATCCCCGACCGCCTCGGTGGAGCTGCCCTGATCGGACTGCTCGCGGAGCTCCTCGTCCGTCAGCGGGCGGAAGCCCTTGATGAGGTTGGCGTCCAGGTCGGCCACCCACACCGTGTCGTCGCGGCCCACGGCCGAGAGCACCCGGCCCTCGCCCTCGTAGAACGGGTCCGCGGATTCGGAGGAGATGGCCCCGAGGTTCTGGGTGGTGGCGGCGTAGACCCGGCCCTGCTCCGTGTCCGAGACGGCCACGATGTTCTCGCCGTAGGAGAAGGAGGAGTTGGCCGGGAGCATCGTCTCGTCGGAGAGGACGAAGGCGGCCGGGTCCACGGTGGTGGCGGCGCCCATCTCGAGGTCGCGGAGGTAGACCTGGTCCGCGTGCTGCGCCAGGTCGAACTCGGTCATGGTGGTGGCCACGCCGCCGTCGAGGGTCTGAGACTGGTAGTTGAGGTGGGCGACCTTGTTCTCTGCCGCGTTGACCACCCACACGCCACCGTCATTGAGATCGACGTCCGCGGTCTGGAAACCCGGATAGAGGATGGCGCCGGTCACGGCCACGGCGGAGACACCCACGAACGCCGTCGCCTTCAACGCGCCCTGGCGCCCGGCGCCGAAACCTGTCCCCACGTTTTATCCCCCGATGGTGAAATCACGGGCCGTCCTGCGCGCCAACGGCACAGCGGCCACTGAAGGGGAAGTCTACCGGTTCAGCCGAAGGCGCAAACCTGAAATGGCCCTGAGGGCATGGGTAGTTCTCCCCATATACGCCCGTGACCGTCGGCCAGTGTCAATCGACCACGAGACCATTGCCGGAGCCGGGCATGAGGATGGACGGCCGGATCTCGCCGAATCCCCGGACCATCCGCGGAGGCTGCGGGACCAGGACGAACCGATCGTCCGCCTCCAGTGCCATGGCCGTCATCGCGTCCACCAGGACGGTGCCCGGGTCCGCGAGCGCGGTCAGCCGGGAGGCGAGGTTCACGGTGGGGCCGTAGATGTCCCCCAGCCGGGAGAGGACGCGGCCCCACACCACGGAGACGCGGGACGAGGGCAACACGGGGTCGTCGGCCATGGCCTGCGCCAGCGCGAGGCCGATCTGGGCTCCGGCCTCCGGCGTCTCGGCGTTGAACAGGACCTCGTCACCGACCGTCTTGACCAGCCGGCCACCGCCGATCGAGATGATCTCGGCGCACTTGTTCTCGAAGCGCTGCACCATCTGGGCCAGCGTGCGCTCGTTCATCTGACGGGACAGGGAGGTGTAGGAGACCATGTCCGCGAAGCCCACCGCGCGGGCCAGCGGCAACGGGGCGTCGTCCTCAGACCCGTCCCGGCCCACGGCACTGGCCGCCAGGCCCGCCTCCACCCGGACGGTGAGACGCTGCACCGCCGAGTTGAGCTGCCGCCGGTAGGAATAGGCCATGACCTCTTCGAGGGGTTCGATGATCTCCGGCAGCATCCGGACCACCTCGCGGCGGGCCTGCGGATCCGTCATGCCCTCACTGATCTTGTTCTCCACGAGGGCCTCGATCTGCCACACGACCATGCGATCCGTCATCTGGCCGATGGAGCGGGTCAGGGAGATGGCCGTCTCCTCGTTCAGGATGCCTCGCCGGACCAGGTCGATCATGGTGCCGATCGCGTCGGTGTCCTGCTGGGTGAAGGCCCGGTCCTCGTCCTTGACATTGGGGAAGCCCAGGGCGCGCCAGAGCTTACGGGCCGAGATCAGGGAGACGCCGAGTTCACTGGCCATGTCCCGCCGGGTCATCGAGCGCGGTCCGCCCAGCAGGTCCTTCTCCAGGGCCGAGATCGCCTGGGTCCAGGTGGTGACCTCCTGCTCGTCCTCCAAGGCCAGCGCGGACGTGGTGGTGGTGTCCGGGGCCGGCTGCCGGGCCTGGCGTTCCACGCCCTCCGCGGGGACCTGCTCCATCTGCGCTGTCTGCGGCAGCGGTGCGTCAGCGGGGCCGTCCTCGGGCGTCCGGGCGGGGCCGGGTGCCGGGGCGGGGCCTGTCGCCGGTGCGGGCCCGGACGGCTGATCGGCCGCGGGCTGGACACCCTCGGTCAGCAGGCCCAGATCACCGTGGTCATCCAGGGACGTCGGTTCGGGCAGGTCATCCCAGTCGTCCATCGGACCGGTGTACTCAGCCACGGTAGCCACCCCTCATCATTGGTCCTGGTGCCGACCCTGGTGCCGGTCGAAGTGCCTGTCCCGGTGCTGGTCGCAGTGCCGGTCCCGGTGCTGGTCCTGGCTCCGCGGGTGGGCCGGCCGTCCCGGCGTGGGCGGAGATCTCCTGGTGCAGGGCGCCGACTTCCCGGAGGATCAGTTCCCGCAAGCGCGCCGCCTCGGGCATGTTCGCGAGCACCCACGAGCCGCCGGCCCCATGGTCCACCAGGAGGTCCCCGGAACGGGTCATCTTCTGCCCGCGGCGCTGGCGCAGGCGGACGTCGTAGACGGAGAGCAGGTGCAGGGAACGCTCCCTGGACTTGCCGATTCCGGCCCGTTGCAGGATGCGGCGCGTGGTCAGCAGGGTGCGGCGGTTGAACCAACGCCAGGCGGGGCGCAGGCAACCGAAGAGCAGGGCCACGGCGGCCAGGATCCAGGCGACGACCACGAGCCAGCTGCGGGATTCCACCATGAAGTCCGCCAGGTCCGGCCGGGCGAGGAAGCCCTGCACGTAGCCGGTGGCCACGGCGATCAGCATGAGGCGCAGGACGGGCATCGTCAGGGCACGCGGGTGCGAGCGGGTACGCACGCGTACCTGCTCACCGGGCGCCAGCCTCAGTCCCACGTCGGGCCATCCTCTCCAGGGATCATCGGGTTGCCTCGGACTGCAGCGGTCCGGCTGCAGTCCGTCAGCGGCGCAGGTGCACCACGTCAGCGGCGGAAACCTCCAGCAGGTCACCGCGTCGAGTGGTGCCGGGCACCGCTGTGTCCATCTTCCCACGGTCGGCCGGCTCCACGAGGAGGGTTCCGCCGGGTCCCAGCGCCCTCGCGGTCCCCGTCAGCCGGGAACCGTCCGGCAGGTGCACGGTCACCTCGGTGCCCAGGGTCGCCAGCCGGCCCACGACGCCGGCCGCGGCCGGATGCGCTCCGTCCACCTCTCCGGGGTGCTCGCGGACCGCGCGGGTGAAGCCGTCCAGTCGCGCAGAGAGCGCGCCCAGCAGGGCGTTCAGCAAGTCCGGTGCCGAGGGCACGGCCCCCTCGGGCACCCACTCGGCGACCGACGTCGCCGTGGGGACCGGGGCCCCGCCGGGACCGAAGTCCAGGTTGAGGCCGAGCCCCAGCACGATCCCGGACTGGTCCGGCAGTACCGAGGCGAGGATGCCGCAGAGCTTGCGGCCGTCCTCCGCCAGCAGGTCGTTGGGCCATTTCACCTGGGCCGGGACTCCGAGACTCCGCAGCTCTGCGCTGGTGGCGGCGGCCGCCACCAGTGTGACCCAGCTGAAGTGCTCCACGGGCAGTTCCGGGCGCAGCACCACGGAGACAGACAGGGCCGTGCCAGGAGCGGTGGTCCAGCCGCGCCCCCTGCGGCCGCGGCCCGACCGCTGGTTCAGGGTGGCCAGGGCGGACAGGTGTGGCCACCGGTCCGGTTGGGCCGCGGCCTGGGCGATGAGCTGTTCCTGTGTCGAGTCGGCCTGCTCCAGCCACGTAACGGTCATGCCTCTAGGTATAGCGGGTGGTACTGGTCATTCGCTGGACCAATACGGGGGCCACCGGCACCAATCTTGTGCGGTTCCTACAAGAGGTAGCGGTCCGCGCGTCACTAGACTGGGCCCTGGCCGTGATGTTCACGGGGCCTTCCCCGAAACCACCGCCGCACCGCTTGTATGAAAGTTCCAACCGACGGAGGACCTGTGACCGAACCGGATCTGACCACCACGGCCGGCAAACTGCAGGACCTGGAGCGCCGCCGGGCCGAGGCCGCCCTGCCGTCCGGCCAGGCCGCCGTGGACAAGCAGCATGACCGGGGCAAGCACACCGCCCGCGAACGCGTCGAGCTGTTGCTGGATCCCGGATCGTTCATCGAGTTCGATGCCCTCGCGGTACACCGCACCACCGCCTTCGGCATGGACCGGAAGAAGCCCATCGGTGACGGGCTGGTGTCCGGCTACGGCACCATCGACGGCCGCATGGTGGCCGTGTACTCCCAGGACTTCACGGTCTACGGCGGCTCCCTGAGCCAGGTCAACGGCGAGAAGATCGTCAAGGTCCAGGAGTTCGCCGCCCGGAACGGCTGCCCGGTCATCGGGATCAATGACGGCGGCGGGGCACGGATCCAGGAGGGCGTCGCCTCCTTGGCAATGTTCGCGGACATCTTCCGCAACAACGTCATGTCCTCCGGTGTGATCCCGCAGATCACCCTCATCATGGGCCCCTCGGCCGGCGGCGCCGCCTACTCCCCCGCCCTGACCGACTTCATCATCATGGTGGACAAGACCTCGCACATGTTCATCACCGGCCCGGACGTGATCAAGACCGTCACGGGCGAGGACGTGGACATGGAGACGCTCGGTGGCGCCCGCCAGCACAACGCCTCCACGGGAACCGCCGCCTACCTGGCCGCCAACGAGGAGGACGCTCTCGAGTACGTGCGCGAGCTGCTTGAGTTCCTCCCCTCCAACAACCTGGCCGAGGGGCCGGTGGAGCCCTTCGAGGAGGAGCTGGAGGTCACCGCGGAAGACCTCGAGCTGGACACGCTGATCCCCGATTCGGCGAACCAGCCCTATGACATGCTCACCGTGATCGAGCACGTGGTGGACGACGCCCACTTCCTGCAGGTCCAGGAGCTCTATGCGCCCAACGTGATCTGCGGACTCGGCCGGGTCGAGGGGCATTCCGTGGGAATCGTGGCCAACCAGCCGATGCAGTTCGCCGGCACCCTGGACATCAACGCCTCGGAGAAGGCCGCCCGCTTCGTCCGGTTCTGCGATGCCTTCAACATCCCGATCATCACGCTCGTGGACGTCCCCGGGTTCCTGCCCGGCACGGACCAGGAGTTCTCCGGGATCATCCGCCGCGGCGCCAAGCTCATCTACGCCTACGCCGAGGCCACCGTCCCGAAGCTGACCGTCATCACCCGCAAGGCCTACGGCGGTGCCTACATCGTCATGGGGTCCAAGAAGCTCGGCGCGGACCTCAACCTCGCGTGGCCGACCGCCCAGATCGGCGTGATGGGAGCCCAGGGAGCGGTCAACATCCTCTACCGCCGGGACCTCAAGGCCGTCGAGGAGTCCGGGGGTGATGTGGAGGCCAAGCGCCAGGAGATCATCGAAGGCTACGAGGCCGAACTGCTCAACCCCTACCAGGCGGCCGACCGCGGTTACGTGGACGCCGTCATCACGCCGGCCGAGACCCGGACCCAGATCGTGCGGGGCCTGCGGGCCACCTTCCACAAACGCGAATCGCGGCCCGCCAAGAAGCACGGGAACATCCCCCTGTGAGCGGCCGGGACACCTTGGACCAGGCAGAGACCCTACAGACCATGGAGACGGACACGACCCGGGAGGCCATGATGGACACGCAGCACCCCACCTCTGAGACCAATCAGGCAGCGGAGCCGGCCCTGCTCGTCAAGGGCAACCTCGATGCCGAGGAGACGGCCGCCCTGACGGCGGTCATCCACGCCGTGGCCGCTCAGGCCGAACAGCACCGGCGTGAGGGTGCCGGACGCACCGACCGGGACCGCACCCTGGACCGCCGGCGCCGCCTCGGGCTGTGGGCCCGTCCCGGTTCCGGCTCCTGGAAGCACGCCGCCGGACAGCGCTGACCCTCGCCTCCAGCCCCAGCCCCAGCCATCCTGCCGAACGACAGTGATCATCCGTGTGGCGCGGCAGGATCGGTGTGGGACGAGGTTCGTTCGACCGAGTCTTCAGTCGGTCCCGCCGCGCACCACGTCCACGTGCACGTGGTCGAGGTGGCGCAGGATCTCATTGCCCGGGTCAGAGGCACGGTAGTCCTGCCACTGCCCGCGTGAGCTGCGGGCGCTCCAGACCTGGTCATCGAAGATGACGTACTGGATGTCCAGGTCTTCGGCATGGGCGACCAGCCAGTGGGCCAGCAACCATCCATCCCTCCGGTTCTCCTCGGACACCGGGCGGAAGAAGATGTCGATGGCCCGGCCCTCGTAGTGGGTGGACCCTTCCTGATGCCCCTGATCCACGCCGCCCGGCGCGAACCCGCCCAGGCTCTGCTCACCGAACACGTCGGTCATCGACTCCCTGACAAGCTCCGCGCGTGGCGTCAAACCGGTGGCGGCCGGCTGCTGCTCCGGAACGTCTTCACGCACCGACCCGCGGCAGCTCAGACTTGCACCGGCATCCTCGGGTGGCCCCTCGGCCAGACGCCGCACGACCGACGGGTCGAGGCCTGAGGTATCCGGGGCGGCCATCCCCCGCGCCGAGAGCGCCACGGCCGTGGTGGCCAGCTTCGCCTCCTCGCGGTCGAGTCCGACCTCCCCGTCCGCGGTACTCACCGTGCACTCCCCGTTCCATGGCAGTAGATCGCCCCGCGAAAGCTGGCCACTGAACAGGCCGGCCCCGATGAGGACCAATGACCCCGCGATCACCACGAAGAGGACGAGGCCCGGGAGCGGCGCTCGGTTCGGGCGACGGCGCTCCTGCGTCTGCTCGGTCATGGCGGGGGTGTTCTCCTAGTGGCGTCGAGAGCCGTCACACACCACGTCCGGGACTGTTTCGCCGGGTGTCTCAGCAAGCTCTACCGTCAACGCTACGCCCCCGCGTCGCGGTGTAGGAGGCCCGGCGACGTCGAGACCATCACGTCGGAAGCGGTTAGGGTGCTGGCATGAGCGAACCCACCGGCCACACCCCGCCGCACCAGCAGAACCAGCCCGGTCAGAACGGCCGGCCCCGCCAGCTCTCCTCGATCGACGCGCTGGCCAACCGCTACTTCGCCGACACCCTCGCCCTGCACCCCGAGGAGGCCACCGCGCTGGGCCACCCCGGCCACGAGACCGAGTACTCGGACTACTCCCCCGCCGGAGCGTCCGCCCAGGACGAGCTGAACCGGGTCCTGCTCGAGGACCTCGACCGCCTCACTCCCGCCGACGACGTGGACCAGGTCACCGCCGCCGCGCTGCACGAGCGGGTGGGGCTGGAACGCCGGATCCACGCCACCGGCCGCACCGAGCTGAACAACCTGGCCTCCCCGGCCCAGGAGATCCGCAACATCCTGGACCTGATGCCCATGGAGACCGAGCAGGACTGGGCCCAGATCGCCGGCCGGCTGGCCAACCTGCCCGATGCCCTGGCGGGATACGCCGAATCCCTGCGGGCATCGCGCGACGCCGGACAGGTCGCCGCCCAGCGCCAGGTCGACATCGTCATCGAGCAGGCCGAGGCCCACTCCGCCGCCGGGGGCTTCTTCCCGGGGCTGGTCGAGCGCGCGTCCGCGGCCGGCGTCGTGCCCTCCGCCCTGCTCACCGAGCTGGAGGCCCAGGCGAGCAAGGCCGGGACCGCCTACCAGGAGCTGGCGGACGTCCTGAAGGAGGAGGTGCGGGACAGCGCGCCGGAACGGGACGCCGTCGGGCGGGACCTCTACGAGCTGTACTCGCAGGAGTTCCTGGGTGCCCAGATCGATCTGGAGGAGACGTACGCGTGGGGGCAGGAGGAGCTCGCGCGGATCATCGAGGCCCAGCAGGCCGACGCCGAACGGATCCAGCCGGGTGCCACCATCGACGAGGCCCGCGCGATCCTGGACGCGGACCCGGCCCGCCGGCTGCAGGGCACCGCGGCGCTGCGGGACTGGATGCAGGGCGTCACCGACACCGCACTGCAGGAGATGACCCGCTACTTCGAGATCCCCGCCCCGATGGACCGGGTCGAGTGCATGATCGCCCCCACGCAGGAAGGCGGCGTCTACTACACGGGCCCCTCGGACGACTTCTCGCGGCCCGGCCGCATGTGGTGGTCCGTGCCCGCCGGGGAGGACTCCTTCACCACGTGGCAGGAGACCACCACCGTCTACCACGAGGGCGTGCCGGGTCACCATCTGCAGATCGGCACGGCCATGCTGGCCCAGGACGAGCTGAACGACTGGCGGCGCAATGGGCTCTGGACCTCGGGGCACGGCGAGGGCTGGGCCCTGTACGCCGAGAAGCTCATGGACGAGTTCGGTTTCCTCACGGATCCGGGCGACCACCTCGGCATGCTGGACGCCCAGCGGATGCGTGCGGCCCGGGTGGTGTTCGACATCGGCGTGCACTGCGGCTTCGAGGCCCCGGCGTCCGAGGGCGGCGGCGTGTGGACCCCCGAGCAGGGGTTCGCGTTCCTGACGAAGCACCTCAACGACTCCCCCGGACAGATCCGGTTCGAATTCATCCGGTACCTCGGCTGGCCGGGGCAGGCACCGTCCTACAAGGTCGGCCAGCGCATCTGGGAGCAGATCCGTGCCGAACAGGCCGACCGCGCTGCAGCCCAGGGCCGCGAGTTCGACCTCAAGGCCTTCCACACCCGGGCCCTGCGCCTGGGTTCCATGGGGCTGGACACCCTGCGCAAGGCGATGGCATGAGCGGCGGTTCGGGCGCTGAGCTGAGCGCCGCTCCGGCGCCCGGACCTGAGGCCACTGAACGTCAGGAGCACGACGGCGGCGCACCGGTACCGCGGCTGGTGCTGGCCTCGGCCTCGCCGGCCCGGGCCCGGATCCTCGAGGCCGCCGGCCTTCCGTTCACCGTGGTGGTCTCGGACGTGGACGAGGACGCGATCGCCGCAGCCCATCCGTTGGCCAGTCCGGCCGAGACCGCCCAACTGCTCGCCCGGGCCAAGGCCGAGGACGTCGCGGGGCACCCCGAGGCGTCGGGCGCCCTGGTGATCGGCTGCGATTCGGTGTTCGAGCTGGACGGCGTGGCCTACGGCAAGCCCTGGGAACCCGAGGTCGCCCTGGAGCGGTGGCGGATGCAGTCCGGCCGTACAGGTGAGCTGCACACCGGCCACTGGGTCGTGGACAACCGGGACCTGACCAGCCGTGCCGTCGAGACGCCGCTCGCGCCGCCGGCCACCGGAGCGCTGTCGAGCGCCGTGGTGAGGTTCGCCGACGTCGACGAGGAGGAGATCGCCGCGTACGTGGCCACCGGCGAGCCCCTGCAGTGCGCCGGGGCCTTCACGATCGACGGCCGCGGAGCAGCCTTCGTCACCGCGGTGGAGGGGGACCCGAACGCCGTGATCGGCCTGTCCGTCTCCACCCTGCGGACGCTGCTGGCGGAGTTCGGGGTCTCCCTGGCGTCCCTGTGGGAGGCCGGCGGCGCCTGAGCCGGGAGTGCCTGAGCCGGCGGTGTGTCTGCCACAACTGTGCCTGCCGGCGGTGTGCCCGCTGGCAGTGTGCCTGTTCTCACACGGCCGCAGGCACTTTTCGGGTGAGGCGTCCGAGGCCGCGGCGTTAGCGTGGAGAGGCCCGTGCGGAGTGTTCCGCCGCCGTCCACCAGGAGAACTCCCATGGCACCCACCCAGACCACCGAGGCGACCGCCGCCGCGTCCGGCCTGACGGCGTCCGAGCGCTCCGTGCAGCCACCGGTTCCCGCGAGGACCGCCCGGCTGGCCATCTTCGCCCTGGCGATCGGCGCGTTCGGCATCGGCACAGCCGAGTTCGCCACCATGGGCCTGCTGCCGTACATCGCCGAGGGCTTCGGCGCCACGATCACCGAGGCGAGCCACGCGGTGTCCCTCTACGCGATCGGGGTGGTCATCGGCGCTCCGCTCATCGCCGCCCTGACCGCCCGGATGGAACGCCGGCGCCTGCTGCTGGGTCTGGCAGCCCTGTTCGTCATTGGCAGTGTCGGCAGTACTCTGGCACCGTCGCTGCCGTGGATGCTGGTCTCCCGCTTCATCACCGGGTTGCCCCACGGGGCCTTCCTCGGCATCGGCGCCGCGGTCGCCTCCACCCTGGTCTCCCCGCAACGCCGGGCCACCGCCATGGCGAGGGTCATGCTCGGGCTGACCGTGGCCAACATCGTGGGTGTGCCCGCGGCGGCCGCCCTGGGCGCCCAGTTCGGCTGGCGGACCGCCTACGGAATGGTCGCCCTGATCGGGTTGCTCACGCTCGTGGCCGTGTTCGCCCTCGTACCTCGCAGCAAGCCGGGGCTTGCCCCCTCCATCCGCGGGGAGCTCCGCACACTCAAACGCCCCCAGGTCATCCTCACGCTCGTGGCCGGTTCCATCGGCTTCGGCGGGATGTTCGCGGTCTACACGTTCATCTCTCCGACGATGACCGACCTCACCGGGTTGTCCGAGTCCGCCGTCCCCTGGGTGCTCGTCTGCTATGGCGTCGGCATGACCCTCGGCTCGCTCATCGCCGGCCCGCTCGTGGACCGTTCCATCGAGAAATCCGCCCTGCTCGGCGTCACCAGCCTGGGGCTGGTCCTGTTGGCGTTCGCCGCCCTGGCGCACGTCCCCGCCGTCGCCATTGCCTGCGTGCTGCTGCTGGGAGTCGCCGGGTCCCTCTTCACCACCGCCCTGCAGGTGCGACTGCTGCGCGACAGCGGCGATGCCCCCTCGGTCAGCGCGGCCATGAACCACGCTGCGTTCAACTTCGCCAACGCCCTGGGCGCCTTCCTCGGTGCCGTGGTGGTGGACGCCGGGCTCGGGTACCGCTCGCCGGCACTGCTCGGCACCGGCCTGACCGTGGTGGGCCTGGCCGTCATGATCCTGGCCGTGATCACGCACCGGCGCGCTCGCACCGGGGCCGCGCCGTCGCCTGGGCAGTAGCAGGAGGACGATTGTGGGATTCCTACAATCGATCCCGCGTGACGCGGGGAAAACGCCCCGGATCCTGTAGGAAACCCACCGCCACGTCTAGGCTCGGCAGGTGGGCTGCCCCGGCATCATGCCCCGGCATCAGGTCGGGTCCGGCCCCCTCGCAGATCCCCTGCGCCGACGCTTATGAAGGAGTCCCGCCCCGATGTCCCAGCCGACGCCGACCGCCACCACCGCAGCCCGCCCGTTCTCGCGGGTGCTCGTGGCCAACCGCGGGGAGATTGCCGTCCGCATCATCCGCGCGGCACATGACGAGGGACTCACCGCCGTGGCCGTCTACGCGGAGCCGGACCGCGAATCCCTGCACGTGCGCATGGCGGATGACGCCATTGCGCTGGGCGGGGCCTCCGCCGCTGACTCCTACCTCGTGGTGGACAAGATCCTCGCCGCCGCCCAGTCCTCCGGCGCCGATGCCGTCCACCCCGGCTACGGCTTCCTGTCCGAGAACGCCGACTTCGCCCGCGCGGTCGAGACTGCCGGACTGGTGTGGATCGGCCCTCCGGCCGGCGCCATCGAGCAGCTGGGGGACAAGGTCTCCGCACGCCACCTGGCCCAGAAGGTCGGCGCGCCGCTGGTGCCCGGCACCGCCGACCCGGTGGCGAACGCGGACGAGGTCCTCGCCTTCGCCGACACGCACGGTCTCCCCCTGGCCATCAAGGCTGCCCACGGTGGCGGCGGCCGCGGCATCAAGGTGGTCCGCAGCCGTGAGGACATCCCCGAGATGTTCGATTCCGCGGTGCGGGAGGCCACCGCCGCCTTCGGCCGCGGCGAGTGCTTCGTGGAGCGCTTCCTGGACGCCCCGCGTCACGTGGAGACCCAGTGCCTGGCCGATGCCGCGGGGAACGTGGTGGTGGTGTCCACCCGCGACTGCTCCCTGCAGCGCCGCAACCAGAAGCTCGTCGAAGAGGCCCCGGCGCCCTTCCTGACGGCCGAGCAGCAGCAGCGACTGTACGAATCCTCCAAGGCACTGCTGGTGGAGGCCGGCTACGTGGGCGCGGGCACCTGCGAGTTCCTCGTGGGCACGGACGGCACCATCTCCTTCCTCGAGGTCAACACCCGCCTGCAGGTGGAGCACCCCGTCTCCGAGGAGGTCACCGGCCTGGACCTGGTGCGCGAGCAGTTCCGCATCGCCCGCGGTGAGGAACTGGGCTACGGCGATCCGGCGGTGCGTGGCCACTCCTTCGAGTTCCGCATCAACGGCGAGGACGCCGGCAAGAACTTCATGCCCTCCCCCGGCACCCTGACCCGCTTCCGGCTGCCCTCCGGCCCGGGCGTCCGCGTGGACACCGGCGTGGAGGAGGGCGAGACCATCACCGGCGCCTTCGACTCCATGGTCGCGAAGTTGATCGTCACCGGCGCCACCCGCGAGCAGGCCCTGCAACGCTCCCGCCGCGCCCTGGCCGAGATGCAGGTCGCCGGCATGCCCACCGTCCTGCCGTTCCACCGTGCCGTGGTCTCGGACCCGGCCTTCGCACCGGCGGTCGGAGCCCCGTTCACCGTGCACACCCGGTGGATCGAGACCGGCTTCGAGAACACCATCGCCCCGTTCGCCGGCGCCCCTGGGGCCCCCGGAGACGCGGAGGAGGAGCACGAAGACCGCCGCTCCGTGACCGTGGAGGTCAACGGCAAGCGGGTCGAGGTCACCCTGCCCGCCATCCTGGGGGCCATCTCCACCGTGGCCACCGGTGCCAAGGCCGGCTCCCGCCGCCGCAAGTCCCGCGGCACCCGGGGAGCCACCGCCACCGGAGCCAACGGGGACACCCTGACCTCACCGATGCAGGGCACGATCGTCAAGGTCGCGGCCGGCGTCGGGGATGCCGTGGCCGAAGGCGACCTGATCGTGGTGCTCGAGGCGATGAAGATGGAGCAGCCCCTGACCGCGCACAAGTCCGGGACCATCACCGAGCTCAGCGCCGAGGTGGGCGCCACGGTCACCGCGGGCGCATCGATCGCCGCCATCGCGGACTAGGACTCCCAGGACCGCTCCTCCTGCAAGCAAGACCGTCTCACCATGTGGACTTGATGTCCGCATGGTGGCGCCCGCGCGTAGAGTCGTCGGGTCGCATTTCGCACCGGCCCAGAGCCGGCACACCACTGACGTTGCATTGCATGAGGAGCAACCATGTCCACTGACCTGTCCCAAGACAGCTCAACCCCGGATCCCGGGGCCGGCGCGGTCCATGTCAAGGACGATGGCACCAAGGAGCTGGGCGTCCCCCGGTCCCGCGTGGTGCTGGCGTCCCTGATGGGCACCACGATCGAGTTCTACGACTTCTACGTCTACGCCACGGCGGCGGTCTCGGTCTTCCCGCTGATCTTCTTCGCTGCCGGTGACGAGGGCGCGGCCCTGCTGGCCTCGATGGCCACCTTCGGCGCGGCCTTCGTGGCCCGGCCCATCGGCTCGGTGGTGTTCGGCCACTTCGGTGACCGCATCGGCCGCAAGGCCACCCTGATCGGCTCCCTGCTCACCATGGGCATCGCCACGTTCCTCATCGGCCTGCTGCCGACGTACTTCCAGATCGGCCTGTGGGCTCCGGCCCTGCTGACCATCCTGCGCTTCTGCCAGGGCCTCGGACTCGGCGGCGAGTGGTCCGGTGCCGCCTTGCTGGCCACCGAGACCGCGGCCAAGGGCAAGCGCGCCTGGGCGGCGATGTGGCCCCAGCTCGGCGCCCCCATCGGATTCCTGCTGGCCAACGGCCTCTTCCTGATCCTGACCCTGAGCTTCAACCACGACTCCACCAACCCGGACATGGACGGCGCTTTCCTCACGTGGGTGTGGCGGCTGCCGTTCCTGCTGTCCGTGATCATGGTGGTCCTGGGCCTCTACGTCCGCCTGCGCCTGCAGGAGACCCCGGTCTTCCAGCGCGCGGTGGACAATGACGAGCGCGTCAAGGCTCCCCTGGGCGAGGTCTTCCGGAAGAACTGGAAGGAGCTCATCCTGGGCACCTTCATCATGCTGGCCACCTATGTGCTCTTCTACCTGATGACCACGTGGATCCTCTCCTACTCCATCAGCTCCCCCGAGGCCAGCGGCCTGGGCGTGCCCTACGCGGACTTCCTCGTACTGCAGCTGATCGGGATCCTGTTCTTCGCCGCCTTCGTGCCCGTGGCCGGCTGGCTGGCGGACAAGTTCGGCCGCAAGCCCACCCTGATCGTGATCACCATCCTGCTGATCCTCTTCGGCCTGACTTTCGGCTGGTGGCTCAGCGCCGGCTCGATCGGCCAGGGCACCGAGCTGAACACCACGCAGATGATGATCTTCCTGATCGTCGGCATGGCGCTCATGGGCCTGACCTTCGGCCCCATGTCCGCCGTGCTGCCCGAGCTGTTCCCCACCAACACCCGGTACACCGGCTCGGGCATCGCCTACAACGTGTCCTCGATCCTCGGCGCCGCCCTGACCCCGTTCGTGGCCCAGTGGCTCGTGCTGAACTTCTCCGTGGCCCACGTCGGCTACTACCTGTCCTTCGCCTCCGTCCTCACACTGATCGCCCTGATCATCGCCCCGGAGACCAAGACGAAGTCCCTGGACACCGAGGCAGAGACGGTCACGCTGCCCTGACTTGAGCTGACCTGAACTGACCGGCCACGCCGGTCGGAACGTACGACGCCGGCCCGGCACCCCCGCGAGGAATCGCACCGGGGTGCCGGGCCGGCGTCGTCCGCAGGAGCGCAGACCACCACCCGGACGGGACGTGGTAGACCGGAGACACCACATACGACGAAGGAGCAACTGTGAAAACCTGGGTGATGGACAAGGTCGACGCCGACCTGCGGTTCGAAGAGCGCGAGAAGCCGAAGCCGGGGCCGGGTGAGGTGTTGATCAAGGTGGTGGCCGCTGGGCTGTGCCACAGCGACGTCGGCTACCGGGAAGGCGTCATCCCGATCATCGTCGACCTGCCGATCGTGCTCGGCCACGAGGTCTCCGGAATCGTCGAGGAGGTCGGCGAGGGCGTCACCGAGTTCAAGGTCGGGGACGAGGTGGCCCAGGCCGTCAAGGCCACGGACGCCCCGGGCGTCTCCCGCGACGGCGGCTACGGAGAGTACGTGATCGGCAACGTCGAGATGCTCGTGCACAAGCCGGCCGGCGTCGAGTGGTCCCAGGCCTCGGCAGCCACCGACGCCGGGGTGACCTCCTACTCCGGCGTGGTCGTCCACGGCGGGGTCGAGAAGGGCATGCGCGTCGGCATCCTGGGCCTGGGCGGCTTGGGCATGACCGGTGCCCGCATCGCGGTGGTGCAGGGGGCCGAGGTCATCGGCATCGAACCTCGCGAGGAGGCCTGGCAGGAGGCCAGGGATCGCGGCGTCTCCCGCGTGGTCAAGGACGTCAGTGAGCTGGCCGGTGAGGACCTGGACGTGGTCATCGACTTCGCCGGCTTCGGGGAGACCACCGTGAAGGCCCTGGACGCCGTGAAGTTCGGCGGCAAGGTCGTCCTGGTCGGCATGGGCAAGCTCGAGTTCGACTTCCCGTCCTTCGACTTCATCACCCGGGCCATCACGCTCCAGGGGTCCACGACCCTGGGTAAGCGCGAGCACCTGGACGCGGTGCTGAAGATGATCGCCGACGGGGATCTCACGATCACCTCGGCGGACATCGGCTTCGACGACATCCCCGAGGGGCTCGATCGACTGGCCAAGGGCGGGGTCGTAGGGCGGCTGGTCGCCCGCTACGACCGCTGAGCCCTCCGCCAGCGCACCACGACGCCGGCCCGGCACCCCCGCGAGGAATCGCACCGGGGTGCCGGGCCGGCGTCGTTCCGGCTTCTGTTCTCCGCTGTGAGGGTGAGCGGTCAGAGGTGGACGTGGAGGCGGCGGGCCGCCTCGGAGATCGACCCGGAGATCGAGGGGTAGACCGTGTAGGTGTTGGCCAGATCGTCCACGTGCAGCTTGTGGCTCACCGCCAGCGCGATCGGGTAGATCAGCTCGGAGGCGCGCGGGGCCACCACCACGCCGCCGATCACGGTGCCAGAACCCTTGCGGGCGAAGATCTTCACGAAGCCGTGGGTCACGTTCTGCATCTTGGCCCGGGGATTGGTGCTCAGATCGAGCTTGAGGATGTCCGCCTGGTACTTGCCGGAGGCCACCTGCTCCTCCGTCACGCCGACGGTGGCGATCTCCGGGGAGGTGAAGATGTTCGAGGACACCAGGTGTGGCTGGAACGGCTTGACCGCGTCCCCCATCAGGTGCGCCACGGCAACGCGCCCCTGCATGGCGGCCACGGAGGCGAGGGCGAAGACCCCGGTGCAGTCGCCGGCGGCATAGATGCCGGGCACCGTGGTGCGGGAGACTCCGTCCACGGCGATGTGGCCGGAGTCGGTCAGCCGGACGCCGGCCGCCTCCAGCCCGAGATCGGCGGTGTTGGGGATCCCGCCGACGGCCAGGAGGCAGTGGCTGCCCTCCAGCATGCGGCCACCGGAGAGGTGCACGCGCACCCCGGTGGCGGTGCGCTCCACGGACTCAGCGCGGGTCTTGCCGACCACGTTGACGCCGTCCTCCACGAAGGCGTCCTCCAGCACGGCGGCGGCGTCCGGGTCCTCCCCCGGCAGCACACGGTCCCGCGAGGACACCAGGGAGACCTTGGCACCGAGCTGGTTGTAGGCCGAGGCGAACTCCGCGCCGGTGACGCCGGAGCCCACCACGATCAGGTGCTCAGGCACCTCCGTCAGCGAGTAGACCTGGGTCCAGTTGAAGATCCGCTCCCCGTCCGGCATGGCGGTCGGCAGTTCGCGCGGACTGGCGCCGGTGGCCAGGAGGATGTTCTCGGACTCAATCGTCTCGGTGCCGTCCTCGGTGACCACCTCCACCGTGGTGGGCCCGGTCAGCCGGCCCCTGCCGATGACGATGCGCACGCCCGAGCGCTCCAGGGCCCGGCGAATGTCCCGGGACTGCTCGGAGGCCAGGTTCAGCAACCGCCGGTTGACCACGGTCATGTCCGCCCTCGCCGGATCCTCACCCAGCGCCACGCCCAGCGCGGGGGCCCGCCCGGCGCGGCGCATCGAGTCGGCCGTGGCGATGAGGGTCTTGGAGGGGACCACGTCCGTCAGCACGGCGGATCCGCCCATGCCCTTGGACTCGACGACGGTCACCTGCGCCCCGAGCTTGGCGGCCACCATGGCCGACTCATAGCCGCCGGGGCCGCCGCCGATGATGGTGAGGGAGGGACGGGGACGCGAGTACATGGGGGTGGAAGTCACAGACACCATTGTGTCCCACCCCGCGGCATCACGCCGAATGCCGATCGGCCGAACCGCAGGCTGATTCCGCCGCTTCCCACTAGGCTGACGGTCGTGACTGACGCATCCGCCTCCACCGGCTCCTCCACCGCCCCCAGCTTCGACGACCCGTCCGGCCACTCGCCGCTGCAGGGCGACCATCCGGGGTTCTCCGAGGCCCGGCGTGCCGCCGCCGCCCTCGCCCAGGTGACGGGCGTGGCCCGGCACCGCATCGCCGTGGTGCTGGGGTCCGGCTGGGGCGGCGCCGCCGAGCTGATCGGCGAGACAACCCACACCATCCCCACCGCCGAGCTGCCCGGCTTCGCCGCCCCCTCGGTGCCGGGGCACAACCCGACCGTGCGCTCCGTACGCCTGAACGGTAACGGGAGTGAGGACGGCGCCGGCGCCGGGCACGCCCTGATCTTCGGCTCCCGCACGCACTACTACGAACACCGCGACGCCGGCGCCGTGGCCCACACCGTGCGCACCGCGGCCGCCGCCGGGGCCGAGATCGTGGTCCTGACCAACGGCTGCGGCTCCCTCGTACCGGAGTGGGCCCCGGGCACCCCGGTGCTGGTGGCCGACCACATCAACCTCACGGGCGCCACCCCGCTGGTCGGGGCCAACTTCGTGGACCTCACCGACCTCTACTCCCCCCGGATCCGCGAGATCGCCCGCGAGGTGGACTCGTCCCTGCCCGAGGGGGTCTATGTGCAGTTCTCCGGACCCCAGTACGAGACCCCGGCCGAGGTGCGCTACGCCAAGGCGATCGGCGGCGACCTGGTGGGCATGTCCACCGCCCTGGACGCCATCGCCGCCCGCCACGCCGGCCTCGAGGTGTTCGGCATGTCCCTGGTCACCAACGCCGCGGCCGGCTTCAGCGGCGAGCCCCTCAGTCACGCCGAGGTCGTGGAGGCCGGGCAGGCCGCCGGACCACGCATCTCCGCCCTGCTGGCCGGCATCATCGACCGCCTCTGAGGCGCCTGGGCCACCTGGCCCGCCCGCTCCAGCCGAACAACCTGACACACCTGACGCACCTGATAACTGATCTGAAACCCGAGGACTTTCCCGTGACCGCTGTTGACATCGATCCCGCCCTGATCGCCGCCGCCGTGGAATGGGCCCGCCAGGACCCCGACGACGGCGACCGCGCGGTCCTCGAGGCCGAGATCGCCGCGGCGCAGGCCGGGGACGGCGCGGCGGTCGCGTCCCTCGCCTCCCGCTTCGCCGGCCCGTTGGAGTTCGGCACGGCCGGGCTGCGGGCCGAGGAGGGTCCCGGCCCGGGCCGCATGAACCGGGTGGTGGTGCGCCGGACCGCGGCCGGACTCGCGACCTACCTGCTCCAGTGTCTCGCCGCGATGGCCCCCGGGCAGTCTGCAGATGCCTCAGCGGATCCTGCTGTGGATGCCACGGCGAGTACCCCGGCCGGTCACGAATCCCGGCCCCCGCGCGTCGTGGTGGGGTATGACGCCCGCCGCGGCTCGAAGACGTTCGCCCTGGACTCCGCCGCCGTGTTCGCCGCGGCCGGACTGGAGACGATCCTGCTGCCCTCCGAGCTCCCGACGCCGGTGCTGGCCTTCGCCGTGCGACATCTGGACGCCGATGCCGGCGTGATGGTCACCGCCAGCCACAACCCGCCCGCCGACAACGGCTACAAGGTGTACCTGGGCGGCCGGATGACGGACGGGGCCGGCCGCGGCGCCCAGATCACCGCGCCCAGCGACCAGGACATCGCCGGCTGCATCGACCACGACGCCCCGGTGGACTCCATCCCGCTGGCCGCCGACGGCTGGACGGTGGCGGACCGTGGCATCGCGGCGTCCTACCGGCTGGCGGCCTGCCGGGTCCTGGACCCCGAGCGCACCGGCCACCGCCGGCTCAACGTGGTCTACACGCCCCTGCACGGGGTCGGCGGGGCCGTGCTGCCGGACCTGTTCGAGGACGCCGGCTTCGAGCGGCCGTACACGGTCCCCGAGCAGGCGGAGCCGGACGCCGCCTTCCCCACCGTCGCGTTCCCCAACCCGGAGGAGCCCGGCGCCATGGACCTCGCCCTGGCCGCGGCCCGGGACCGCGGCGCGGACCTGGTCATCGCCAATGACCCCGACGCCGACCGGCTGGCCCTCGCGGTGCCGGACCCGGCCGCTGGAGCCGGCGCGGGCGGCGCTGCGGCCGGCTGGCGCATGCTCTCCGGGGACGAGGTCGGTGTGCTGCTGGGCAGCCACCTGATGGCCGGGCTGCGGCCGGCGGGCGCCGTCGTCGGGAATTCCGTGGTGTCCTCCCGTCTGCTCGCCCGGGTGGCCGCGGAACGGGACGTGCCGCACGAGACCACCCTGACCGGGTTCAAGTGGATCGCGCGGGTGCCCGGCCTGGGCTTCGGCTACGAGGAGGCGCTCGGCTATTGCGTGGCGCCGGAGATGGTGCGGGACAAGGACGGCATGACGGCCGCCCTGGTGGCGGCTGAGCTGGCCGCCGAGCTCGCGGACCAGGGCAGGACCCTGCTGGATGCGCTGGATGAGATCGCCCTGCACTTCGGGGTGGTCGCCACCGGGCAGCTCTCGGTGCGCGTGGCGGACCTGGCCCTGCTGGACGCCATGATGACCCGATTGCGCCTGGAGCCGCCGGTCACCCTCGCCGGCCAGGACGTCATCGAGACCGTGGACCTCACTCAGGGCTACCGGGACCTGCCGGGCACCGACGCCCTGATGTACACCACCGCGGACGATTCCCGCGTGGTGGTGCGTCCGTCCGGCACCGAGCCCAAGCTCAAGTGCTACCTGGAGGTGGTCCGCCCCGTGCAGGCGGCCACGCAGCTGCCGCGGGTGCGGGCCGAGGCGTCCACCGCCCTCGCCGAGCTCTCCGCCTCCATCGGCGCGGCCCTGGGGCAGCCGTGACGGACCGCCACGGTAGGCTGGAACCCATGCAGAACGGCCCTGAATCCACCGCGTCCACCGGTTCCGCCGAGCCCACCACCTCGGAGCTCGCCCAGTACATCGACCACACCCTGCTCAAGCCGCAGGCATCCCGGGAGGACATCCTGGCGGTCTGCGCCGAGGCGTCCGAGGCGCAGGTGAAGAGCGTGTGCGTCAACCCCGTGTGGGTGCCCACCGTCACCGAGGCGCTGGCCGGGTCCGGCGTGCTGACCTGCACCGTGATCGGCTTCCCCCTGGGCGCCACCACCACCGCCGCCAAGGTCGGCGAGACCGCCGACGCCGTCGCCCACGGCGCTGACGAGGTGGACATGGTCATCGACATCGCCGCCGCCCTCGCCGGGGACCGCGCAGCGCTGGTCGCGGACATCGGCGCCGTGGCCCAGGCCGCCCATGACGGTGGCGCGATCCTCAAGGTCATCATCGAGACGAGCCTGCTGGACGATGCCGCCAAGGAACTGGCCTGCAGCGCCTCCGTTGAGGCCGGCGCGGACTTCGTCAAGACCTCCACCGGGTTCTCCACCGGCGGCGCCACCGTCGAGGACGTGGCCCTGATGCGCCGCGTGGTCGGCCCGGAGCTCGGGGTCAAGGCCTCCGGCGGCGTCCGCAGCCGCGAGGACGCCCTTGCCATGATCGAGGCCGGCGCAACCCGGATCGGAGCCAGCTCCGCCCTTGCTATCCTGAAGGCAAGCTAGTTTTTATCGCACCATCGGCACCCGGCGACGCCGCCGGTCCACGCCACCGCATGAGGAGACATTGTGATCGTTAACGGCAAGCCGAAGAACCACTCGGGAGAGGGCCATTTCTGGGGCAACCTGCTGATGACCGTGGTGTGCTTCCTGCTTTTCGCCGGCTCCATCTACGCCATGGGCTGGTGGTCCCTCGAGGACGTCTGGATCCCGGGCGGCATCGCCATGGTCCTGGCCGTGCTGGCCTACCTCATCCCGCAGCAGTTGCTCGGCCGGAGCAACTCGGTGGACCACGAGGCCATCCACGTGGAGGATCCGAACGCCCACCACGCGAGCCACTGACCCGGAGGGCCGTATCCCTCTAGCACAGACCCCCGCAGCACCGCTGCCGACGCAACGTCCACGCCGGAACACCGGCGTGGACGTTCTGCGTATCGTCTCCATCGTGGCCGTGGTGGCGGGCCACTCCTACGGGTCCCGCCTGGTCGGCGGCGAATACCTGGAGATCTGGCGGATGCCGCTGTTCTTCTTCCTCACCGGCTACTTCTGGACTCGCGGCCGGCCCTTCGTCTACGAGCTCCAGGCCCGGTGGCGGACCCTGGCGGTGCCGTACCTGATCTGGGCCGTGATCATGAGCCTGGCCGCCTGGGCCTGGACCCGGGACACCCCGGAGGAGTTCTGGCCGCTGATGGCCAACGGCTGGTACGGGGGCTCCGATCAGACCCCGCCGTGGTGGGCCTTCTGGTTCATCTCCGTGCTGTTCTTCGTGACCCTGCTGCGGCGCATCCTCGAACGGTTTCCCGTGCTCGTGACGTGGGGGGTCGCCGTGCTCGGCCTGGCCCTGTCCATGCTCCCGGACAGCCTGCTCGGCCGCACTCCGTTCGGGCTCGGTCTGGCCCTGCCCTGCCTGTTCTTCGTCCTTGCCGGGGAGTTGTTCCGCTACGAGCTGCAACCCCGGATCAAGCGGAACCGCGCGTTGATCGGGGCCGTGCTCATCGCCGTCGGGCTCCTCGCGGTGACGCTGGGCGTGGAACCCCTGAACATCAAGTTCTCCGGCTTCGGCCAGTTCCTGCTCACCCCCGTGGTGGGCGCGATGACGGCGGCCGGCTTCGTGCTGGTCTTCAGCACCGTGGTGAACCGGCTTGTGGCCGGCGCCGCCCGGCCCGTCAACGCCCTCGTGCGGACCGGCACCGTGGTGGTGCTCTTCCACGGCTGGCTGCTGCAGACCCTCGTGGACGTGGGCATCCTGGACGACGGCGCCAAGTTCGTCCTGACCGTGCTCATCAGCTGGGCCGTGGGCCTGGCCATCAACGCGACGCCGCTGTCCCCCTGGCTGTCCGGGGTGCCCGCGCCCCTCTGGTGGGTGCAGTGGCGGGCCCGGCGGCGGGAGCGCGCGGCGGCCGGCTGACTTTGACTGCTGAGGGATCCCCCTGGGAGGCCCACCATGTCGGCCGGCCCTATGTTGGGAGCACGCCCTCGGGGTTGCGATCTGTTGTGCCGTGTTCTGGCGCGGCCGCGTTCGCGGCACGTCGGGCCGCGGCCAGTTCCAGTACAGAGCCGAAGGCCACCACTAGCAGGAGCAGGGCGAGCAAGCCCAGCAGCACCCCAGCGAGATAGATCCAGTAACCGCTGAGCATGGCCTCGTGGTAGAAGAACTCCACCCCCTCGGCCCCCATGCGCATGTCCCCGGCCAGGGTGGCCAGGGCCCCACCCGTCCCGGTTGCCACCGTCCCCAGGGTGGCCACCAAACCGGCACCGGCCAGAGTGGCCACGAGTTTTGCCTTCAGCGTCCTGGCTAGGTCATCCACCCCGAACAGCCGCGCATCGGTGGGCCGTGGATTCTGGGCCAGGCGGTGCAGCACCAGGACCGTGAGCGCCAGCAGCGCCAGGGTCGCGGTGATGGCCGGTACGGCAACGAACCATCCCGGGAAGTTGGCAGTCACCGTCTGAGTGGTCAGCGGGCCCACGTAACCGAGTGCAGGGTCGTCGGCTGCGATGTGGCGTTCTACGGCCAGCTGGGTGAACCGGCCGCGAGCGTCCCGGGAGGAGAACAACCCGGTCACCACCAGCCAAGTACAGAGCACGACGGCGGTCAGCGCGGGGATGGCCAACGCCCAGCGCGGGCCGAAACTGAGAGCCCCGCGCGGTCGCAACTCCGCGGAAGTGGCCGTACCCGTCGCAGTGTCGGTGGTTCGACGCCGGTATACGCTCCAGGCCAGCACACCCAGGGCCACCAGTGCCGCCAGTACCGGGGCCAGTAGTCCCAGCGTCCAGGGCGCCGCGTCGTCGTAGTGGCTGCTGACTGTGGTCAGTGGGTCCTGGAGCACAGCATTGATGACTGCATTGGTCCAAAGCGTCGAAGCTAGCCTGCACGCCAGGAATACGGCGAGCCCGGCGGCCAGCGCTCGGCGACCGGCCGAGCTCCAGCCCTGAAGCAGGGTCGCGGCCGATTGGCGACCGGCCGCATCGAGACGCGCGGTCTCCGTTCGCAATTTCCCCCGGGTGCGCGGCATGGCGCGCATCACCACCCAGGTCAGGCCCGCCATGAAGAGTAGTACGGCGATCAGTCCGAACAGTGTGCTGGTCGATATTTCCATGAGTCGGTCCACCTGGTGCCAGGGCCGGTCCCGGCCCGTCATCCGCAGCTGCCACCCCGTTGCCGGAAGGCCCTCCGCCACCTGGCGCGCGGACGCCGGCAGGTGATGGCGAAGATCTCGCACTACGACTAGAGGTCCACGCGCTGACGCCACCCCACAGCCAGCAACCCCTGGGCCTGCTCGAGGGTCAACCCAGTTGCGTGGGCAGCTCTGGCGAAGGCCAGTGCCTCCGCCATCGCCGGTTCGGCCAGTCCCCGGCCGGGATTCACTCGCGTCCCGGCCGCTCGGCCGGTCCGGACCAAATCGGCCGCTTCCAGTTCCTTGTAGGCCTTGGCTACCGTGCCGACCGCCAGGCGCAGGTCCCCCGCGAGCTGGCGCACCGGCGGCAACCTGGTGTCCGCGGCCAGCTCTCCACTCTGGATCAACGCAGTGAGCTGGCCACGGACCTGCTCCGCCGGTCCTATCGGGCTGGCTGGGTCCACCGTCACCGCACCAGCACCGATGGCCTCTGAGAGCTTCGCCATGGCCGACCGTCCCTTCGTCGGTACCGAACAGGGCAGCCCCGCTTGTACCAGTGGATCAATACAAACAGCCGATCGCGTTGGTGTCAAGGGCATCGAGGCAGCTCGAGGGCGGAAGTCCCACGGGCTGGCCGGGTTGCCCGCGCCAGTCTGGTGGGTGCAGGTCAGGCTCAGGAGGCCGGAGCGTCCGGCAGGAAGATCGCCTTGAGGACCTGGGCGGCCCAGTCCAGCAGGGGCAGGTCCGTCAGGTCCTTGCCGCCCACCGGCGCCGTCTTCGGCCGCGGGATCATCACGGCGTTCAGGGCCGGCTTGACGGCGGCACCCTTGTACATGCGCTGGAGCCGCATCTGGCGGGACTCCGGCAGGTCCGCCGGGCCGAACTTCACGTTCTGGCCCATCAGCATGACCTCGGTGACGCCGGCGGCGCGGGCGGCGTTGCGGAATCGGGCCACCGCCACCAGGTTCTCGGCGGCGCCCGGCAGGTCCCCGTAGCGGTCCTTGAGCTCCTCCACCACGGCGTCCACGGCGGCGTCGTCGTTGGCCTGGGCCAGGTTGCGGTAGGCCTCCAGGCGCAGCCGCTCCCCCGGCACGTAGTCGTGCGGCAGGTGCGCGTTGATGGGCAGCTCCACCTTGACCTCGGCCGGCGTGGTGTCCTCCCCGCCCTTGAAGTCCGCCACGGCCTCCCCGACCATCCGCAGGTAGAGGTCGAAGCCGACTCCGGCGATGTGCCCGGACTGCTCCCCGCCGAGCAGATTGCCGGCGCCGCGGATCTCCAGGTCCTTCATGGCCAGCTGCATGCCGGAGCCGAGCTCGTTGTGCGCGGCCACCGCCTTGAGCCGTTCCAGGGCCGTCTCGTTGAGCGACTTCTCCGGGTCGTACAGGAAGTACGCGTAGGCACGGTCCCGGCCGCGGCCCACGCGTCCGCGCAGCTGGTGCAGCTGGGACAGCCCGTAGGCGTCGGCACGGTCGATGATCAGGGTGTTCGCGTTGGCGATGTCCAGCCCGGTCTCGATGATCGTGGTGGACACGAGCACGTCGAACTTCCGCTCCCAGAAGTCCTCCATGACCCGCTCCAGCCGGGTCTCGCCCATCTTGCCGTGGGCCACCACCACGCGGGCCTCCGGGATGAGCTCCCGGATCTCCCCGGCCACCTTGTCGATCGAGGACACCCGGTTGTGCACGAAGAAGACCTGGCCCTCACGCATCAGCTCGCGGCGGATGGCGGCGGTGATCTGCTGATTGGTCTTCGGGCCCACGTAGGTCAGCACCGGGTGACGCTCCTCCGGGGCCGTGGCCAGGGTGGAGGTCTCACGGATGCCGGTCAGGGACATCTCCAGGGTGCGCGGGATGGGCGTGGCAGACATGGAGAGCACGTCCACGTTGGTGCGCATGGTCTTGAGCACCTCCTTGTGCTCCACGCCGAAGCGCTGCTCCTCGTCCACGATCACCAGGCCGAGATCCTTGAACTGGATCTCCTTGGACAGCAGCCGGTGGGTGCCGATGACCACGTCCACGGTGCCCTCCGCCATCCCGTCCAGCGTCTCCTTCGAGTCCTTGGCGTTCTGGAACCGGGACAGCGGCTTGACCTTCACGGGGAAGCCCGCAAAGCGCTCGGTGAAGGTCTCATGGTGCTGGCGCGCCAGCAGCGTGGTCGGGACCAGCACGGCCACCTGCTTGCCGTCCTGGACGGCCTTGAAGGCGGCCCGGATGGCGACCTCGGTCTTGCCGAAGCCGACGTCGCCGGAGATCAGCCGGTCCATGGGCACGGTCGATTCCATGTCCTTCTTGACCTCGTTGATGGTGGTCAGCTGGTCCGGGGTCTCGATGAACGGGAAGGACTCCTCCAGCTCGCGCTGCCACGGGGTGTCCGGGGCGAACGTGTGCCCGCGGGAGGCCATGCGCGCCGAGTACAGGCGGATCAGCTCGCCGGCGATCTGCTTCGTCGCCTTCTTCGCCTTGGACTTCGTGGACGCCCAGTCGGAGCCGCCCATCTTGGACAGGCTCGGCGCCTCCCCGCCCACGTACCGGCTGACCTGATCCAGCTGGTCCGTCGGGACGAACAGCCGGTCCCCCGGTGCCCCGCGCTTGGACGGCGCATACTCCAGCACCAGGTACTCGCGGTAGGAGTCGGCGCTCCCGCCCGCACTGGCGCCCGCGCCCGCACCACCGGCACCCACCGTCCCGGAGGCGACCTTGCGGCGCTGCAGCTCCACGAACCGGGCGATGCCGTGCTGGGTGTGCACCACGTAGTCGCCCTCGGTCAGCGTCAGCGGGTCCACGGCGTTGCGGCGCTTGCGCGCCAGCGTCTTGGTGCCGCCCCGGGCTCCGGCCGCCCGGTTGCGGCCGAACAGGTCCTGCTCGGTCAGCAGCGCCACCTTGGCCACGGGCAGGGCGAAACCGGAACCGGCGACGGCGGTGGTGATGGTCACCTGCCCCGGTTGCCGCTCGGAGGGCACGGCATCCACCACGACGGCGGCCAGGCCGGCCTCACCGAACAGTTCCGCCAGACGGCGGGCCGGGCCCGGACCGTCCGTGGCGACGACGGCCTGCCAGCCGTCCTGGCAGCGCTCGGCCACGTGCCGGGTCATGGCCTCCACGTCCCCGGCGAAGCCCCGTGGCTCGGCCAGGGAGGTGCGCAGGGCGGAGGCATCCGGCAGCAGCTCGACATCCGTGCCGAGGCTGGTGAGCTGCCACCACCCCTGAAAGCGGTGCAGGGCCGCGGTGCGGGTCTCGGCAAGCGTGGCGAAGCCGCCGGCGTCCGCCTGGCCTCCCGGCCCGGAGCCCGGCCCCGCCGCCCCGGAGCCGATGTCCACGGGGGCGACCCCGCCCATCGCGGCGGTGGCCCAGGCGGCCTGGAGGAACTCCTCGTTGGTGCTCAGCAGGTCATCGGCGCGGTGACGAATCTTCTCCGGCTCCACCAGCACAGTCAGGGAGCCCTCAGGCAGCAGGTCCACCAGCGGGACCATGCCCTCGGCCAGGATCGGCGCGAGGGACTCCATGCCCTCCACGGCCATGCCCTCGGAGATCCGCTCGAGCATGTCCACGGCGCCGGGAAGCTGCGGCATGAGTTCCTTGGCCCGGCGCCGGACCGCGTCCGTCAGCAGCAGCTCGCGGCAGGGCGGGGCGTACAGGGTGGTGGGGTGGCCGGTGCCGTCCCCGCTGGTGTCCTCCAGGGAGCGCTGGTCCGCCACGGAGAAGTAGCGCAGCTGCTCCACCTCGTCCCCGAAGAACTCGATGCGCAGGGGGTGGGACTCGGTGGGCGGGAAGACGTCCAGCAGGCCGCCGCGCACCGCGTACTCGCCGCGGCGGGAGACCATGTCCACCCGGGAGTAGGCGGCGTCCGCGAGGGCCTGGACCACCCCGTCGAAGTCGTGGTCCTCCCCCACGGAGATCCGCACCGGCTCCAGGTCGCCGAGACCGGTGACCATGGGCTGCAGCACGGAGCGGACCGGGGCGGTGACCACGGCCAGCGGCGCACGGCCATCCTCCCCGGGGTGGGCCAGCCGGCGCAGCACCGCCAACCGGGTGCCGACCGTGTCCGAACGGGGGGACAGCCGCTCGTGCGGCAGGGTCTCCCAGGACGGGAAGTGGGCCACGGTGTCCGGGGCCATCCAGCCGGCCAGGTCGGCGGCGAGGTCCTCGGACTCCCGGGAGGTGGCGGTGACGAGCAGGACGGCGGCGGGGCGGGACAGGCCGGGGGCCTCGGCTCCGGCGATCCCGGCCGCAGCGCCGGCGAGCAGGGCCACCAGGGGCGGCCGGGCGCCGTCGGGAAGGCTGATCTCCAGGTCCTCGGTGCGGTCGGCACCGGTGCGGGCAGCGGAGATGGAGGCCGCAGCGATGGCCTGGTCCTGCAGCAGGGCGGGGAACATCCCTGCCAGAGGGTGGGGAGTGGTCATTCATCCCAGCATAGTTGGTCGATATAGGCTCGGGCGTGGTGTCCGCCGCAGGCGGAGACACCGGAACAGACCGAACCCCCAGGAGGACCCCATGGCGTTCAAGGAATCAACCACCATTGCCCACCCGCCGTCCGACGTGTTCGCGGCCCTGGTCGACGAGGCCTTCAACCGCAAGGTCACCGAGGGCCTCGGCGGAGCGCTGGTCGCCTTCGAGCGCCAGGGCGAGCTCACCGGGCCCGTGAGCGTCACCATGGTGCGCTCCGTACCGGTCAACAAGCTGCCGGACGCCGTGCAGAAGGTCGCCGGCAAGTTCCTCGGAGACAAGCTGAGCGTGGAGCAGCAGGAGACCTGGTCCGCCCCCGCTGCCGATGGCTCCCGCACCGGCCAGCTGGTCGTCACCGTGGGCGCCGCCAAGACCACGGCGACCGCCGAACAGCTGCTGCTGCCCACGGATGACGGCACCGAGGTGCGCGTCACGGGGACCCTGGAGTGCAGGATCCCACTGCTCGGCAAGAAGATCGGCCAGGCCGCCGAACCCAGGGTCGGCCACGTGCTGGGACGTCAGGCCCGCGAAGTGGCCACCTGGTTGAAGCGGTAACCGTTCAGACCGGCCAGACGGGCTGGCGACCACGAGAGGACATTGCCCCGGTGGATCCCACCGGGGCAATGTCCTCTCGTGGTGACATCGGGTGAGCCGGCGGCACGTCCCGCATGTCCCGCATGTCCCGCGTGGCTCTGGGTCAGCGGACGGCTCAGGCGTTGCCGTCGAACAGGCTGGTCACCGAGCCGTCCTCGAAGACCTCGCGGATGGCACGGGCCAGCAGCGGGGCGATGGACAGCACGGTCAGGGAGTCGAAGCGCTTCTCCTCCGGGATCGGCAGGGTGTTGGTCACCACGACCTCGCGGGCGCCGGACTCGGACAGGCGCTGCGCGGCCGGGTCCGAGAAGACGGCGTGGGTGGCGGCGATGATGACGTCCTTGGCGCCGGCCTCCTTGAGCACGCGCACGGCGCCGGCGATGGTGCCGCCGGTGTCGATCATGTCGTCGATCAGCACGCAGGTGCGGCCCTCGACCTGGCCGACGACCTGCTTCGACACGGCCTGGTTCGGGACGGTGAGGTCACGGGACTTGTGCACGAAGGCCAGCGGGGCACCGCCGAGGCGCTCGGCCCACTGCTCCGCCACCCGCACGCGGCCGGTGTCCGGGGAGACCACGGTGAGGTCCTCCCCCTCGGTCTTGGTGCGGATGTAGTCGCTCAGCAGCGGCACCGCGAACAGGTGGTCCACCGGGCCGTCGAAGAAGCCCTGGATCTGGGCGGTGTGCAGGTCCACGCTCATGATGCGGTCCGCGCCGGCGGTGCGGTACATGTCAGCGACCAGCCGGGCGGAGATGGGCTCGCGGCCGCGGCCCTTCTTGTCCTGCCGAGCGTAGGGGTAGAAGGGTGAGATGGCGGTGATGCGCTTGGCGGAGGCCCGCTTGAACGAGTCCAGCATGAGCAGCTGCTCCATGAGGTGGTTGTTCAGCGGCGCCGGGTGTGACTGCATCACGAAGATGTCCTTGCCGCGCACGGATTCACCTGAGCGGACGTAGATCTCCCCGTTCGCGAAGTCGTAGGCGCTCATCGGCAGCAGTTCGGTGCCGAGCTCCTCGGCCACCTGTGCCGCCAGCTCGGGGTGTGCCCGGCCCGCTGCCAGAACCAGCTTCTTCTCGCTGTGCTGGGTGATCTCGTTCATCACTGTGTACTTCCTGATTCTGACTGGGATGGCCGGCCGGTGGTGGGGTGATCGGGAGGGAGGTGTGACATCGGCCGGGGGCTCAAGCGCCGGCGTCGGGCTGTGGGGGGTTTGACGTGGCGTGGCCCACGCGGGCCTGGGCGGCGGCGTCGGCGGCCGGTGAGCCGGGGCGGCGGTCCTCGACCCATCCCTCGCTGTTGCGCTGCGGGGCGACGGTCAGGGCGAGCGCGCCGGCCGGGACGTCCTTGCGGACCACGGCACCGGCCCCGGTGTAGGCGCCGTCCCCCACGGTCACGGGGGCGATGAAGACGGTGTTGGACGAGGTCCGCACGTGGTTGCCGATCACGGTGCGGTGCTTGTTCACGCCGTCATAGTTGGCGGTGATGTTGCCGCAGCCGATGTTGGTGTACTCCCCGATCTCCGCGTCCCCCGCATAGCCGAGGTGGGAGAGCTTGGAGCCGCGGCCGATGATCGCGTTCTTGGTCTCGTAGAACGCCCCGATCTTGCCCTGCTCGCCGAGCACGGTGCCCGGGCGGAGGTAGGTGAAGGGCCCGACGGCGGCGCGGTCACCGATCACGGCGCCAGTCGCCTGGGTGCGGGTCACGGTGGCGCCGATCCCCACGGTGGTGTCCACGAGTGTGGTGTCCGGGCCGACGACCGAGTCCTCGGAGAGGTGCGTGGCGCCCTGCAGGTGCGTGTTCGGCAGGATGGTGGTGTCCGGCTCCAGCGTCACGGTGGAGTCGATCCACGTGGTGGCCGGGTCCTGGATGGAGGTTCCGGCGCGCATGTGCCGCTGGAGGGTGCGGCGGTTCATCTCCGCGCCGAGCGCCTGCAGCTGCACGCGGTCATTCGCGCCCTCCACCTGCCACTGGTCCGTGGTGGTCACCGCCGCCACGCGGCCGCCGGCGGCGCGGGCGATCTGCAGGACATCGGTCAGGTACATCTCGCCCTGGGCGTTGTCCGTGGTGACCTCGGCCAGGGCGGTGGCCAGCATGTCCCCGTCGAAGGCGTAGATGCCCGAGTTGACCTCGTTGACGGCCCGCTGCTCGGCGGTGGCGTCCTTGTGCTCCACGATCCCGGCGACGGTGCCGTCCGCCTCGCGGAGGATCCGGCCGTAGCCGGTGGGGTCGGCTAGCAGGGCGGTGAGCACGGTGACGGCGTTGCCGTCCGCCTCGTGCGTGGCGACGAGCTCGGCGAGCAGCTCGGTGGTCAGCAGGGGGACGTCGCCGTAGGTGACCACCACGGTGCCGAAACCGTCCACGGGGGCGGCCGGGCCGGCGTCGGGCGCGGGGGTTGCGGCGGCCGTGAGGGCCTCGAGGCCGCACTGCACAGCCCGGCCGGTGCCCGGCATCTCGTCCTGGTCCGCGATGACCGGAGTGGTGCCGAGTGCCTCGGACAGGGAGAGGATATGGTCGGCGACCAGGTCACGCTGGTGGCGGACCACGGCGACCAGCTCACCCGGGTTCAGCCCCGCGGCAGCGGTGAGGGCGTGGCCGATCATGGACCGGCCCCCGATCGGGTGCAGGATCTTGGGGGTCTTGGACTTCATCCGGGTTCCCGCCCCGGCGGCGAGGACGATGACTGCTGCTGGCGCAGCCGGTCCTGCCGGCTCTGCGGGTACCACGGTGGATTCGGTCAAGGATCTGCGCTCCTGCTTCGATCGTCCGGAGTCGGCCCAACCAGAGGTGGTAGACCGCCGCCGGTCAGTCTAGACCTTCGAGTGCGAGGGGTCCGAACCGAGTGGTGATACTCAGGTCCGTTGAAGGGAAGGCACGTGCTCCGTCCCGTGCCCACCACGTACGCCACGGCGGGGGCGAAAAGCCTGTCACTCCATTGATGCCTGATTCTCCCGAAGCCGGCTCCCTCCGTCCCCTCTTTGACCCAGACTGTATCCGGCACCTGAGGATTCGCACCGTAGTTAGGGATTCACACCGTGAGCACAAACGTGCGGTCACCGTACTCGCAGAAGATCCGGACCGTCTTGCTGGTCCTGGCCACGGTTCTGGCCTTGCTGACCACGGGCCTCGTGACCTTCTCCCTCGCGGAGGGCGCGCAGTCCGATTCGATGGCCCGCTACCCCGGGTCCGGCGCCCAGAGCGTGCCCCGCTCCACCGAGATCCTGCTGCAGCTCAGTCCAGGATGGGCGGATGCCGCGGATGACCTGTCCATACAGGTCACGGGTTCGGACGGATCGCCCGTGCCCGGGCACACGGCGGTGAACAGCTCGGGCATCCTATCCTTCGTCCCCGAGGACCAACTCGACGCTGGACGGACCACCGTGGAGGTCCTCCATCACACGGCGACCGGCGACGGCGAGGATCAGACGCTGGATTCCTGGCAGTTCACCGTCAATCAGGCACGGGACCTCACGGAGGGTGCGGGCGGCAGCCTGTTGCTCATCGCCCGTGACGGCACGGCGGACTCCTACCTGGCGGAGATCCTCCGTGCCGAGGGGTTCATGTCCTTCGACACCGTGGCACCGGACGAGGTGACGGCTGACCTGCTGGCCCATCATGCGGTGGTCGTCGTCGGTGCCGGAAGCGCCAGTGGCAGCCACGTGGAGGCCCTGGAGACGTGGGTGGCCAAGGGCGGTGACCTGGTGACCCTGCGACCCGAGGGACAGCTCGCCACCCTGGGCGGTCTGACGCCTGCCGGAGGAGCCGTGCAGGACGGTTACCTCACCATCGACACCTCGAGCAGCGTGGGTGCCGGGCTGACCGGTGAATCCATGCAGTTTCACGGTGCGGCCGGGATCTATGAGACCAACGCGGCTGCAGGCGAGGGCGCCGCTGACGGGCACTCCCCGGAAACCGCAGTCGTCGCCGTCCTTTCCTCCGCTGTTGACGACCCCACTGTCCACCCGGCCGTGACGTGGAATGACGTCGGAACCTCCGGCGGTCACGTGGTGACCTTCACCTATGACCTGGCGACCTCAGTTCTGCTGACCCGCCAGGGGAACCCCGCATGGGCCGGGCAGGAACGGGACGGTTCGGCGCCGATCCGCCCCAATGACCTGTTCACCGGGGGTGCTGACGAGGACGACTACCTGGACCTGTCCAGGATCGGCGTCCCGCAGGCGGACGAGCAGATGCGGTTGCTGGGCAACACACTGGTCATGCTCCATGACGACACCGGCCCGCTTCCCCGCTTCTGGTACCTGCCGCACGGGAAGAACGCGGCGATCGTCATGACGGCGGACGACCACGGGACCGACGACGGAACCCGGGAGTCCTTCGAACGGATGCTGGGCCTTGACGCACCCGGCTGTGAAGTGCGGCTCTGGGAGTGCCACCGGGCAACCTCGTGGTTCTACCCCGAGTCCCCCCTGACCGATTCCCAGGCGGCGAGCTACCAGGAACAGGGCTTCGACCTCGGTGTGCATGCCACCACCGACTGTGCCGACTGGACACCGGAATCACTCAATGCCGCGTTCCAGACCTCTCTGATGGAGTTCCGGGACAAGTACTCCTCGCTCCGGGACCAAAGGGGTCACCGCCTGCACTGCATCGCGAACTCACAGTGGCTGGAGCAGGCCTCCATCGGCCTCCGCTGGGGTATCCGGTTCGACATGAATTACTACAACTGGCCGCCGGGCTGGATCCAGGATCGTGCCGGTTACATGACGGGTTCCGCGCTGCCGATGAGGTTCTCCGACGTGGACGGACGGATCATCAACGTCTTCCAGCAGGAGTCGCACCTGGTGAACGAGACCTGGAACGGTTCCTCGGCCGCCATCGAGCAGCTGATCGATGCAGCCGAGGACGAGCGCGGCTACTACGGCGCCTTCGGCACCCACTACGACTTCAGCGACGCCTTCGACCGGCAGCTGATGGAGATCGCCGCGGAGCGGGACATCCCGATGGTTTCCGCCCAGCAGCTCTTGGACTTCACCGAAGGCCGCAACGCGTCCTCGTTCGCGAATGTCTCCTACACCGATCCCGGGGCTGCCGCGTCCGGTGCGGACGAGGACACCCTGGAGATGACCTGGGAGATCGACGTGGACGACCGGGCCAGTGACCTGCTCCAGGCCATGGTGCCGCTGCGGTCCGGTGACAGGCTCCTGGCCTCGATCAGCAAAGATGGCACGCCGCTGGACTTCCACGTGCGGCAGATCAAGGGCATCACCTACGCCTTCTTCCCGGCCGCCAACGGCAGCTTCGAGGCCCGGTACAGGTGAAAGCCCTTCCGATCCTGCGCCGGGGTCACCAGCCCGATGACACGGTGGGCATACTCGGGAACCACCTGTCCCGGCCTGAACCCGTGTGGCCCGTCACCCGTCCGACGCGAGTCCTGACGCGGAGTCGTTCCGGCTGGGCTCGGAGAGTCCTAGGTTGATGCCGTGGCCAATTTTCGAGAGACTCGCCCCTCCTTCCCGACGCGGACCCGGACCCCGTGGGGCACTTGGCGATTCGCGCGTTCGAAGACCGCCATGGTCCTCGCTCTCCTGGCGTCCGTGGCGCTCTTCCTGCCGTTCGCCATGGCACCGGGTGTCCAGGCCGCCGGCCCCTGTGGACCGGACTCGAATCCCATCGTCTGCGAGAACTCCAAGGCCGGTGCGCACTGGTCCGAGTGGGAGATCGACGGCGCCGGTGACGAGTCGATCCAGGGCTTCGCCACGGACATGTCCGTCAACGCGGGGCAGACGATCGACTTCAAGATCGATACAGACGCCAGCGACTATGACATCGACATCTACCGGACCGGCTGGTACCAGGGCCTGGGTGCCCGCAAGGTGGGTTCCGTCCAGCCGAGCGCCGCGCTGCCCCAGAACCAGGACGAGTGTCTGACGGACCCGACCACAGAGCTCACCGACTGCGGGACCTGGGCCGTCTCCGCCTCCTGGCAGGTGCCGGCCGATGCCGTGTCCGGCGTCTATCTCGCCAAGCTCACCCGCACGGACACGGGCGGTGCCAGCCACATCACCTTCGTGGTGCGCAATGACGGCTCCACCTCTGAGGTGCTGTTCCAGACCTCGGACACCACCTGGCACGCGTACAACTCCTACGGCGGCTCGAACTTCTACCAGGGCGCGGACAACGGCCGGGCCTACAAGATCAGCTACAACCGTCCGTTCGCCACCCGCGGCGGGATCGAGGCCCGGGACTTCTACTTCGGCAGCGAGTACCCCATGGTCCGGTTCATGGAACGCAACGGCTACGACGTCTCCTATTTCTCCGGGATCGACACCGACCGCTTCGGAGACCAGCTGACCAACCATGAGGTGTTCCTCTCGGTGGGCCATGACGAGTACTGGTCCGGCCAGCAGCGGGCCAACGTGGAGGCCGCCCGGGATGCCGGGGTGCACCTGCAGTTCCTCTCCGGCAACGAGATGTACTGGCGGGTCCGCTACGAGCCCTCCCCCGCAGATCAAGGCGGTGGCGACCACCGGACCCTGGTCAGCTACAAGGAGACCTGGTCCGATGACAAGATCGACCCGGCCCAGGAGTGGACGGGCACCTTCCGCGATCCCCGCTTCGCCGCCGTTCAGGACGGTGGCGGAGTACCGGAGAACACCCTGACCGGCACGGCGTACGTGGTCAACTACGGCGACTTCCCGGTGACCGTGGACGACCGGGAGGGAGATCTGCGGCTCTGGCGGGACACCGGCCTCGAAGACCTGCCCACCGGCTCCAGCGAGGAGCTGGCCCCGCACACCGTGGGCTACGAGTCCAACGAGGACCTGCTCAACGGGTTCCGTCCGCCCGGACTGATCCGGCTGTCCACCACCACGGGCTCCGTGCCTGAGTACCTGCAGGACTTCGGCAACACCGTGGCCCCGGGCGAGACCACCCACCACGTCACCCTGTACCAGGCGCCCTCGGGTGCACTCGTGTTCTCCGCGGGCAGCGTGCAGTGGACGTGGGGCCTGGACGAATGGCACGACGGCGACGGCGAGGCCGCGGACCCGCGCATGCAGCAGGCCCAGGTCAACCTCTTCGCGGACATGGGCGTCCAGCCCACCACCCTCATGGACGGCCTCGTCCCGGCGACGGCCTCGGCGGACACCACCGCGCCCACCGTCCAGGTGACCGAGCAGCCGACGGAACCGGTCCCCCACGGTCAACCGGTGACCGTCTCCGGAACCGCCACGGACGGCACCGGGGCGGGGGCCGGCGTCGTGGCCGGGGTGGAGTACTCACTCGATGCAGGATCCACGTGGGCCCCGGCCGAGGGCACCACGAACTGGTCAGTCAGCTACCTCCAGCCGGGCATGGGAGACCACACCGTGCTCGTACGAGCCATCGACGACAGCGCCAACTATCCAGCGGAGACCGCCGACGCTGCCGCCGTCACCATCGCAGTGGAAGGACCCTACAGCACCTTCGGTGAGCGCACCCCGAAACTACCGGACAGCGGCGACCCGGCCGGTGTGGAACTGGGCCTGCGGTTCAGCCCCACGGTGGACGGCCAGGTGACCGGGGTCCGCTTCTACGGCGCCGCCGCCAACTCCGGTGCCCATACCGGAACACTCTGGTCGCTCGACGGCACGGCGCTGGCCACCGTCGCTTTCCCTGCGAGCACCGGCGAGGGGTGGCGGACGGCTGAACTCTCCGAGCCCGTGGCGATCTCGGCCGGTACTGACTACGTGGTGTCCTACACGGCGCCCCAGGGCCGCTACGCAGCGGACTCTCACGCCTTCGCCTACCGCGGCGTCGACGGTCCGCCGCTGAGCGTGGCGGGCGGCTTCGGCGCGCCCGCGGCCGGTGTGTTCGCTGCTCCCGGCGAGTACCCGTCCACTGCCTGGTACAACACCAACTACTACGTGGATGTCCTGTTCGTTCCGGAGGCAGAGTCACCGCTGGCCGCACGATCTCAGCAGCCGGCCAACACGGCCGCCAGCGTTCCGGTGGACACACCCATCTCCGCTGTGCTGTCCCGTGAGATCGATCCGGACTCCCTCGCCATGACCGTCTCGGCAGCGGGCAGTGCCACCCCGGTGGCCGGGACGGCCTCGTACGCTCCGGCGACCCGTACCGTGACCTTCACCCCGGAATCGCCCCTGGCTGAAGGAACCGAGCACACGGTGTCGCTGGCGGCCGCGGACACGGCCGGTGAGAGCCTTGCCCACGGCGGTACGTGGACGTTCCGCACCTGGAGCACCACCACCGGAACGGCCCCCTACGGGTTGCTGGCCGAGACTATGGTGCCGGAGACGGCCTTGGTCGACGACGGCGTCTCGGTCACCCTGGGCACCGCGTTCACCGTCACGGAGGCCGGCACCGTCTCCGCCCTCGAGTTCTACCGCGCCCCCGGCAACACCGGGCCTCACACCGGGACCCTTTACGCGGCGGACGGCACGGTTCTGGCCACCGCTGACTTCCCCGACGATTCCGTCTCCGGGTGGCAACAGGCAGCATTGGCCGCCCCAGTCCGGATCGTTCCGGGGACCGAGTACACCGTGGCCTACACCACCCCCTCGAAGTACTCCCTGACCGCCGGCCACTGGGCCCAGCCGCGGACCTCCGGATCACTGCGGACCAGCGAGAATGCCGGGCGGTACACCTATCAGGGCGGCATGCCCACGGAGGCCGTGTCCACGGACTACCTGGTGGACGTCCACTTCACACCCGACCCCACCGCCCCGACGATCACCGACCGTTCGCCCGCCCCGGGAGCGCTGGACGTGGACCCGTCAAGCACCGTGACCGTCACCTTCGACCAGGCCGTCCACCCCGATGCCGCCGTGACCGTGGCGGTGGGCGGATCAACCGGTGGAACCGAAGCTGGAACCCCCGTGACTGGAGCGGCCTCACGCACCAAGGACGGGACCGGTCTGTCATTCAACCCCGCCGATCCCCTGCCGACCGGCTCCCTCGTCACCGTCTCCGTGACCGGTGCCACCGATGCAGCCGGATCATTTGAGGCACCGGTCCACACGTGGTCCTTCCGCACCGCCCTGCCGACGGGAGAGACCGCGTCCTTCCTCGACGATGCCGCACCCGAGACCCTGGTCTCCGGCGACGGTGCTGCCGTGGAGCTGGGAATGGCCGTGACCACCGACCGGGACATCACCGTCCACGCCCTGCGCTACTACCGGGGAACGGAGCCAGGCTCTGCTGGCACGGGCTCCGTGTGGGACTCAGACGGTGACCGGATCGCCCACGTGGCCTTCCCCGCCGGAACGGCTCCCGGCTGGTACACGGCCTTCCTGGACGCCCCGGTCCATCTGACGGCTGGAAGCACCTTCACGGTCTCCCGTCATGCCCCGGACGGCGGGTATGCCCATACGTCAGGCGACTTCGCGCAGCCGCGGACGGTCGGGGCCTTGACCCTGGCCGGAGACAACGGTTTGTTCCGGTACGGTGACGGCTCGGCATCCCCGAACGAGACCTGGGATAGCACCAACTACTTCGTGGACCTGCTGTACGCCGAGGCGGCGGCGGCCCCGCTGTCAGCGACCTCGCACCAGCCGGCGGACGGGGCCGCCCGGGTGCCGGTTGACGCCCGGATCAGCGCCGTATTCTCCGGAGAACCCGTGCCGGATACGGTGGAGGTCTCGGTGACGGCCGCGGCATCGGAGGAGCCGGTGGCGGGGTCCACGGAGTATGAGACAGCCACCAGGACTGTGACCTTCACGCCCGAGGGCCCCTTGGCCGGGTCGACCACCTACACGGTGACCGTGGCGGCAGAGGATGCCTCCGGGACGTCCATCAGCCGCGGACACCAATGGTCCTTCCAGACTGCGCTCGCTGACGGTGCTGCCACGTCCTTCCTGAACGATTCGACGCCGAGTTCCCTGGCCTCAGGTGAAACTGACCCGGTGGAGCTGGGAGTGGCGTTGGCCACGGACCGGGACATCACCGTCCACGCCCTGCGCTACTACCACGGCACCGACCCCGGTGCGGCCGGAACCGGCTCGATCTGGGACGCCGACGGAACGCGGCTGGCCCGTGCGGCCTTCCCCCCGGCCACCGCCCCCGGGTGGCAGACCGTCTTCCTCGAGACTCCGGTGCAGATGGCGGCGGGGACCACCTTCACCGTGTCCCGGTATTCGCCCCAGGGTGGGTATCCCCACACCCCCGGCGACTTCGCGACGTCCCGGACCGTCGGTGCCCTCACCCCGGCGGGAGAGAATGGGCTGTTCCGTTATGGCGACGGCACTGCCGTCCCGGATCAGACCTGGGAGAACGCCAACTACTTCGTGGACCTGCTGTACACGGAGGACTGACCGGCTCACTGCCGCTGATGGTCCCGCGGGAGGTCAGGCGCGCTGCGGGCCCTTGATGAACGGGGCACAGAGGACGGCGATCGTCGCGAGGATCCCGCCGACGATGAACGCGAAGTGGGCGCCGTGGAACAGCCCGTCGACCAGGGCCGAGCCGGCACCGGTCTCGGCGGCCGCAACGGCGCTCATGACGGTCACGAAGATCGTGGTTCCCACGGCGCCACCGAGCTGCTGTCCGGTGTTGAAGATGGCCGAGCCGTGACCGTAGAGCTGATGAGGGACTCCACTCAGTGCCGCGGAGAGCAGGCCGGTCATCAACATGGCCAGCCCGATGCAGAAGATCGTGTGGAAGGCGACGATCAGGCCGGGCTCGGTGCCCGGATGGATGGTGGTGAACAACCACTGGCCCAGCGCCAGCATCAGGGCGCCGGGGATCAGCACCGGTCGGGGGCCATGGCGGTCGAAGACGCGGCCGAAGATCGGGCCCACGGCAATCTGCACCAGCCCACCGGGAAGCAGCATCATGCCGATGGTCATGGTGCTCAGGCCACTGCCGTTCTGCAGGAGGATCGGCAGGATGACCACGGTGCCCAGCAGCGTGCCCATGGCGATCATGATCATGACGACGCTGAGCGTGAAGGTGCGGTTCTTGAAGGGCCGCAGGTTCAGCAGCTCACGGTCGGTGCGGGTCAGACGAACCTGGCGGGTGATGAACAGTACCAGTGCGGCCACGCCGATCGCGCCGCTGACGAGGGGAACGGTGGGGTTCTCCAGTGCGCCGCCGATCGTGGACAGTGCGTAGACCAGACCGCCGAAGGCCAGAGCCGAGAGGATCACGGAGAAAACATCGACCGGAAGCCTGCGGGTGGCCGAGGGCACCTTGATGAAGATGATGCCCAGCACCAGGATGATGACGACGAGTGGAGTCATGAGGCCGAAGATCCAGTGCCAGGACAGCGAGTTGACGATGATCCCGGACACGGTGGGTCCGATGGCCGGGCCGACCGAGATCACGATCGAGTTCAGGCCCATGACCATCCCTCGGTGCTGGAACGGCACGAGCGTCAGGGTGGTGTTCATGAGCAGCGGCATCACGATGGCGGTGCCGACGGCTTGAATGACGCGGGCGCCCAGCAGGACACTGAAGGACGGCGCGATGATGGCCAGGACGGTGCCGGCCAGGAAGCTGCACAGCGCGAAGACGAACAGTCCGCGCAGGGTGTACCGCTGCAGCAGGTAGCCGGTCAGAGGGATGACCACGGCCATCGTGAGCAGGAATCCGGTGGTGAGCCACTGACCCGCCGCCGCGGAGACCCCGTAGTCGGCCATGATCGACGGCAGTGCCACGGTGAGCACCGTTTCGTTGAGGATCATCACGAAGGCACCGAGGGCCAGTGCGCCGATGATGCCGGTCAATTGTTTCCTCGACAGGGCTGGCGGTGCCTGGTGAGCGGGGGCGGCCGGTGGAGAAATCGTGTCTTCGGCGGCGTGAGCCATCGGGATGTACCTCTTCTGTCAGATGCGAACAGTAGAATCATGTCACGGCCTGACAGCTTTCGGATGCCAAATCTGTCAGACTGTGACACAACAGATAGTTCCGGCGAGCCTCGCGGCCTGCCGGGCCTCTCTCCTCCCCTCCCAGAAACGAGCTGAGCATTGGGTATCCGTGAAGAACACCGCGTCCGCATGCTGCGGGACATCCAACGTGCCGCCCTGGATCTGGTGGAGGAGCAGGGCCTGGAGGCCACAACGGTGGGGGACATCGCCGTTCGCGTGGGCGTCTCCGAGCGCACGGTCTTCCGCTATTACCCCTCCAAGGAGCACGCGCTCGTGCCCGGCCAGCAGGGACTGATTGACGCCCTGGTGTCCTGCGAGAGCGCGCACCACACTCCCTCCGGGATCCTGGAAGACCTCTTGGCCGTGTGCCGCGAGCTCTTTTCCCATGAGGTCGAACAGCGCGATTTCCGCAGGATCTCCCGCCTACTGGTCCAGGAGCCGGAAATGCTGCGGGTCGTCACTCGGCAGGAGCGAAGCCTGGTCGAGGCGCTGAGCTCAGCACTGGTCCACCGCGGCGTGCTGGGGACCCTCCAGTCGCTCCTGGTTGCGGAGATCGTCACGGCGTGCTGGCGGGTCGCCTGGCAGTCCTTCGCCCGGGACGATGTCGACGGGATGGACTCCGACCCGGTGGCTCTGTTCGACCAGACCGTACGTGAGTTGGGCCAGCTGTTTCCCAGCACGTGAAATCTCGGGGTGATCCTTGCCATGATGGCGTCATGTCCGAACACGTTGGAGATCATCGTCCTTCATCAGCCGGCCCCGATGCGGAGCACCGGCGGCCACCAGGAGTCAGCGACGCGACCGTCGAAGCCCTCGGCAAGCTCTCCGAGGCCTTGGAGGTGGTGGAACACGCCCGCGGCCTGCTCTACGGGTTCCACCGGCTGACGGGGACCGCGGACCTGGCCCTCGACGACGCCGTAAGCCTGCTCCGCAGCGCCGGCCATGCGGACCTTGCCGAGCGAGTCGAGCAGGAGATCATCGGCCGTAATGTCATCCACGGCCGGTGGACGTTCCAGATCGTTGAGGACTACGACGATCACTACTACTCGGCCTTCAAGGACCTTGAACGACAGGTTCGAGACGAGTTGGCCGGGGGTAAGCGCCACCTGTTCGAGGCGGAGATGAAGGAAAGCCGCCGCTCGGCCGGCCGGCCCCACCACGAAGCGCTTCCGACTAGTGCAGACTGAAGCTCCGACCAATTCTCAGGAGGACACGATGAGCACTGATCCCCTCAACCCGGCTGCTGCCGAAGAGGAACGCCGCGACGAGACCCGATCCACCGAGGAGGCCCGATCCACGAACGGCCCGGACACGGAGCAGGAGTTGGACGAACAGGTCGAGGAATCGTTCCCCGCCTCTGACCCACCAGCCAATTACTGAGTCCACGAAAAGGGCCCCGGAGACCTCGTGACGGTCTTCTGGGGCCCTTTTCGGTGCCCGAGGTACCCCGTTGCCGACTCTCCGATGTGGCTCGGCAGCTGATCCATGGGTTGCACGGCCATCCCCGGACCTCCTCCACCTGGCACCTGGTGGCTCCGCGGCTCGTCGAGCAGGGGTTCACGGTGGTGTGCGCTGATCTTCCTGGCTACTGCCGGTCGGGCAAACCCACACCGACGCCTGACCACGTCCCTCACTCCAAGCGGGTTGGAGCCGAGTTGTTGGTGAGAGCCATGCAGGAGCTCGGCCACGGGCGCTTCGCCGTCGCGGGCCATGACCGGGGGGAGCTACGTCGCCCTGCGGATGGCACTGGATCACCCGGACCGCGTCACGCGCGTGGCGCTAATGGACTGTCTGCCGATCGGCATCGACTCCCCTCATCACATGGCCGAACAGGCTCCGGAAAACCTCGCGCGAGCACTCGGCAATTTCTTCATGACACCTCCAGCTGGCGAACGTAGTCCGGCAGGACGTTGACGTTCCACCTAGGCCGCTACACTCCGCGTCATGCTCGTGGCGTGATCGCCTGCGTCGCGGGTGCCGTGCCGATTGTTCCGCCTCCGCGGACGGTCCACCGACTATGGCGGTGCCAGGGTCCCTGGCTCGCCTCATACCAGAGGAGGACAGATGCTGGATTGGAGTGCATTCCTGGAGTTGAGTGTCCCCGTGGGCGAGCTCCTCGTCCGGGGAACGATCACGTTCCTGGGACTGATGTTGCTGCTGCGCCTCGTGGGCCAGCGAGAGTCCGGTGGCCTGGGGATGACGGACCTGCTGGTCATCATCCTCATCGCCGACGCTGCCAGCGCCGGGCTCACCGGAGACGCCCAGACCGTCGCCGACGGTGCCGTGCTCGTCGGCACGATCCTGTTCTGGAGCATCCTGCTCGACGCCGTGTCCTTACCGGTGGCCGACGGTCGGACGACTGCTCAAGGCCCGCCCCAAGCCGCTCATCGAGAACGGCCACCTCAACCGACGCGCGATGAGACGGGAGTTCATGGCCGAGGCAGAGGTCACCTCTCAACTCAGACTTCACGGGATCGAGGACATCCGCGAGGTCAAGCGCGCCTACATCGAACCCAACGGGATGATCAGCGTCATCCCACGCCAGGGCGCTGAGACCACCGATACACCCGAGTCGCCTGCGACCTGATCGAGTTGACCACTTTTCGTGGAGTCGACCGTTTCACCAGGACTACCGGACCACCGAGGGCGACCAGGCGTGCTCGATGAACAGCTCGGGTTCGGCGTCCGCCTCGGCCTCCAGTGCGAACACGTCGGCATCCCAGCCGGCCTCCTCGCGGGGCAGCCCGTAGAGCAGGGTGTCCTCGTCCAGCCATTCCAGCTGATCGTCGATGCCGCGCTCGAGCTCGATCACGGTCCGCTCCCCCGAGGCCAGGTCCAGTACGGCGACGTCCCAGTGCACGCCCGATCCGCCGACCATGTCCCCGCCGGAGTCCCGGCGGACCTTGAAGGCCACTCGGCTGCCGTCCGGGGACACCGAGGGGCATTCGGCCTCGGTCGCCACAGAGGTCATGGTCCGCGCCCCCAGGTCTCCCTCCATGAGCCAGGTCGTCCCGCCCGAGGCCACCGTGGCGAAGAAGCGGTCACCGCCGGCGAAGCTCACGCCCCACACGTTGCGATCGATCGCGGTCAGCGGTTCACCGTCCACGGTGATCTCGAAGTCCTGCAGGTTGCCGTAGTCCCGGCCGTCCGGGTCCTTGGCTCCCCTCACGGTGGTCTCGGTGGAGAAGGAGTCGGCGGCGTAGGAGTGCCCGGTGACGAACGCGGTGGTGGCGACCAGTCCGTCGTCGGACACCCGGGTCCGGCTGGGGATCCCGGCCAGCGGCCACGTGGTGACCGGGCTGCCGCCGAGGTCCTGGCCATAGTCGTAGACCTGCGTCTCGAACGTGGTGGGGATCCCGCGCAGGGTCCGCAGGCAGGACAGGTACTCCCCCGCCACGTCCACCCGGTCGCAGGCCTGGCCACTGACCTGCCGGGCCCCGTCCGGATCCGCCAAGGCCACCGAGGACACCATGCCGTACCCCTCGCCGGAGGCGGTGTTCCTGAACGTGACGTGCGGGCCGTCCGGGAGGGAGACGGCGAGTTCCGCGGCCGAGGCACCCGTGGTCCGCTCCTGGTGGTCCTGCAGGGCCTGGACACCGTAGACGCCCACGGCGCCGAGGGACACGGCGGCCACGCCCCCCAGCGCCCACCATCGCGCGCGCCGGGACAGCCCTCCCCGCACCCCTGCCCGCTCCTTCACCGGCTTCACCGGCGGACCACCAGCCACCACGCCAGCGGCAACACCAACACCAGCACGACGGCGGCGCCCACCATGGTGGGCACGGCGCCGAACAGCACCCACAGCGCCCCGAAGCCGGTGGAGGCCACGAGCCGGGTGATCGCGACGACGGTCTGAGCGGCCCCGATGCCCGTGGCCGTCCGGCCCTGTGGGGACAGTTGGCCGGCGAGCGCGGCGAGGACGCCGTCCGTGGCGGCATAGAAGATGCCCAGCATCAGCAGCGCCAGCCCGAGCGCGATCCAGCTCCCGCCCATCGCCGCCGCGACGTACGCCCCGGCCAGGAACAGGTGCCCGCCGATCAGGACCGCGGCGCGGGAGGTCCGGTCGGCGATCCGGCCCACGGGGATGGCGAGCAGCAGGAAGACGCCGTTGGTGCCGACGAAGAGTAGGGGGAACCACAGTGGATCGAGGTGGCCGTGGGACATGATGGCCAGGTAGATGAACCCGTCCCCCACGGTGAGCAGGCCGAGGACGCCCGCAGCCACCAGGAGCCGCTTGAGGGGACCGTCCAGGGTGTGCCAACGCGGGCGCCGGGGTGAACCCGACCGGGGTGCGCGGGACCGGAGCGTGCGGGACCGGAGCGTGCGGGGCCGGACCACCGGCGAGGTCTCCGCGGCCGCCGGGACCGGTGCGGCCGGCGTCGTGGTGGAGGTGGTGGTGGTTCTGCTGAACCGGACGTTGGGGACGAAGAGGATCAGTGCCGCCACGCCGATCAGGGCGGCGGCGAGGGAGACGGCGAAGACGACGCGGTAACCGTCCGGGACCAGCAGCAGCACCACGAAGGCCAGCAGCGGGCCGACGGTGGCGCCGATCGTGTCCAGCATGCGGTGGACCCCGAAGGAGCGCGCGAGGTGCTCGGACTGGGAGACCTCCTGGATCATGGCGTCCCGCGGGGCGGTGCGGATGCCCTTGCCGACCCTGTCGATCCCCACCAGCACGGCGATGCCCACGAAGCCCTGCACCACCAGCAGTCCCGCCCGCGTGAGCATGGACAGGCCGTAGCCGGCCACCGCGATGGCCTTGGGCCGGTCGGTCCGGTCCGCGGCGTAGCCGGCGGCGATCCTCACCACCGCGCTCACGCCCTGGTGGAGTCCCTCGAGGAATCCGTAGGCCACCATGGACAGCCCGAGCGCGCCGGTGACGTAGAGCGGCAGGATCGCCGCGACGGATTCGGAGGAGACATCCGTCAGCAGGCTGACCATCCCGAGCGCGACGACGGTCGGGGCCACCCGGAAGGCGACGGTCCGGCCGGAGCGCAGACCTGGAGGGCCGGGGTGAGCGTCTGCGCCGGAGTGAGAGTCTGCGCCGGGGCGAGGCCGGTCGGCCAGGGAGATGTACATGGGTCAGCCCCTTCGAAGTGCTGGTGTGGGTTATCCGGCGTCCACCACGAAGGCGCCGCTGGCCGAGAGGCCGACGCGCCCGGTGGGCAACGTGGGCGCCGTGACGGTCAGGGAGTCCGGGCCGAACCCGCACTGCATCCGCGGCGCCCCGTCCGGAGCCGGCGTCCGCGTGACGGGCCACCCCAGGTCCTCGCAGCGCCGGGCGTAGAAGTCCAGGAGCTCTTGCGGATCGTCATCGCTGAGGACGTGCAGGCCGACCACGACGCGCTGGCCCTGCGGGGACACGGAGGAGGACTGGACCTCCGAGCCGTCCGGCACCGGCACCACGTGGTCCGGGAAGCCGGCCACCAGCTCGTGGTCGCCGACGGCGGCCGCCGGGACCTCGGTGAGGGCCGGCTCCCGGGGGGAGGTGGACGGCAACCGGTACGGCTCCGTGCCCTCGCCGTTCGGCACCTTGGGCTCCTGGCCGGCGCCTGCCGGCTCCCCCGCGGCCGGGTCCCACGTGGGGTGGGATCCGTCGTCCACGCCGGTGGGGGCCACTGAGCCGGACGGCGCGGCCGCCACGGACCCCGGCGTGGGGGTGGCGGGTGATGAGGTCGTGGGCGTCGGCGAGGCCGGATGGCCCTTGTACCCGTCCGCGACCGGGCGGGATGGGTGGGTGAGGTGGACGGCCAGCACGGCGATCAGGGCCAGGACCACCACGGCGGCTGCTGCGGTGGCCCATCTGCGGACGGACATGGGGTCTCCCTGGCGTGGTTCCGGGTACTGGTGGCGGCGCTACTGAGCTACTGGTGGGTGTTGGTGACGAGCGCTGTTGGAGGGCGCTGATCGGGTTCTGCCGCCAGAATATGGCGGTTGTTCCGGCCGGCCCAGAGTGGTTCATCCTCGCCGTGACCCGTGACCGACGCGGCTCCCACGTGGTCTGCGGGTGTTGCCACCCACAGCCCCACGTACCCGGGCCGAACCGCTACTCCATTACCGCGCGATTCACCCGGATGACGGGGATTGCCGTTGCCCGGGGCAGAAATCCGGTCCTACGTTGAGACCCACGGCCCGCCCTCTCATCCCCAGCAGGGCATCCGGCCGACCGCCTTTGGAACCTGCCACCGCCCGGGAGCACGTGATGACAGAAGTGAATGAAGAGTCTTCTACGGCGAGCAACGGCATCCAGATGTCGGCGGATGTCGATCCCCGGGCCTGGATCGGCCGCCGCGTCCGGGTATGGCATCTGGCTCAGGTTCGCGAGGAGGCGGTCGTCGGTGACGGATGCCAGATCGGGCGCGGCGCCTACGTCGGCCCCGGGGTGGTGATGGGCCGGAACTGCAAGCTGCAGAACCACGCCCTGGTCTACGAGCCGGCCCGCCTGGCTGACGGTGTCTTCGTCGGCCCGGCAGCGGTACTGACCAACGACGAGTTTCCCCGGGCGGTGACCCCGGACGGAGCCCTGAAACGGCATGACGACTGGGTCCGGGTCGGCGTCACTGTCGGCACCGGGGCCGCCATCGGTGCCCGGGCCGTGTGCGTGGCCCCTCTGGTGATCGGCGCCTGGGCGATGATCGCCGCCGGTGCCGTGGTCACGCGTGACGTTCCGGACTATGCGGTGGTCGCCGGCGTTCCCGCTCGGCGCCTGGGCTGGGTCGGGGAAGCCGGCCGCCGTCTCGAAGCCGTGGGACTGGACGGCCCTCAGGCGTCCACCGGTGCCACCGCACCGGGCGGCCTCTGGCGCTGCCCTGCCACGGGGCAGCTCTACCGGGAGACCGAGGCCCGCCTGGAGAAGCTGGAGACGCGCTCATGACGGCCCTCCAGGGCAGCCCGGTCTCACGCCGCAACGTCACCTCGGAGAACGAGCAGGTATCCGCCCCTCCACGCAAAGAGCACCGAAGGTGGGCCGGTTGGAGCCTGCTCGCCTATCTGGTTCCGTTGACCGCTCTCGTCCTCTCGGCACGCCTCGGCGACCACGGCATTCCCCAGGTCGCCGAGTCCCTCTTGCAGTGGTTCAGAGAGACCCGCTGGTTCTCCGAGATACGGTTCGGTCATCTCGAGGCGGCAGCCAACGTCCTGCTCTTCATTCCCATCGGCTTCCTGTTCGCAGGGCTCTGGGGCCGCCGCACCCGCACCCCGAGGATCCTCCGATCAGGTCTCCCGGATTTCGTGGTGTGGCTCCTGGCCGTCCTCCTGTCCGCGGGGATCGAGCTGACCCAGATGTTCCTCCTCGCGGAACGCTCGGGTACCTTCCGTGACCTCCTCTGCAATGCCACCGGTGCCCTCGCCGGAGTCCTGACCTTCCGACTCGTCCAGACGGCCCGTAGCCGGACCTCCCGAAGGAACACACCATGATCCCCCCGCATCCCCGCGTAGACCTGGCCGGCATCGTCGTCGACCTGATGGACGAGCGGGCAGCCATCGATGCCCTCGTCCACCGGCCGGCCGATGGCAACCCGCTGGCCGTCATCTCGGCCAATCTGGACCACATCGTCCAATTCGGACAGGGTGGCCGCTGGCGCCGCACCCTGGGTGATTCCCTGCACCCGACCCGTACCGACGCCGATGGCCAGTCCCGCCCCCTGGAGTGGCTGACCCTGCTGGACGGTGCACCCCTGGTAGCCCAAGCCGATCGGCTCACGGGTGCTTCCTGGCCCCGCTTGGCCGGCAGCGACCTCGTGGGTCCGTTGCTGGACGCCGCTGAGAAGGAGGGACTGTCAGTGGGCTTCCTGGGCGGGTCCTATCTGATCCAGCGCCTCCTGTCCCGTCGGCTCATCGCGACCCGGCCAGGGCTCGTGATCGCCGGGATGTGGTCACCGGACCGCAGTGAACTGGCGGACGAGCAGTCCTCCCTGAAGCTGGCCGAGGACATCGCCGCAGCCGCTCCCGAACTGCTGATCGTCGGGCTGGGCAAGCCCCGCCAGGAACTCTGGATCTCCAAGTACGGACCCGCCACCGGGGCCACAGTCCTGTTGGCCTTCGGTGCCGTGGTCGATTTCCTGGCCGACGCGATCCAACGGGCTCCCGCTGTGGCGAGCGACCACGGCCTGGAATGGGCATGGCGCCTGGCCCGGGAACCACGTCGGCTGGCCAAGCGCTACCTCCTGGACGACCCGCCTGGACTGGTCCAGCTGCGGCGCCACAGCAGCCTGTTGCCGGCGGACGCCACTGTCTCGCCACCGCCTGCCGTTGCCGGTCCGCTCCGTTCCCCCCGCCGGACGCATCCCTCCAGCGGGACCGGCCACGATCCAGCACCGGCTGCCGTGCCCCACCACGGGAGACCGGGACAATTCTCGGCCTTGGGCCGTCCGGTGGACGTAGCCGTCCTCGTGGTGACCTACAACAACCAGGACCACCTGGGAGCCCTCATCTCCAGCCTCCGCCAAGAAGCCCGTACACTCCGGATCCGGCTGGTCATAGCGGACAACGACTCCACGGACGGCACCCTCGCTGAACTCAACAGGCACGCCGATATCCTGCAGGTCCAGACAGGCGGCAACCTCGGCTATGCGGCCGGAGTCAACGCCGCTCGGCGAATGGCTGGAGACGCCGAGGCGATCCTGGTGCTGAATCCGGACCTCGAGGTCCTCCCCGGTGCCATCTCGGCGCTGCTGGAGGTGTTGCGCTCGGGTGAGGCCGACGTCGTGGTCCCCCGCATCGTGGACGGGGAGGGGAACCTCACGCCGTCCCTCCGCCGTGAGCCGAGCCTGGGCACGGTCTTCGGCGATGCCCTCTTCGGTGGCCACTGGCCGCAGCGTCCCGCGGTGCTGGCCGAACAGGACTCCGCGCCCGAGAGCTATCAGTTCGGCCATGAGGTCGATTGGGCCACCGGAGCCGCCGTCATGACGAGTGCGGACGTGGACCGCCGGATCGGTGCATGGGATGAACGCTTCTTCCTCTACTCCGAGGAGACCGACTACTTCCGCCGGGCACGAGAGTCCGGTGCCCGGATCTGGTACGAACCAGCAGCCACCGTGGCCCATGCCGAGAACGGCTCCGGCTCCTCCGTGCAGCTGCAGGCCCTGATGGCCGTCAACCGGGTCCGCTACATCCGGAAACACCACACGGACGTCACGGCCGAGGTATTCCGCTGCGGCGTGGTCCTCCACGAGATGCTGCGCTCCTTCAACCGAGACCACCGCAGGACCTTGGCCATCGTGGCGGACGAGGCCTTGTGGGACGCCCTGCCCGGGCCGTCAGCCACCCGGTACCCGGCCAAGGTCCTCGGTGGGTTCCCCGCCGGATCCGTCATCATCCCGGCCCACAATGAGGCCGCCGTCATCGGACGGACCCTCGACTCCCTCGAACCGGTGCTACGGACCGGTCGGGTGGAGGTGATCGTGGTATGCAACGGATGCACGGACGGCACGGCTGCGCTGGCGGCCGCAGTGCCCGGGGTCCAGGTCATCGAGGCGTCGGTGGCCTCGAAGACGGCCGCCCTGAATGCCGGGGACACGGTGGCCACCCAATGGCCTCGGGTCTACCTGGACGCCGACACCGTCCTCAGCCCCACCGCCCTGCGCCGCGTGCTGGAGACCCTGTCCGAGTCACCAGTGCTGGCCGCGCGCCCGGCGTTCCGCTACGACGACTCGGGGGCCACCTGGCCGGTACGGGCCTACTACCGCGCCCGGCGCCGCCTGACGAGCACCCAGCAGGCCCTGTGGGGTGCCGGCGTCTTCGCCCTGTCCCGCGAGGGGCACGAACGCCTCGGCTCCTTCCCGGACGTCACCGCGGACGACTATTTCGTGGACCGGCTCTTCTCCGACGAGGAGAAGGCCATCGTCCCCACGCCGCCGGTCCCCGTCCAGACCCCCCGTGAGACCAGGTCACTGCTCAACGTCCTGACGCGCAACATCAGGGGCCCGGCAGAACAGCGTTCTTCGCCGGCGCGGGCGGTGGAAGCGCCCCAGGGAACGCTGTTCCACTCGGATGCCGCCGGACCCGCTGCACGGCAGACGGCAGTCGGGCGCACCGCTGATACGCCGGCTGATGCGGCCGTCTCCTCCGCCTCGTCAACGGCCTGGGAACTGTTCCGGTCCGTCAGAGGCCCGCGCAGCGCCGTCGATGCCCTCTCGTACTCCGGCTTGGCTGCCACACCACGGTTGGTCCGGCTCCGCCGGACGGGCGCAGGAACCCCTTCTTCCGCGCCCATCGCCTGGGAACGCGACGACAGCAGCCGCCGCCCTGAAGGACTGCCACGCTGAGGGAGGCCCTCACAGTCCACAGTCGTTGCCAGTGAACCGATAGAGGTGGACCGCGTTGCCATCGGCGAAGGTATCGGTGAAACGGCCCGCATGCACGGGAACGGTGCGGCCCTCCCCCACCACGGCGGCCCCCTCAGGCGCGGGTGCCGCGCCACCCTCCTCCCCGCCCGGAGCCCGAACACAGTCCAGGCGGAAGGACACCTCCCCCGGTGCCGGAGAGGCCGCGGTGGCCAGGACGTAGAGGTCACCTGCGTGCACCTTCACCACGGCGTCGGCAGCACCCTCCACGGTGAGTGCGCCCCGCAGGGAGGGAGAGTTGAGCACCGGGGCCAGGTCCGTCACACCGGCGTTGATCTCCGCGAGCCCCTCGGCTAGGTCGTCACCACAGTCACGCAACACGTGGAAGCTCGGGCACGGCCCACCGAAGCTGTGGCCGAAGTAGACGATGCCCCGCGCTCCATGGATCAGACTGGACCAGACCGCTGCACGGATCTGCGCCACCTCAGGAGGGTCCAGTGTGCCGAGATCCCAGGGCTGCCCCACCTCCACGAACGCCCAGACCGGCTTCGAACCGTGCGGATCCACGAGTGACCGGACCCGGTCCACCGTCCACCCGTAATTGGCGGGCAGGCGGCACTGCACCTCAGTCAGGTCCCGGGGCTCCGCCAGCATGGTCCCCCCTTCCTGGGCACCACAGATGTTCGGGTCCGTGAACCAGTAGTTGTCCGCGGACACCACATCATGGGCGCCGTTGACGAACCCGGCAGCCTCCGCATCCGTCTGCCAGAACGTCACGCCCTTGCCCAGGTTGGAGTAGGTCATGGTGTGTGGGGGAACGTTCGCCGCCAGATCGTCCTGCACCGAGTATCCGCAGTCAGTTCCCGGAACCGCGCATATCTCGCCCTGGCCGGGGAAGTTTCCCGTCCACGCCCCGTGTCCGGGGCCCGCCCACATGTCCACTTCGTCCCCCAGAACGGCCCCCCTGGCGGCCGGATCGGGCCACGAGGTCAGCGCGTACTGGCCCTCACCCAGGAATCCCAGCCCGGAATCCACGGACAGGTCCACGTACAGGTTCAGTCCAAGCTGCCGCTCTTGGAGCGCCTCCTCGTAGGAGGTCACTGATCCGAGCCACAAGCCGATCGGGACGTACTCCGGCCCGGACGGCAGCCCTGCCTCAAACCCCGTGAAGAAGTCGGTACCGCCATCGGGTTCCTCCAGCGAGACACCCTCCGGAAGGTGCGGACCGCGGGCGGTACTGGACCCGGTACCCGGTTCAGATCCGACGGGAAGGCACGCCGAGAGCACGAGGATGAGGGCCATCGCCGTGACCGTGGCCCTCACCCGTCTCCGAACGTGCCTCACGGTCACGACCACGCTCCGTGGAGCCCTGCTCGCCTAGCGGCTGACACTGTGCGGAACCGAGATGGCGTCCGCCAGGACTCGGTCCTCCCGGGGAGAGCGGTAGCCCGGGACGGCGTCGATGATCGGGCCGTCGGGCAGGAGTTCATGACGGTCCGCAGCCGAGTCGTCAGGGTCAGTCCGAGTCCGGCGGCGGCTCGCCGCAATCGACTCCGCCAGCGAGACCGCCGCGAACAGGAGCACCATCCCGGCGACGCCGAGGACCGCCGTGAACCGGAGCCGACTGGAGAACACCTCCTGTGCCGGTGCCGAACCACTGATGGGCAGGGCCTCGATCAGGTACAGGTCATCGGCCTGGTTGACCTTCTGCACCTCACGCATGATCCGGGTGAACTCCTCGCTCAGGAACGTCACGGTCTCGGTGGCCACCTCGGGTGAAGACCCCTCCACGGTCAGGTTCATCATGCCGGAGGACGTGCCATCCGGCGGCATCAGCTCGAACTCGGTGGCCAGGCCCCGTTCCTCGAGCTTCTCATCCACCTCGGTGGAGTTCACCCTGGCAATCACCACCTGGGCCAGGAGAGAGGTGTCCCGCCACCGGAGGTACGGATTGTCCGGATTCTTGGCCGCGAGCTCCGGGTCGTCCTGCAACTGTTCCTCACTGGGGACCGATGGCATGGCCAGCGCGAAAGTCGCCTTCGATTCGTAGCTCCGTGGAGCCCACAACATTCCGTAGGCGCAGGCCAGAACCGTGAGCAGCACCAGGGGGATGGTGACCCATTTGTGCGTCCACATGGTCTTGACAACTGTCAGCGGATCCATGGTCTACCTCCTTATTTCTTGCGGGTTGCGTGGTTTCCAGTGGATCGTTCGATCCCCGGGGTCTGATTGAGTTGTTGCAGGACGAGAAGCCACACTGTGCCCGCCAAGCCCACGAAGATCGGCACCAGCAGGGCAAAGGTGTTGAAGGACATCGAATCGAACGCAGCCGAGGAGGCGAGGGCCACGAACATGGCAGCGGCAATGCTCCCCGCCAGCAGCCGCAGTTCGGGGTCCGGAGCGAATCGGGCCGCCAGCATCGAGGCCAGCGCGGGCACCAACAGGTAGATCACCAGTCCGGCCAGTCCGACGGCGCCCATGGTGACGGCCGTGAAGAGGTATTCGTTGTCAAAGATGTCCATGGCATTGACGGGCATCCAGGTTCCGGGCCCGTGGCCGAAGACCGGCTGCTGGACCACGAGCGTCCACGCCAGTGGGTAGTCATCGGTCCTGGCCGTGATGGACGGGTCCGAGCTGCCCGCAGTGGCGGTGCCGAACAGCGTGGACACCATCCCCGGGATGGCCACGAACAGCACGATCAGGAAAGCCGGGCCAGCCACCAGGGCCCACCGTCGCGCGGTCCGGGGAAGGTACGGGATCATCACGGCGGCGCTGATGAACAGGCCCAGCATGGCCGATCGGGAGACGGTGGCGACGCAGCAGACCGCCAACATGACGGCCGGGACCCACCGCCGCCAGGCCTTGGACCAGGTGGAGTACAGCCCCCACCAGATCGAGAGGGGCAGCAGCATGCTGCTCACCACGCCCAGTTCGATAGGGTGCATGGTCATGCCGGCCACCCGGGTGAAAGCCCCGCGCGGCTGGAACGGCGTGCCGGACCCGTTGTCCTGGAAGCCCGGCAGGAACGTGGCAAGCCAGTCGACGGGATTCGTCAGGGTCGTGAACTGCAACGCCGCCACCAGGCCGGACACGCTGGCTCCGGCCAGCATCCAGCCCACTGCACGCCGGACGTCCTCGCGGGTCAGCAGGCACTGGGTGATGGACAAGGTCAGTCCGATCCCGGCCATCAACAACAGCAGCCATCGGTCAGCAGCCGCACGTTCCACCACCGTCGAGGTTCCGCTCATTCCTGCCATCAGCGAGGCGTAGCTCAGCAGCGAGACCAGGAGCCAGACCATCATGCCCACGCGAGCCGGATGCCGGAACTCCCGGAGGGAGAACCGTCCGAACACCGCCGATGCCAGCCAGAGCCCGAGCAGGGCGAGTGCGAGAAGCTGGGCCACCCCGCCCGAGGCCCCGGCCGGTTCCCAGACCAGGTAGGCCGGGAACCCCACCACCAGGAACATCGTCCAGCGCAGCACCAGGGGCCCGCCCGTGGGGCGAGCTGCCAGGTGGTCCGGCGGTGCCGGGGCCGTGCTGAGCGCGGTCATCGCGGTGACGCCCCGCTCAGCCGCTCGACGACGGTGTCAAAGACCCGGTCGTCTGTCTCCGTATTGGACTGGATGTGGACGGCACGGTCCTCGTCCGGGACTGCATCCCGGCCAGGGACGATCACATGGTGTTTCACATCAGCGTCCGTATGGCGACGGACCGAGCTGTGCAGTCTGCGGAATCCGGCCAGGTCCGGACGGCAGGAGGGAGTGATGACGGCCATGGTGGTCATGAAATATCCCTTCCGTGAGTGCGGAGTTCGGCCCGATCGCTTGAGCTCTGTGCAGGCTCTGATGGCGGGCGGTGGTCGCCGGGCTTCGGGACGGTGCCGCGCCGTATCGTGTCCTCGATGAAGTCCGCGGTCATCGACTGGGCCACCGCCCAGGACGGCCGCGGACGTAGGGCCAGGCGCCGAGCGCGACTGGCGATGCCCGCAGCGTCCACTCGCACCACCTCGGCGAGCGCTGAGGCCAGGTCGTCCGGACGTCCTGGGACCCACACGGCGTCCGGCGAGTCCAGGTCAAGGCGGGGCCCGGGCAGATCATTGAGGACCGGGACGTTGCCCGCGGCCAGCAGTTCGCCGGGAACCAGCGAAACGTTGGTGAAGGACATGGCCAGGGAGGCGATCGTGCGGTTGTACAACCGGTTCAGTGCGGCGGGGGGAACGGATCCGTGCTGCTCCACGGGGATGTCCCAGCCGCGAACCCTGTCTCCCACGATGTGGATCGGCTGGTCCGGGCACAGCTGATGGAAGCGCTCCAAGGTCTCCTTGGCCAGCATGTAGCCCCGCCGGTCCACGGTCCTCTTGGCGTAGTAGACGATGCCATGCCGGGGTTCTGGGGATTCCAGCAACCGGTAGGTGGCGGTGTCGCAGCCGAACGGCACCAGCAGGTCCGGTTCCAGGTCCCGCTGGCGGCGCATCTCCGTGGCCACCATGCCGCCGAGTGCGATGCTCTGCAGGCCGAGGGTGTAACTGGACTCCGCCAGGTCGTACAGATACCCATGGGGGAAGAAGAAGGGCTCATAGTCCTGGATGAAGTAGAAGCCGATCGCGGCCCGGTTCCTGCTGGCGACCACGTGGGCGGTCTCCCAGGAGCTGGCCACCACGGCGTCGTAGCTGCCGAAGCCGTCGTCCACACTGGCGATGCCCGCCTCCAAGTCCGGCCAGGCACGGCGGATCACCGGCTGGTGGCGGCCCACGCCCCCGGCGAGGGGGTCGTAGAACACCAGGGTGCAGTGATGTCCTCGTTCCTCGAGGGCGCGGACCATCCGGAACAGGGTCGTATGCCCGCCGGAACCGGCGCTGGGGGGGAAGCAGACGATCCCCACTCGCAGCCGGTCCACCGTGCGTCCCGGCTGGGCGGGGACCGGGCCGGCGTCGTAGATGTCCTCCGCTGCCAAGGGCAGCGAGGGTTCGTCCCAGGCCAGACGACGGCCGGCGAGTTCGCCGGCCTTCCGGGAGGCAGACCGTGCTGCGCTGGCCCAGCCGTCACGCTGGATCCGTTCGCCCAGAGTCCTGATGACCGTGCTCGTGCTCATCGGGAGTACACCCCGTTCTGGTGCCAGTTGCGGAACTCCCGTTCCCGCCGGAACCGGGCGGCGGCCCGGCGGCTCAGGGACATCGCGCGGTCGGCTGGGCCGCGGGAGCGTGCGGCACGGCGCTGGATGCGATCACGCGAGGTCAGGTTTCGCCGCGTGGGGGTCAGCTCGAGTTCGAGCAGTCGGGCGAACACCGGAGAGCTCCCGCCGTTGGCGTCCACCTCGTGTGAGAGCGATTCCAAGGTTTCCCGGTCCAACCGGTCCATCACCGTCCGGCACGCCTCCGCGGCCCAGGGGAGGCTGCCGACTGCCCCCGAGAACAGCGTGCTGAAGGCCAGCCGCCGTTCTGCCAGGTCCACGGCGATGTCCACCTCACGGGCGGAAAGACTGGCCGGGTGGTCCCGATGCCACGCCTGGTCCGCCCCATGGACGTACCCGACGTCACTGAACGAGGCCAGCCGAAGCCACATCTCCATGTCATGGGTGTGGGCCAGGTCCCGTTGGCCCCCCACACGGTCCACCACGGAGCGGCGCATCAACACCTCGGCCGAGGTGATGACATTGCGACCGTCCGCACAACGCTCCTGCACCCAGCTGGCTCCGGGCCACACGGTCCACGAGGTGGCCCGGCCCCGGGCCGGAGGCAGCTGCTGCCCATCCATGAAGTGCACCGGGTGGCCGTACACCAGGCCCACGGAGGGAAAACGTCGGGCCAGGCGGACGGCCCGGGCCAGCGAACCCGGGGTCAGCAGGTCATCCGCGTCCAGCCGCACGAGGAACTCGCCCCTCGCCTCAGCCAAGCCGTCATTGAAGGTCTGCACAGCGCCCAGGTTCCTCGCATGGCGCACCACCCGGACACGCTCGTCGGCAGCAGCGAGGCCTTCGGCGACCTGGATGCTGTCGTCCGTGGAGCAGTCGTCCACGATCACCACGTCCACCTCGACCTCGTCCTGGGACAGCACGCTGGTGACGGCACCGTGGAGGAATCGGCCGTAGTTGAAGCACGGGATCACCACGGTGACCGTTCCGATGACTTCGGTGGTCTCCGGAGGGGCGGCCAGGGGGCGGCCGGTGCCGGGGAGGGCGGCGGCGTTCCGGTGGGTGGGCAGGGTGGGCAGTGTGAGCGTGCGGTGGTAGATCACGGCGGTCTCAGGGCTCAAGACGTGGCCTCCGATGTGGTTGCAGGGTGCTGGACAACAGGGTCAGTGGTCTTCACGGTGACCGGCCGGGCGGTGGGGACAGCGGTGTCAGGCTCCTCCTCGAGGACTTCGTCCGCTCCCAGAAGGCGTGCTTCGGAGAGCCGTTGGCGCATCCACCGATACAGGACCATCCCGTAGACGGCGGTGCCGGCGGCGCCTCCGCCCATCAGGTCCACGAGGGGATTCGGTCCGGCCAACGTGATGAGCCAGGTGGTGAGGGCGGCTGGAATGACGGCCACCAGCGGCGGCCAGAACACGGCCCAGACGGCGGCGATGTCCACCCCGACCACGGTCAGGGAGCGCGCGTACAGCGCGAGCAGAACGATGCTGGACGCCACATGGCCCACGGCGGCACCGATGCCGCTGCCGGTGAGGGTGCCGGCCACCAGCAAGGGCAGCAGCACCACCATCCAGGCGACCTGCAATCGCAGCACCCGGCCGGACTCACCGCGAGCCAGCAGGTAGGAGGTGGACAGGTCCAGGACGGTGCGCAGCGCCCCGAAGGCGGCCAGCACCATCAACAGGGGTGCCGCGGCCAACCAGCGGCCTCCGTAGACCAACTCGATGACCGGCCCCGCCAGGAACATCAGCATGCTGCCCACCAGTACCGAGACGGCCCACACGGGGGCCAGCGCTGTGGCCAGCGAGCGGTCCTTCGGACCAGAGGCGACTCGTGAGAAGGCCGGCAGGGAGACAGAGCGGACGACCTGCCCGAGCACGCTCATCGGCCAGTTGGAGATGTTGAACGCCAGGAAGTAGAACCCGAGTACGGTGGCACCGGCCAGGGAGGAGACGAGGACCTTGTCCGCCCCGAGCAGCACCCAGGACAACAGGTTGGCCCCGGCCACCGGCAGCCCGAAGAGCCAGACCCCTTTGGCGAGGGAGCGGTTGAAGCCGTAGCGGGGACGTTCTCCCGACAAGACGAACTGCAGGATGACGGCCACGAGTTGGGCGATCACGCGGGACACGGCAAGGGCCATGACTCCCCAGCCGCCGAGCACCAGGGCCACCAACAGGACGGTGCCGACCACGAAGTCGACCACCGCGATGACGAAGACCTGCTTCTGCCGGAAGGTCCTCTGCAGGGTGGCATAGGGGACCACACCGATACCGGCGATCAACAGGGTCAGTGACATCACCGCGAGGACCGGCCCCGTTCCGGGTGCGCCCAGCACGTCCGCGAGCCAGCCCGACCCGGCGGCCATGGCCCCGGTGAGGACCGCCGAGATGAGCACTCCCATGGTGGCCACGGTGGGTGCCTTGGCGCGGTGGTTGGCGGAGCGGATCAGGTCCGAACTCAGCCCGAAGTCTGCCAGCGTCATCATCACCGTCTGCACCGTCAGCACCACGGCATACAGCCCGAACTGCTCCGGGGAGAACGTCCGGGCCAGGAAGATGCCCACTGAGAACGTCCCCAGGCGGAGCACCATGCTGCTGACGGTGCTCCAGGCGAGGCCGCGCCGGATGCCGGCGCTGACGGTGGTGTGGACCTCCGTCGTAGCGTGGTGCCTCCGTATGCCGGGGGCCCGCACGGTCCGGATGCTCATGCCGCGGCGCTCCCGTCCAAGATCCGACCGGCCAGGAAGGATCCGAGCCCCGCGGCCGAGCGGGCCAGCGAGGCCGTCCGGCCGGCCACACCGCTGCGGCGTTCCCGGGCGTTGCCGTAGATGTTGTCGAGGAGCAGCGCGGCCCGGCGCAGGCTGTGATGGTCCTCCACCACAGAGCGGGACCATTCGCCGCGGCGGCGTCGCTCGGCGGCATCACGGGCGAGCTCGGTCAGAGGAGCCAGCAGTGGGTACTCCCCTCCGTCGCCGATGCCGTAGAAGCCCTGCCAGCCGAAGGCGCCCAGTGTCCGGGCTGTGACCGGCTCGCAGAAGCCGTCGGCCCCGAGCACGATGGCCGGCTTCGCGAAGGCCATGCCGCGCAGGACCGAGCTGCCCATGCCGAGCACGATGTCCGCCGCGGCATAGGCCGGGACCGGGTCCGCGAGGCTGCCCGGGGTCAGGACCACGCGGCGACCGTGCCGGGTGTTGACCCGGTTGGCCACGGCCCGGATGCGTGGCAGCTCCGGTCCGTCGCCGGCGACCAGCAGGACAGCGGGCTCCCGTGCCGCCAGGCGATCCACGGCGTTGATGGCCGCGATGACGCCACCGGACTTGTCCAGGTCGGTGGTCATCCGTCCGACCAGGGAGATCACCAGGTCCTCCGGAGAGATCCCGAAGACCTGCCGGGCGGGCCACGGGTCCGTGGGCGTATTGGCGACCGTGTCGATGGGCGGTCCCATCAGGTGCCGGTGGGGATGCTCCGCGGCGGCAGACCACAGTTGCCGCGTCCCGACGACCAGGTCCAGGTGCCGCGGCAGGAACCGCGGAACCTCCATGGACAGCACGGTCATGACCTGCGGGACGCCGAAGAGGCCGTGGGCCCCGAAGGATGCCCCGATGGACGGAGCCCACTCGTAGGTGTGCACCACGTCGGCCCGCCACGAGCGCGCCAGCCGCACCAGCCCGGCCGCCCAGCCCGTCGAAAGGCGCAGACCGGTGTTGGACAGGGTCAGGTCCAGGCCCAGGACGTGTGCCCGGTCCATCAGGGGCCCGGGTGCGGCGTACAGCATGACGTGGTGGCCGCGGTCCCGGACCGCTGCCGCCAGGTCAAGGGCATTGAGCTGACTTCCCCCCATGCCCATGTCATGCGGGCAGACGATGATCCTCATGGTGTCGCCACGGATGTCGATCGGCTGCGGCCGATGGCCTGGTCCAGGGCCGTCACGACGCGTTCCTGCTGCTCCGCCGTGATGTGGGGGAAGATCGGCAGGGAGAGCAGCCGGTCCGCCGCGGCCTCCGTGACGGGAAAGGCTCCCCGGGTCAGGCCCAGGTGCTCGTAGGCGCCGGTGAGGTGCACGGGGACGGGGTAGTGCACCCCGGCCCCGATCCCCGCGGCGCGCAGGGCCTCCAGCACGGCGTCTCGGTTCTCGAGCTGGACGGTGTAGAGGTGCCACACGTGGTGGTTGCCGTGGGCCGCGGTGGGCAGCCACACGTCACCGGAATCGGCCAAGGGCCGCAGCAGCTCCGCGTACCGGGCCGCAGCGGCCCGGCGGCCCTCGTTCCACCGGTCCAGCCGGGCCAGCTTGGCCCGCAGCACCACGGCCTGGACTGTATCCAGGCGGGAGTTCATGCCGACCGTGCTGTGCCGGTACTTGGACGGGCTGCCGTGCTCGCCCAGCACCCGCACGCGGGCCGCGAGCTCGGGGTCATTGGTCACCACGGCACCCGCGTCCCCGGCCGCGCCGAGGTTCTTTCCCGGATAGAAGCTGGTGCCGGCCGCCAGACCCAGGCTCCCGGCCATCCGCCCGTGCCGGAAGGCACCCTGGGCTTGGGCGGCGTCCTCGATGATCACGACGCCGGCCCGCTCGGCTTCCGGACGGATCCGCTCGACGAACGCCGTCTGGCCGTACAGATGAACCGGCATGACGGCCTGGGTGCGCTCCGTCATGGCGGCGAGCGCCGCCTCGGGGTCGATCAGCAGGTACTGCGGGTCCACGTCCACCAGCACGGGCACCGCGCCGATCCGACTGACGGCCTCAGCGGTGGCGATGAAGGTGTTCGCCGGGAGGATGACCTCTCCCCCCGGCTCGACCCCGGCGGCCCGCAGCGCCAGTTCGAGGGCGTCCGTGCCGTTGCCGACGCCCACGCACGAGGAGACCTCGAGGTAGGAGGCGTACTCTTTCTCGAACGCTTCGACGTCCGGCCCGCCGATGAAGGCCGTCGTGTCGAAGACGCGGCGCAGGCCGGCCTGGACCTCGGCGTCGATCTCGCGCTGCTGGGCGCCGAGGTCCACGAAGGGGATGGATGTCGGCCTTGGAGGCGCGGTCTCTAGAGAGCCCCCATGAGTTGTTGTCACCTCGACCAATCCCGTCATCCAAGTTCTTCCTCTCCCACTCGCTCCAGGACGATGCGAAACGTGTCCTGGTCTGTCATTGATTTCGATTGCACATGGACCGCTACATCCTCATTCGTGAATCCCTCCGAGAACTCCAGAGCTTCCTTGGAAGTCATGGGCGTCTGTGACCAGTAGCTGTGGCAAAGCGTCGATTCTCGTTGGAATCCCTTTTCCTGGTCGGACCCGAAGTGACGCACATAGGTCCCATAGAGCATCCACTCACTGAAGTGACGACGTTCGGCAATGACTTGTTCCCAGCGACGGCCTGCCACCTCTTCGACCCGGAGTAGGCATCGGCGAAGCACCTCCCGATCCCATGAAACGATCCCGGCGACGTGATCCGGGTACATTCCCTCGTCCAACCACGGCAAACCCAAAATCTCATGGGCGGCCAGGCTCCATTGGTAATGGCGTTCCATCTCGGGAGTAATGGCATTGGCTTTTCCGTACAGCCGGACGGCCCCTTGTTCGTCGATAAAGGTCCGGCTGAACACCGGACGGACGAGGACCACATCCGAGTCGAGGAACAGCAGAACTCGTTCCTTGACACGGCTGCCGATGGCCAGCTTCAAGATCTGCTGCAAGAGCCACCCTCGTACGGGGATCCACGGTCGGTGCCAGTTGATGGCCGCGCAATTGATGCGTGACGGCACGATCGGCAGCCGACGCATCCCGGCGGCAATCCGGTCCGTGGATTTCAGCCCTGGAGGCAGGACATCCTGATGGGTCCACACGACCAGGCGTGGCGAAACGATGGACCGGAACATTTCTGCATCGGTGCTCGGGACGATGATGTGGTGCATCACGTCTTCTTCGGTGTACTTGACTACCGATTCGTGGAGCCGTTGGAAGAGGCTGAAATCGGGACGGTATGACGGAGTGATGATGGCCATGTCGCTCATGCGATGGCTCCTTCCCGGGCCCACTGTTCGCGGTCCACCACGGACCCGAAGCGCATGGAGGTGAAGTACCGGGCGCTGGTGGCCGCGGAACGTGCGAGGGACCGGGCCACAGCCGCTCGGGGCGGCCGGCCCAGGACCGTGTCCACGTACAGGGCGGCCAGGTGCTCGGCGGCCCGGTCGAAGTCATAGCGCGTGGCCACGAGGTCCCGGCCGAAGGCGCCCAACTGCCGGCGCCGCGCGGGCGACTCCGCCAGGGACTCCAACGCCCCGGTCAAGTCGCGGATGCCGGCCCCGCCCCGCCCGTACCAGCCGCTGTGCAGGAAGCCTGCCGCGGTGGTCTCGTCCAGGTTCCGCCAGAATCCGGCCTCGCCGTGGACCACGAGCGGCTTGGCGTGGGCCAGTCCCTTGATGGCGGAGGATCCCATGCCCAGTACGATGTCCGCTGCCTCGTAGGCCGGGGAGGCGTCCAGCTGGAAGCCCACCGGTTGCACCACGGTCCAGCCGTGGTGGGCGTTGACGGCCGCCGCCCGCCGCTGAACGGCCTGCAGACCCTCTCCGTCCCCGGCGATGAGCAGGCGCACCGGACGCGTTGCCGCCATCCGGTCCACCACGCGGATGGCCTCCAGCACGCCTTGGAGCTTCTCGAGGGCCGTGGTGAGCATCGAGACGATCGAGATCACCAGGGCGCCGTCCGGGATGCCGAACCGGGCGCGGGCGGCGGCGATGTCCGTGGTCCGGTACCGGTCCATGTCCACGGGCGGTTCCAGCAGGTGGGCCCGGCGGCCCTGGTCCAGCATCCGCTGGTGGAGTTCCGGGGTCCCGACGACGAGGGGCACGTGGGTGGGCAGGAACCGGGGCACGTCCATGGACATGACGGACATCAGCAGGGGGACCTGCCGCCCGGCGCCGAAGGCCGCCTGCAGGCAGGGCCGCCACTCGTAGGCGTGGATCAGTTCGATGCGGCGCTCCCGGACGATCTCCTCCAGCCGCCGGGACCATCCCAGTCCCGGAACGTCCGGGGCGGGGGCCTCGGCCCACTCGAGGCCGCTGTCCCGCAGCAGCTCCGTGAGAACGCCGGGGGCTGAGTAGATCATCGGCTCGTGGCCGTAGTGCCGCATGGCCGAGGCCATCTCGATCGCGTTCAGCTGGCTTCCGCCCATGCCGAGCTGGTGGGGGCAGATCAGGATCCTCATGACGCGGTTCCTTTCAGGGTGCGAAGACTGGCGTGGGCGCCTGGGCTCTGGCCCACGACGCCGGCCGGTTCCGTTCTGCGGAGCGGTCCGGCCGGGTTTCCGGCCCAGGTCTGGGCGTCCGGGACGTCCTGCAGCACCACGGCCCCCATCCCGATGACGGCGTCCTCCCCCACCCGGACGTCCTGCCGGACGGATGACTGCATGCCGAGATAGGCGCGGGAGCCCACGTGTACCCGGCCGGCCAGCGTGGTGCCGGCCGCACAGGTGACGTGGTCGGCGAGGACGTCATCATGCGTGAGCACGGTGCGCGGCATCAGCACCGTGTGGCGGCCCAGGGTGACATCACTGGTCAGCACGCAGCCGGCCAGGAGGATGGACCCCGCTCCGATCCGGCTGCCTCCGCCGATCACCACCGAGGGGTGCACATGGGTGGCATAGCGCCCCACATCCACGCCCAGCCCGGCCAACCGGGCCTCGATGGCGGCACGGCTACGGCCCTGGCCGGCGCACAGCAGCAGCTTCTCCCGGCCTCTGGCCGCTTCGTCCAGGCCCCCGAGCACGGGGACACCGTCCAGGACGGTGCCGTGCAGCGCCTCGTCGTCATCGAGGAAGCCCACCACCGTGTCCCGGCCCGAGGACCGGATGGACGCCAGCGTCTCGCGCGCCAGGCCGCTGGCGGCCACCAGCAGGATGCGTGTCATGGCTATCGGCTCCCCGTGCTGGTGGAGCGGTGGCGGGTGTTGCGCGGTGACTCCGCGGCGGCCCTGAGGCTCGAGGTCACCCGGCGGTGCTCCTCCTCGGTCATGGAGTGGAACACCGGCAGGATCAGCGTGTTGTCGGTGAGCCTCTCGGTCATGGGCAGGGGGCTGACCCGGCCCGAGTGCCCGGCGTAGGCGCCCTGGCGGTGGGCCGCCATGATCCCCCGTCGGGCGGAGATCCCATCCGCCGCCAGCCACTCGAGCAGTTCCTCGCGGTTGAGCGGGAAGTCGGGCAGGACCTCGATCCAGAAGGACTGGAAATTGGAGGTGCCGTACTCCGGGTCCGTGACGTAACGCAGCCCGGCCAGCGTGGACAGCACGGCCCGGTAGTCCTCTGCCAGGGCACGGCGCCGGCGGACCATCTCCGGGAGCTTGCCCAGCTGGACCAGGCCCATGGCCGCCTGCAGGTCCGTCATCCGGAAGTTGAACCCCACTTCGGGGTAGCCCTCCTGGACGGGCAGCACGGACGTGTGCCGCTCGGCCGCGGACACGTCCATGGAGTGCTCCCGCAGTCGCCGGGCGCGGGCGGCCCACTCGGGGTTGTCCGTGGTGAGCATGCCGCCCTCCCCGGTGGTGAGCAGCTTGCGCGGGTGGAAGGACCAGGCGGTCACATCGGCCCCCACCCCCACGGGGTATCCGCGGTAGGTGGAGCCCGCGCCGCAGGCGGCGTCCTCGACCAGGGCCAGGGAATGCCGGTCGCACAGGGTCCGGATCGGGTCCAGGTCCACGGGGACGCCGCCCTGGTCCACGGCGATCACGGCCGTGGTCCGGGGGGTCAGCACGGCGTCCAGGGTCTCGGCGGTCACGTTGCCGGTCAGCAGGTCCACGTCCGCGAACACCGGACGGGCTCCCACATAGGTCACCGCGTTGGCCGTGGCGATGAAGGAGAAGGAGGGGACGATGACATCGTCGCCGGGCTGCACCCCCGCCACGAGCAGGGCCAGGTGCAGGGCGGTGGTGCAGGAGGAGGTGGCCACACCGTGGGACACCCCGTGGGCCGTGCTGAAGGCCCGTTCGAACTCGACGGTCCGGGGCCCCTGGGCGACCCAGCCCGAGGCGATGACCCGGGAGACGGCTTCGGTCTCCTCCGGGCCCAGCCAGGGCTTCATCACATCAATCCGGTTGCTCACGTCGGCACCGACTCCCCAGACCAGTTGGTTGCTGAGACTTGATCCAGCAGTTCGTCCGGACTCTTGCCGCAGGTGCGGAACCACTCGACCAGATCGCTGATGCCAGCCGAGAAGTCCTGGGTGGGGCGCCACCCGGTCAACTCGGTCATTCGTCGGTTGTCCACGATGAGCCGGCGGACATCACCTGGGCGATCCGGCAGCACCTCGGGCACGAGGTCGGAGCGTCCCACGGCCTCCGAGATGAGGTCGCACAGGGTTCGCATACTGACCTCCCGCCCCGTGCCGAGATTCACGGTCTCGCCCACCGCCCCTCCGCACTCGGCCAAGGCCATCAGACCAGCGGCTGTATCGAGTACATGCATGAAATCCCGGGTCTGCTCCCCGTTGCCGAACAGCACCGGAGCTGTTCCTCCCAGGAGCCGGACGATCGTGCGTGGGATGATCTCGCCACTGTCACCCTCGTGGTGGCTCCGCGGTCCATAGGTGTTGAAGGGGCGGGCCACAATGGTCGGTACGCCGTATGTCCGGTACATGGCCCGGGAATTCGCCTCACCGGCGAGCTTGCCTGCCCCGTACACCGTTTCCGGCCAGGTCGGATGGCGCTCATCCATGGGCGCGTACTGGGCTGTGCCGAAAACCTCGCTGCTGCTGACGTGAACGAGGAGTCGAACCCCGGCGTCGCGGGCAGCCAAGCCGACGGTCAGGGACCCCTCGGCATTGACTGCATGGTTCTCCTCAGGGGAATGGAGACTGTGCCGAACGCCCAGGCAGGCAAGGTGGAAGATGACGTCGGCACCAGTACAGACGGCGTCCATCGCCTCTCTGTCCCGGACATCGGCGACCTTCAGCGCGAATCTGTCGTCGCCATGCCAGTGCTGCACGTTGCCCTCTGACCCGTTGGCGAGATTGTCAACCACCGTGACGGCGGCCGGAGTCCGGTCTCTCAGGAGCGCATCCACGAGGTGGCTTCCGATGAAGCCGGCTCCGCCGGTGACGACAATCCGGGCACCGTCAAGGATGCTCGTGTCAGTGGATTGGACAGTTTTCACAGTGCAGACTCCATCGTTGTGTTCTTGGCGGCATCAGAGGAGATGCCCCCGCCCAGCAGGGCCTTCGCCCCGCCGGCGGCCAGGGAGGCGCTGGCGGCCTCCAGTACGGCGAGCACCCGCAGCGCGGAACTGCCGTCGGTGGGCGCCGGCTGGTCCTTGCGGATGGCTTCGGCGAAGGAGGTGACCATCAGGCCCAGGGGCTCAAACTCGGACAGCGCCGGGGACCAGGTGTCCCCCAGGCGGTAGGAGATGGCCGCGCCCTTGCGGGAGGCCGCGTCCCCGAACACCTGCTCCTGGCGGCCCAGGTCCACGCCCCGGTCGAAGACGCTCAGCCGCTGCTGCGGGTTCAGATCGTCCCAGACCAGGGTCTTCTTGCTGCCGCCGATCACCATCTGCCGGATCTTGGTCGGGGACAGCCAGTTGACGTGGACGTGGGCCAGCGCGCCGTTGGCTAGCGGCAGGGACAGGTAGCCCACGCAGGACTTCCCGGAGCGCAGCGGGTCAGCCCCCTGGGCCGAGACGGACACCGGTTCCAGGCCGCCCGGGAGGATGAAGTCCAGGATGGAGAGGTCATGCGGGGCCAGGTCCCAGAAGACGTCCACGTCCGGCTGGACCAGGCCCAGGTTGATGCGGACCGAGTCCACGTAGAGGATCTCACCCAGCTCGCCGGAGGCGATGAGCTCACGGATCTTGAGCACGGCCGGGGTGTAGCAGTAGGTGTGGTCGGCCATCAGGACGGTTCCGGCGGCACGGGCGGCCTCCACCATCTCGCGGCCACGCTCGGTGGTGTCCGCCAGGGGCTTCTCCACCACCACGTGTTTGCCGGCCGCGATCGCCTGCATGGCGATGCCAAAGTGGGTGCGGGCCGGCGTCGCGATGGCCACGGCGTCCACCTCGTGCTCGGCGAGCAGCTCGTCCACGGAGGTGACCACGGCCGGCTCGCCGGTCTTCCGGGCCAGCTCCTCGGCCCGCTCGCGGTCCATGTCACAGATGGCGACCAGCTCCCAGTCGGAGCTCATGGCGAAGTTCCGGGCCAGGTTGGGGCCCCAGTAGCCGGCGCCGATGACGGCGACGCGGAGGGCGGGGTTGACGGTGGAATCGGCGGCGATACTCATCAGTACGCTCCTTCGGGTTGGATCATGACCTTGAAGGTGCGCCACATGATCTGCAGATCGCCCGTGACGGACCAGTTCTCGACGTAGTAGAGATCGAGGCGGACGCTTTCGTCCCACCCCAGGTTGGAGCGGCCGTTGATCTGCCACAGACCGGTGAGTCCGGGCTTGATGAACAGCCGGCGGCCCTCGTGGCCGGCATACGCAGCCACCTCGTCCGGCAGCGGGGGCCGGGGGCCGACGAGGGACATGTCCCCCTTGAGCACATTCCAGAACTGCGGCAGCTCGTCCAGCGAATGGTGCCGGAGCCGGGTGCCGATGCGGGTGACCCGGGGGTCGTCCTTCAGCTTGAACAGCGGCCCCGCGCCCTCATTGGTGAGGGCGAGCGCGGCTTTCTGCTTCTCGGCGTCCGCCCTCATGGTGCGGAACTTGTACATCCGGAACGGCGTCCCACGGCGCCCGGTGCGCGTCTGGGCGAAGAGCACCCCTCCGGGAGAGTCCCGGTGGATCATCAACGCCAGGGCCCCGAAGAGGGGCAGCATCAGCAGCAGCGCCACGGCGGAGACGGCGATGTCCATGGTGCGCTTGACCAGGTGGCGTCCGCCGTCGAAGGTGGGCTGCTCCACGTGCATCAGCGGCAGTCCCTCCACGGGGCGGACGCTGATCCGCGGGCCGGCCACGTTGGTCAGCGAGGACACCAGGATCAGCTCGGCCCGGGATGCCTCCAGGGACCAGCCGAGATCACGGAGGGCCTGGTTCCCGCCGGTCAGCGCCCCGGCCACGATCACGGCGTCGGCGTGCAGGCGTGCCACGGCGGAGGTGACGTGGTGGGCGCCGAGGAAACTGGGGGCGTGACCGGAGGCGAGGGAGGTCTTCTCCTCGTCCTCAGACGTGGCCTCCCCGTCCAGGACCACCCCGACCACCCGGTAGGCGCCACCGGACTTCCGCTCGATCTGGCGCAGCACGTACTGCACGTCGGCCGGTTGGCCGACCACCACGACGTCGGACAGCGCGCAGCCGTGGATGCGCTGCCGGTGCAGCCACACACGCCAGAGCCACCGCCCCGCCAGCAGTCCGGCCAGCCCGGCCGGGAAGGCGATGAGCAGGAAGTACCTGCCGCCTGTTCCGCCCACCAGCAGGGCCAGGATCGCGTAGAGGCCGGCGGTCGCCGCGGTGGCATCGAGGACCCGCTTGTACTCGGTCGCCCCCACGGCCATGCTCCGTGCCGAGCGTGTCCGGAACAGTTGCAGCATGCCCACCCACAGCAGGGCCACGACGCCGGCCACCACCACGGCGGGCCGGTCCGGGTCCGTGAAGGCCAGTGCGGAGACTTGACCGCCCACAGCCGTGGCCAGGACGACCAGGACCACGTCGGTCACGAGCACGCTGCGCCGGTAGCGGTCCCGCCAGTAGGTGGACGGGACGGTGCCGGTCAGTTGGAGCGCGGCCGGCCCGTCCACGGTGCCGCCAGGGGCCGCGATGCTGTGTCTGCCGGCGGGCCCGATTCCCCAGAGGGTGCGGAAGGGGCGGATGGCGCGAACGGCGATCCGCAGGGACGAGCGTCGAGACCCGGGTGCCATGCCGGCGGCGGGGTGGTGCGGGGCGATCAAGCGTTCGGTGGCGTGGGACATGATCACATCCCAGGCCCATGCCGGCGCGCGGCGGCAACGGAGTACTGCATCGGATCTCCCACCGGGGGTTGGTGCGGGAGCCACCCATGAGCGTGGCGACGGACGGTGACCGTTCAGGCGGGCCGGGGATGGCCTGCCGTTCGGACACCTTGAGCGTAGGTTCGGGAGCCCCTGCCCCACACCCGTAGCGGCCTACTCGATTCGCTTCCGTGGACCGCGTGCGGTACACCCGCCCGCTCCCTACGAGTACCCGGCCCCCACGTGGAATGACGCCGGCCACACTGGTCCGGCCGCCCATGAGAGAGGCACCCGCCCCTCAGGTGGGGGCAGGTGCCTCAGGTGGTCCGGAATCCGGACGCGCTCGTGCTGCGATTCAGAACTGGAGGTCCCGCAGCTCGGATCGGTCGGCGATGCCCAGCTTGGTGAACACCCGGTACAGGTGTCCTTCCACGGTCCGTTGGGAGACGAAGAGCTTCTCTGCCACGGCGGCGTTGCTCAGTCCCTGGGCGGCCAGGTCCACGATCTCCTGTTCGCGTGCGGTCAGCTCGCCCAGAGCCAGGGCCCCGGCGATGTACGGCGGGAAGTCGAGCCCGGACCGGACCTGCAGGTGCTTGAGCCGCCGCAGTGCCTCCCCCCGGCGGCGCAGGTCGCCGGCCCGGTGGTGGAGCAGGATCAGCCGGGACCAGCAGAGCGCCGCCGGCAGGAGCGCCCCTGAGGCAGCCGTCTCCTCGGCGGCCTCCGCCAGTCCCCGCGGGTCCCGCGCCAGGGACGGGTCCAGTGCCCGGGCGATGGCCGTTGAACGCGGCCCCTGCGTGACCGTGGCGATGCCGTGCAGTTCCTCAAGCAGGGCCTCGTCCAGGTCCACGGGGTCCCGCAGCAGGATGAGGCTGAACAGGACCTCCCGCCGGATGACAGGGTCCTGCTTCAGCCGAGGGTCATCGAGGATCCGGCGCCACAGCGGTGGTCCCTCGTCCGCGGCATCCGGATTGCGGTCCTCGGCGATGCTGAACACGGCCAGGGACATCAGCCAGCGGCTCTCCGGGCCGCAGGGCGTTCCCGCGGCACGCTCCTCGGCGGTGGGACTGGGCAGGCCCACGGTGACGGCGGCCCGCTGCGGTGCCAGCAGGGCCTCGGCGAGCGGGAGCATCTGGACGGGATCGTGGTGCCGCAGCTCAACAACGGCGTCCTCCAGCCACGCGGAGGCCTGCACCGGCGCCCCGTCGCCCGTCTCGACCAGGTGTTGCAGGATCAGGACGGTGCCGGACCGCTCATGCCACTGGCGTGGTAACAGGCCCAGCTGGCCCTGCAGGACAGCCCTGGCCCGGTCCGTGTATCCGGCGGCGGTGTAGGCGAGCACTAGGTACACCAGCGCGTCCAGCCCGAACCGGGCGGAGAAGACGGGGACGGTGGCCGCCAGCTCGAAGGCCCGCTCCGCGGCCGGGATGGCCGCATCCGGTTGTCCGGCCATGGCGTGGGCATCAGCCTGCATGAGCAGCATGATGGCCCGGGTGAAGTCCGTGGTCTGCGGGTCGTCCACCAGGAGCTGGGCCTGCTCCAGCAGTTCGGGCCGGTGCAGGTGGACGGCGTCATGGACCAGCATGTCCACCAGCGTGGCCAGGGACGGCGGGGTGACGGTGTGCTGCGGCAACCGCTCCCGGAGCTCGGCCATCAAAGCGGGCAGGGCGGCCCAGGGGTTGGCCGCATCCCCGGTCCGCACCCGGTTCAGGGCCATCAGGCTGAGAGCCTCCAACCTGAGGTTCAGATCCGTGGTCCGGACCGTCAGTTCCTCAAGCTCCGTGCTGGCCGCCCAGGTCCGTCCGCCCACGAGCATGAGCTCGGACACGAGCAGGGCCGCCCGTGGATCCTGTGACTCGGACAGGAGGGGGGCCATGGCGCGGGCGGTGGGCCAGTCCTTGGCCATCAGGGCGCGGTAGCCGGCGTCCATGATCTCACTGAGCGGCACGGGCTGTCCGCATTCCAGCGCCCAGAGGACGCTGCGGGCGGTCCGGTGCTCTGCTGCATTGCCGCCCGCCGCATGCCACCTCTTGTACAACTCGTAACTGCGCCCCGGCGGGATGCGGGTCCGCAGCACCTCGGCATGGATGGCCGCGGCCGGGCCCACTGTGTCCGAGGACTTCCCCTCGCGGAGGAAGCCGGCGTCGAGCAGGTCATGGACGTGCTCCCCTGCCACCGTCCGCAGGAGGGACCGCGGAGCCCACCCGGCCAGGGCCACCAGATCGAGTGTCTCGCGTTCGCCCGGCAGCAGGGAATCGTGCATGGCCTCCACCGTGTCGATGAGCCGTCCGTCCGGATCCGGTGCGGCCCGCAGCAGCATCCACGGTGCCGACCTCCCCGGGAGCGCCGCCCCCTTCGGAGTCCGCACGAGGATCCCCTGGTCATGGGCGGAGGCCAGGTAGGCGTTGATCAGCCGGGGGTTGCCACCGGTCATCCCGTGGATGGTCCGCACGGCGGCCTCGGTCAACGGCCCGTCAAGCACCCCCGTGCACTGCCGCCGGACCTGGTTCAGATCAGCGGGTTCCAGGTGTATGGTGCTCAGCACCCCGGTGTCCGCCAGGGCCGCGATGCCTGATTCGCGGCTCAGCGAGCCGGTCCCGATCGTCAGCAGAGTGGCGGCCCGGTTCTGCACGAGCTGCGCCAGCACGAAGGCACTGGCAGCGTCGAGGTGCTGGACGTCCACCACCACGATCACGGGGTCCTGTCCGAACTGCTGCAGGGCGCGCAGCACCTCCACGGGGGTGGTCAGCTCGGGCAGATCGGCGAGCAGCGGTGTCAGGGCGCCGTACGGCACCTCGCGCAGGTTGGGACTGCATTGGACGGTCTGCACGTCCGCCGTGCGTCCGCTGATCTCCAGTGCGGTCTGGACGAGGGAGGACTTGCCCATACCGGGTCCGCCGAGGATCACGGCACCGGCGAAGCGGTCGCCCTGCAGGATGTCCACCAGGATCTCGACCTCCGGCGTCCTGCGCGGCAGGGTCCGCGGAGGGACCCGCCGCCCCGGGGCCGCTGCCGTCATGATGCGTTCCGCTGCGGGGCGTGCGCCGCAGCCAGGCGGGTCAGTTCGGCCCTGCCCTTGAGCTGGAGCTTGGCGTAGATCTGGTACAGGTGTCCTTCCACCGTCCGGATGGAGATACCGCTGATCCGGGCGATCATGGCATTGCTCTTGCCTGCCACCACAAGCCGCGAGATCTCCTTCTCCCGGCGGGTCAGCTCAACCATCCAGTCCGGCTCTCCCGCCGGGTCCTCGGTCTCCGCGCCGCCCCTGCGCCCTGCGGCGGCCGCCGTCTCAGCCAGTCGCCGCATCTGGGCCTGCGGCAGGTCCTTCAGCAAAGGCGAGTTGATTCGTTCGAAGTGCGCCGCGTATCCCGCTCCCGCCAGCTGTTCCAGGGCCCGGTACAGCAGGTCCTGATCGTCCTCGAGCACCGAGCGGGCCATCAGCAGACTGGGTCCGGAGGTCAGCGTCTGGGTGCTGGCAGCCGTCTCGGCGAGCCGCGGTGCCAGCCGGGTCTCGCCGAACTGGAAGGCGCTGGCCACCGCGTAGAACTCCACGGCGTAGAGCCCGTCCGTGGCGGCCCGGTCCGCGAGTGCCAGGATCCTCGCTGTCCGCGCCCGGTTGGAGTGGATCTCGCCCGTGGACCAGGCCAGGAACAGTTCGGCCAACCAACCGAGCCGTCCCAGGGATGAGGCCGCCGCTGCTCGAGGATGGCCCTCCGCCCGGGCGTCCAGCAGTCGCGAGGCGTCCACTCCGGACGGGTCGTTCCGGTCCGTGGCGCAATAGGCCTGGATGGCCAGCGCCAACTGGAGGTCCTGGGGTCGGCCGGCCACCTCCAGTTGGGCTGCCGCGTGTGAGGCCCCCAGTGCGGCTCGATCACGGAGACCGGTCATGGCGTCCAGGGCGGCGATGACGAGGTCGGCATACAACACCGCATGGGGGTTTCCATGCCTGCCGGCCAGGATGGCCTCGGCCAGTTCCCGGCATCGCTGGGTCTGGCCGCAGGTCAGCAGCACGGTCAGCATGGAGTCCGCCACCACTGCCCGCTCGTAGGGGCTGAGCACGTCATTGATGATCCCGAGGGTCCGGAATCCGGCGAGTTCCCGGTCCACCGAGACCACCAGGTCGAGGGCACCGGCCTGGTCGTCTGCCATGGCCAGCGCTTCGGCACGCACGGACCTGGCGCGGAAGTGGACGGCCTCGCCCGTGAAGAACGCCCCGCCGGCGTCGAGCAGCTCCGGACAGTGGTCGGCGGAGATCGTCTCCAAACGAGACAAGGCCTCGCGGAGGTCCCCGCGGGCAACGGACAGTGCCGCGGCCTGGACACCGAGCACGGCGGAGGACTGTTCCGGGGATCGGCGGATCACGGCTTCGGCGCCGTCCAGGTCTCCCACCACGGCCCGTGCCTGTGACTCTGCCCAGGCCAGGTGGATCCTGCCCGTCGCCAGGGAGGCCCGCGGGCGGCTCTCCGAGGCTCGGTCGACTTCGGAGAAGAGCGAGATGGCACCCTCGGCGTCGCCGATGGCCACCAGGTCCTGGGCCGCTCGGATCACGCTGAGGTATCCGGGGTCGAGGGCCTCGAGCGTACTGGCCAGTTCGCGGTGACGGTCCGGCTCGATGGCCGCCAGGATCTCGGCCGCCTGGACGGAGGTGACCAGGGCCAGCCGACCGCTGTGGTCGTTCCTGATCTCGAGCACCCCGTCCTCCTCGAGGTCGTCCAGTTCGGCGGCGAAGCCCGTGTGGATGAGGTCAGCGACGCGCATGGGCCCGCAGATCGCGAGCATCTCCAGCAGAGCTCGGTGGCGCACCGGCAGGTCACGCAGCACCGCGGTCGAGGCCCCTCCCGAGGTGGAGCGGGGCAGCGCTCCCGGGGCGAGGACCCAACTGGAGTCGATCCGCCGCAGCTTCCCGGAGACCACGCAGTCCCGGGCCAGCTGCCGCAACCGGTGGACGGATCCCGAGCTGTGCTGCCACAGCACGGTCGAGGCGAAGCGGGACACGGTTCCCCCGAGCACCTCTTCGAGCAGACCGTGACTCGCCGTGGGGGTCAGCGGCCAGACTGTGATCCCGGTCAGGGTCCCCAAGCGACGCAGGGCCGCCAGGTCGACGGGAACCTCCGTCGGCCGGTCGCAGTGCACGACCAGGGTGATGCGGTTGATCTGGGACAGCTGTGCCAGGACGGTGATGGTGTCCGGGTCGATCTGATCCGCCTGGGACACGATCACGATGGCCGGCTGACCTCCGGGCGATCCCAGATAGTCCGCCAGGGCGCGGACCATGCCGTGGATGTGCGCCGGGGGAGCCTCGTTCAATCCCGAGAGCAGGATGGCCAGGGCTCCGTACGGGGTGGTCGCCGCGAAAGGGCTGCCATGGAGCCGGAAGACCGAGCGGTCCGGGCTGACCCCTGAAAGCGCTGATTCGATGGTCTCGCGGCGATCACCGAGTTCGCCGGTCACGATCGCCCCGCCGGCCCCGTGGCCGGTGAGGATGCTACCGAGAGCCCGGGTCGCCTCGTCTGGGGATTCCATCCAACGTCCGTCTGCTCCCGGGTCGAGCCAGGAGAGGTCGAGCGGTGCCAGGTCGGGGATGGCCACGGCAACGGACACCGACCGTCCGGTGAGGTGGATTCCCGGTGTGGGGCCGGGACGTCGGGGCTGGTCCTGCTCGACCGAAGGGGGTTCGGTGACGAGCCGTTTGGGCGCGATGGACGGGGACGGGATGGGAGACGGCTGCATGCTGTGAGCTTCCGGTTCAGTACTGACCATCCGGAGGGGGATCCGGACGGACCGCCGGGTGAACGGCGGTCAAGGGGCGGGGATGCCTCTAGCCACCACATACTATGGAGCGCCGGTGTGGAGTGGAAGGTTCGTCCACGGGAATGCGGCCTGCCGGGGCGAATTCAACCCTCAGACTTAACCCTTGACATCGGGCCAGGACGATGCATCAGCCAGTTTTCCCTGACGCCTCTCCCGACAGCTCTCCGACAGAGAGGCAGGCGTCCGCGCCGTGGGCGGCACGGCGACGCGTGGTTCCGCCCATAGGATTCGAACCTATACTGCACAGCTCCAAAGGCTGGCGTGCTGCCGTTACACCAGGGCGGACCGGCCAGCGATGACCCATCGCGGGGACCAGCAACTTATTCTTCCACAGTGTCCGGCCCCGTGCAGACTCGGCGGGCAGGCAGGTGTCAGCCGGCAGCTGGCCCGAGCCGCCAGGACGGAGGAGCCGGTCTAGCCCTCGGCGATCTCACCGGCCTCGAGCCAGGCCATCTCGGCCTCGTCCTTGCGCTGGTGCAGGTCCTGCAGTTGGGCGTTGGCCTCGGCCAGGGCACCGAAGTCGCCGGCTGCGGACAGGGTAGCCATCCGCTCGTGCAGCGCAGCCTCCTCCCGGGTCATCCGGGCCAGCTGCTTCTCCAGCTTGGCGGCCTCCTTGCGGGCGGCCCGCTTCTCGGCCTCGCTGACGCCGTCCTGCCCGGCGGCTCCCTCACCGGCCTTCCCGACGCCGGCCCCAGGACCGCCAGCGCCTGTACCGCCCGTGCCCGTGCCGGTCCCACCGAAACCGGTCCCGCCGGCCTCCTGGGCCGCGCGCAGCTGCAGGTACTGCTCCACGCCCCCGGGCAGGTCACGGATCTGCCCGTCACCGAGCAGGGCCAGCTGGTGGTCGGTGACGCGTTCGAGCAGGTAGCGGTCGTGGGACACCACCACCAGGGTGCCGGGCCAGCCGTCCAGCATGTCCTCCACCGCGGCCAGGGTGTCCGTGTCCAGGTCGTTGGTCGGTTCGTCCAGCATGAGCACGTTCGGGGAGCCGACCATCAGGCGCAGCAGCTGCAGCCGGCGGCGCTCGCCGCCGGAGAGGTCCGCCACCGGCGTCCATTGGCGGGAGGTGCCGAAGCCGAGCTGCTCCAGCAGCTGGCCCGGGGACAGGTCCTTGCCGCCCACCTGGAAGGAGTTGCCCTCCTGGGCCATGACCTCGGCCACGCGCAGGTGCCGCACCTCGTCGAGTTCCGTGACGTCCTGGGTGAGGATGGCCGTCTGCACGGTCTTGCCGCGGCGGATCCGGCCGGAGTCCGGGGTGAGCTGGCCGTCGAGCAGGCGCATGAGCGTGGACTTGCCGGCGCCGTTGACGCCCACGATCCCCACCCGCTCGCCGGGGGCCAGCCGCAGCGTGACGTCGTCGAACAACGTGCGGCTCCCGCCGCCGTCGGGCACCGGGACGGAATAGGTGACGTCCTCCAGGTCCAGGACGTCCTTGCCCAACCGGGCGGTGGCCATCTTGGAGAGGGAGACGGAGTCCCGGGGCTCCGGGACGTCCGCGATGACGGCGTTGGCGGCCTCGATGCGGAACTTGGGCTTGGAGGTGCGGGCCGGGGCGCCGCGGCGCAGCCAGGCCAGCTCCTTCTTCACCAGTTGCTGGCGCTTGCCCTCGATCACGGCGGCGGCACGGTCCCGCTCGGCGCGGGCCAGCATCCAGGCGGCGTAGCCCCCGTCGAAGGGCTCCACCGTGGCGTCATGGACCTCCCACGTGCGGGTGCAGACCTCGTCGAGGAACCAGCGGTCGTGGGTGACCACGAGCAGGCCGCCGTCCGTGGCGCGCCAGCGGGTCTTGAGGTGTTCGGCCAGCCAGGCCACGCCCTCCACGTCCAGGTGGTTGGTGGGCTCGTCCAGGAAGATCAGGTCGTCGCTGCCGGCGAGCAGGCGGGCCAGGGCGGTGCGACGGCGCTGGCCGCCGGAGAGGGTGCCGACGGTGCGGCCCCAGTCCAGTCCGCCGAGCAGCCCGCCCATGACGTCGCGGATCTTGGGGTCCGAGGCCCATTCATGGGCCTCCGCGTCCCCGACCACCGCCCGCTGGACGGTGTCCTCCGGGTCCAGGTCGTCCCGCTGGTCCAGGACCCCCAGGGTGGTGCCGCCGCGGCGGGTGACCCGGCCGTCGTCGGGATCCTGTTGGCCGGCGAGGATGCGCATCAGGGTGGACTTGCCGTCCCCGTTGCGGCCGACGAGGCCGATCCGGTCCCCCTCGTCCACGCCGATCGAGACGGAGTCGAGGACGGTACGCGTGCCAAAGGAGATGCCGATGTTCTCGGCGCCGAGCAGATGAGCCATTTACAGCACTCTAGCCCCGTGGACCGGCCCGTGGACGGCCACGGCGGCCACCCCGGTGCGGTCCTCGATGCGGGCGGCCAGCTGGAAGCTCTCCTCCGCGCTGCGGGCCAGGAACATCACGGTCGGCCCCGAGCCGGAGACCTGGCCGGCCAGGGCCCCCTCCTCGAGCCCGACGTCCAGCATCTCGGAGAGCTCGGGCACCAGGGTGGCGGCGGGGACCTGCAGGTCGTTGGCCAGCAGCAGGGCCAGCTCCTCGGCGTCACCGGAGGTCAGCGCCTGGACGAGGTGGGGGTCCACCTCGGGGTCCACCTCGGGCATCGGCAGCCCGCCCTCCTCGCGCAGCTGGTCCAGCAGACCGTAGACCTGCGGGGTGGAGAGTCCGGTGGTGGCGGGCACCAGGACCAGGTGCACCGGGTGGCGGGCCAGCAGGGGCGTGAGCTCGTCGCCCACCCCGAGCCCGACGGCGGCCCCGCCCATCACGGCGAAGGGCACGTCCGCGCCCAACGGCGCGGCGATCTCGGCCAGGGCCTGCCGGGACAGGCCGGCGTCCCACAGGGCGGCGCAGGCCAGCAGTGCGGCGGCGGCGTCCGCGGATCCGCCGCCCATGCCCCCGGCCACCGGGACCTGCTTGGTGATCTCCAGGTGCACGCCGTGGGTCTGCGGATCCCGGCCCAGGTGCTCCCGCAGGCGCAGCGCGGCCCGGGCGGCCAGGTTCGAGGAGTCCACGGGGATGGCGTCCGGATCCACGAACGCACTGGACTGCTCGGAGAGGGTCACCGTGATCTCGCCGTCCTGGCGCGGGGTGGCCGTCACCTCCTCCAGCATCGAGACCGCGAGGTAGACGCTTGCCACCGGGTGATAGCCGTCCGCGCGCGGGGTGCCCACGCGCAGGGAGAGGTTGACCTTGCCGGGGGCCTGCGCCGTCGCGTGGCTGAAGAGCCGGGTGGTCGAGGGGGCAGGAAGGCTCACAGGCCGGCTCCTTCAGTGGGGGTCTCGGCGGCGCCGTCCACCCGGTGGGCGGCGATGCGGGCGAAGTCCTCGATGCCGAGCACCTCACCGCGGGCACGGGGGTCGACTCCGGCGGCCCGCAGGGTGGCCTCGGCCGCGGTGGGCGAGCCGGCCCAGCCGGACAGGGCGGCCCGCAGGGTCTTGCGGCGCTGGGCGAAGGCGGCGTCCACCACGGCGAAGACCTCCTGGCGGCTGGCCGTGGTCTCGGGCGGCTGGCGCCGGGTGAAGGCCACGAGCCCGGACTGGATCTTGGGGGCCGGCCAGAACACGTTCTTGCCGATGGTGCCGGCCTTGCGGACGGAGGCGTACCAGGCGGCCTTGGCGGAGGGCACCCCGTACGTCTTGGACCCCGGTCCGGCGGCGAGCCGGTCCGCGACCTCCTCCTGCACCATGACCAGTCCGTGCTCCAACGAGGGCAACTCGGCCAGCAGGTGCAGCAGCACGGGCACGGCCACGTTGTAGGGCAGGTTGGCCACCAGCGCCGTGGGTGGGCCGGACGCCGCTGCGGGCCGGGCGGCCTCGAGCTCCGCGGCGGAGACGTGCATGGCGTCGGCCAGCACCAAGGCCAGGCGTTGGCCGGCCCCAGGCCGGAACTCCTCGGCGGTGCGGGCCAGCCGGCCGGCGGGAACCGGGTCGATCTCCACGGCGGTGACGGCCTCGGCGGCGTCCAGCAGCCCGAGGGTCAGCGATCCCAGGCCGGGGCCGACCTCGAGGGCGTGCTCGCCGGTACCCGTGCCGGAGACGGCCGTGATCCGCCGGATGGTGTTGGGGTCGATCACGAAGTTCTGCCCCAGGGTCTTGGTGGGCCGCAGGTCCAGTTCCGAGGCCAGGCGCCGGATGTCGGCGGCGGAAAGCAGGGGGGCGTCGGGTGCGGTCACGCATTCCATCCTACGTGGGGAAGAGACGCCAAGGGCCCGCCATGGCGGGCCCTTGGGGATAACGGCGTCCGGCGGACGCCGGTGCAGCGGTGCGCTTCAGTCGCTCAGCGCAGGCCGAGCTGGGCGGAGCAGTGCGGCCAGTGGCCCCAGCCGCCGTTGGCCCGCAGCTTCTCGGCGGTGGCGATCTGCTCGGCCGGCGTGGCCTGATGCGGCAGCGCCGCATACTGGGTGCCGCCGGCACCGGCCCACGAGGAGGCCGAGAACTGCAGGCCGCCGTAGTAGCCGTTGCCGGTGTTGATGGACCAGTTGCCGCCGGACTCGCACTCGGCCAGGGACTGCCACACGCCGGACGTCGGGGCGCTGGCCTGCGAGGCGGACGAGGTGCCGGACGACTCAGATGAATCGGCGGAGTCCGACGATGAGCTGGCGGCGGAGCGGGTCGGCTCCGGTTCCTTGGTCCCGACGGCGATGCGGCGCTCGGCCGGTTCGCGCACGGTCTCGGTGGACGTTGCCTCGCGGTCGGTCTCCTCGCCATCCACGGTGGTGATGGTCCAGGTGGTGGCCTTCTCGCCGGGGGTGCCGGCGGCCAGGACGGAGGTCTTGCCCTCGGCCAGGTTCTCGTCCTCGACCTCGACGGTCTCGAACGGCACCTCCTCGGAGGTGGTCTCGGTACTGGTGCCCACCCGCTGGACGGTCACGTCCACGTCCTGGGTGATCTCGGTGTCCAGGGCGGGCGAGACCTGGTCGTCCTCATCGAAGGACACCTCGTTCTCCCACAGCGCCTGTTCGATGGTGGCGGCGTTGGTGGCGAAGGTCGTGGTCTCCCCGCCGGCGGTCACGGTGACCACCTTCGGCAGGTCCACGGTCACCTGGGATGCGCGCTCCAGCTGGAGGACGGATTCGCCGAGGCCTTCGCCCGGCGCCGTCCCGTCCTGACCGGCGGCCCCGGCGGAGACTTGGCTGGCGGTCTGCTCCGAGGCGGTGACCTCGGCGCCGCGCTGGGTGGCCACGAAGGCCACCAGTCCGCCGACCACCAGGGCCAGGGCTGCTACTTGGGCGATCACCTTGGCCAGGCGGCCCTTCATCACTCGTGCCATGTACGTCCAGACGTTGTCATCTCCGGTCACGGGGCTTCAGGGCCGATGGCACAGGCACACTGAACGGCCCGATCCGGCCAATTGAGGGACAACAATAACGGCAAGATAACGAAGATCTCAAACTGATCACGATGGCGTGCGTGTCCGGGACCCTTCGGGCGCGACCACGGGGAGTCGAAAGCGCTGGTCAGAAGTCCCCGTAGACGCGCCTCGTGTTGTTCGCCACAGCCGCCGCCAGCACGTCCGTCTCCAGCCCGCGGGTCTCGGCCATGCCGCGCAGTGTCAGCGGCACCAGGTAGGGCGCATTGGGGCGGCCCCGCCAGGGATGCGGCGTCAGGAAGGGGGCGTCGGTCTCCACCAGGAGCAGGTCCTCGCGGGCCTCGGCCAGCGCCGCGCGCAGGCCGTCATTGGCCTTGAAGGTCACCGGACCGGCGAAGGACATGTACCAGCCCTGCTCGTTGCAGATCCGGGCAAGGTCCGCATCACCGGAGAAGCAGTGGAACACCACCCGGTCGGGGCGCTGCGGGGTGTCCAGGAGGATCCGGACCACGTCGTCATGGGCGTCCCGATCGTGGATCTGCACGGCCTTCCCAAGGCGGTGCGCCAGGTCCAGGTGCCAGCGGAATGCCTCCTGCTGGTCTTCCACCCCCTCGGGGCCCGTGCGGTAGTAGTCGAGGCCGGTCTCCCCCACGGCGCGCACCCGGGGATGGGCCGCGAGCGTCTCGATCTCGGCCAGCGCGGCGTCCAGGTGGCCACGGGAAGCCAGCCGGGCGGCGTCGTTGGGGTGGATGGCCACGGCCCCCAGCAGCCGGGGCTCGGCCTCGATGGCCTCGATGGTAAACCGCGCCGACTCCACGTCACAGCCCACCTGGATGGCCCCGGCGACCCCGACGGCGGCCGCGGCGTCCATCGCCTGGTGCACGTCCACGGAGACCAGGCCGTCGCGGAAGTCCAGGTGGGTGTGGTTGTCCACCACGGGCACCCCCAGCGGCTCGGGGGCCGGCGGGTACTCCAGCCGGCGCTGGCGCTTGGACTTCTCCTCGGTCGGTTCACGACGACGGCCGGCTCCCGAGACCTTCGTCTCGCCCGCACCGGTGGCGTGGTCGCCGGGCAGGCCGGAGGCCTCGTCGGCGGCCGGGGCCGGCCGGTAGGCCTCGGGGACGGTGCTCTCGGCTTCGGCGGACGGTGTGGGTGTTTCGGAGGCCATGTCCTCCATGCTGGCACATCGGGAGATTCAGCCCTGCGTGATCAGCCTTGTGTGAGGGGGCATGGGCTCCCCGCCGGAGACATCTTCCACTAGACCTCTTCCCCGTTTCTCGAACCGCCACCAGACGCCTGAACCGGACCATTGTGGCGGGTGTTGTCGTGTCCGTTAGCGGATCCTCCTCCGGTCACTTCTCGCCGGTTGGCCGCGTAGCTAGCGAGGTGCTCGTCCGCGACGGTGGGGATTCAGGGTCATTGGAAGGGAATCACGCGGCGCGTCCCCTCTACAGGTCCCTCGGTTTCGCGGCCTCCGGCGATCGCGTATCCGTCCACGTCGGGCAGACGACCTGGACTAGCCTTGAACTGGAGCTCATCCTTGCCACTCCAAGGCAGAATTCCGGCCAAGTAACCGAGAAGGGCGGGATTTAAACCCGGTTCTGCGCCTCTCATGCGGAGGGGCGTACCCGCCCCAGTATTGATTCAAGCCTGGCGGATGGCTCGGGTGGTGGCGAAGTACCAGACGAGTCCGAACAGTGCCAAGGTGCCCACGGAGTAGGGCCACATCTGCGGAGCCAGGTAGAACAGCAGGATCGATTGGGCGAGAAGGAACAACAGGGCGAATCGACCGGTGGGGGCCAAACCGATTTGGGAGATTGACTCTTCCCGCTCGTCGGCAGGTTCGAAGGCCATGATGCGTTCGATGTCCTTGGAGTCTCGCCACCGGGCCATGCGCGCCCCGCCCCACCAGAAGAAGGCCACCACCAGCGGCCCGAGGATCTGGAACCATCGTTCCCCCTGGAGCATTCGAATTATCGCGGAGGCGGCGACGATGGCAATGATGGCCCAGTTCATTCCGGACACGGACCATTTCCCGCGATCGGCAGGCAGGTTGTCTTGGTCGCGGAGGTCAGCATCAGTACTCGGTCGGTTTCGGGTCATCGTGGAAGATCTCCTCGATCGGTTGGGCGAAGAATCGAGCCAGGGCGAAGGCCAGGGGCAGGGATGGGTCGTAGCGATCGTTCTCGATCGCGTTGATCGTCTGGCGCGAGACGCCGAGGGCAGCGGCCAACTGGGCCTGGGAAACCTCCCGATCGGTCCGTAGCACCCTGAGCTGGTTGCGCATATGGAAAGTATCTTTGACACTCTCGATTCATGTCAAACACGCTTGTCATGGCGAGCCGATCTCGTCATCGCGGGCATACCCACTTGGACATTCACTGCCGACCCTCAAGCAGTGTCCGTAAGACCGGTCCCATGGTCTGTCCGGTCAGCGCGGGGGCTATCTGACGAACTCCCACGCCGTGGTTGCGCTGCAGTGATGGATACCCACGCCCGAGAGAACGACGAATCTGGCCCTCTGGCACGGTGAGACCGCACTGGACATCAGTCCGCTGGATGAGGTGGATGCGAGGATATCCGCCCCGTTCACTACCATGGACAGTTGCACCCGTCACCGGCGAAAGGCCCCTGAAGAGAATGACCGATCAGCAAGCCACGGTGCTCTTCGTGTGCACGGGCAACATCTGCCGCTCCGCCTACGGCCACCACATGCTGGCCCAGCGGCTGGAGCAGGAGACGCCCGGCCGCTACCGGGTCATCTCGGCGGGCACCCAGGTCAATCCCCGCCTGACGGTCCCGCGGCAGATCCACGGGCTTCCGGGCGCCGCCGGCCTGCTGACGCTGGGCACCCACTCCCCCACAGCGCTCAATCCGCGGACGGTGCAGCGGGCGGACCTCATCCTCGCGGCCACCGAGGACCACATCGCCCGGGTCCTGCGGGACACTCCGGGCGCGCTGAACCGGACCTTCACCATGACCGAGTTCGGTGCGGCCGCCGAGGCCCTGCAGAACGGGACCTTGCCGGTCTGGGGCGGGCCGTCGTCGGGCACTGGATCTTCTGAGAACCTGCCCGAGCGGGTCCGGTCCCTGGCACGGCACCTGGCCCGGCACCGCGCGGTGGTCCGCGGCTCGCTGGAGTCGATCGACCTACCGGATCCCTATGGCCGGGAGGATGCCGCCTACCCGGCCATGGCCGAGGTGCTGGAGCCGGCGGTCGGGCACATGGCTCAGCTGCTGGCGGACCTCGCCCGCTGATTCAGCGCGTCGGCGCGGGGTGGAACTTCTGCTGGGCCTGCTCCAGGGACGCGGTGGCCAGTTCGACCACGGCGTCGGCGGCACGGTCCAGGTGGAGGGGCAGCAGCTCGCGTTCGGCGGCACTGAAGGGCCGCAGGACGAAGTCGGCGGCGGGCTGACGTCCCGGCGGCCGGCCGACGCCGACGCGGACGCGGAGGTAGTCCTTGGTGCCGAGCACCTGGGAGATGGACTTCAGCCCGTTGTGGCCGCCCTCGCTGCCGCCGATCTTCAGCTTCAGCGCGTCGAAGGGGATGTCGAGCTCGTCATGCACCACGATGATGTTCGCCGGGGTCACGGAGTAGAACCGCGCCAGGGCGCCTACGGGACGCCCTGACACGTTCATGTAGCTGGCCGGCTTGGCCAGCAGGAGCTTGGGCCCGCCGGGTGCCGGGTGGGCGGTCCCGACGGCGGCGCCCGCCTTTTGCGCGGTCAGGCGCGTCCCGAAACGGTCGGCCAGTTCGTCGATGACCATCTGGCCGACGTTGTGCCGGGTACGGGCGTAGTCGGGCCCGGGGTTGCCGAGCCCGACCACCAGCCAGGTGGAGGCACCTGAGGCTGACGGGGAGGCCGGAGCACCGGCCCCCCGCGCCGTATCCTGCGTTGTCACGAGAGGAATCAGCCCTCGGTGGGCTCAGCGGCCGCGGTCTCGGCGCCTTCACCCTCGGTGTCGCCCAGGTCCTGCACGGTGAGCTCGGAGATGGTGGCGATGACGTAGTCGTCGGCCAACTCCAGGGTGGAGCCGGCGGGCAGCTGGACATCGGCACCGAAGACGTGCTCGCCCGCGGTGCGGCCCTCGATGTTGATGGTGACGCTCTCCGGCAGCTGCGTGGCATCGGCCAGCACCGGTACGGAGGCCTCCTCGAGGTTGAAGGTGGTGCCCGGGGCGGCTTCACCCTCGACGTGCACCCACACGTCCACGACGACCTTCTCGCCGCGCTGAACGACGATGAGGTCCAGGTGGTCGATGGTCTGCTTGATGAAGTTGCGCTGGATGGCCTTCGGCAGCACCAGGTGCTCCTGGCCGTCGCGGACCACGGTCAGCAGGGCGTTGGGGTTACGGACGGCCAGGGAGGTCTGCTGGGCCGGCATCAGCAGGTGCACGGGGTCGCCGCCGTGGCCGTAGACCACCGCGGGGATCAGCCCGTCGCGGCGGGCCTGGCGGGATGCGCCCTTGCCGAAGTCCTCGCGCAGGGTGACCTGGATCTTGGTGTTGTCGCTCATGGTGTTCCTCCTGTACTTCTTCATCCGCGGCCACGGTGGTGGCGGCGGGCCTTCCAGGCAGGAAAACAGCCGTGCAGTACGGCAGCCTCGTCGATCACGGAGCTGAAAGCTCCCTCGCCTGGGCAACGCCGACCATCCTACCAGTAGGCTGGGTTCCCGAGGGACCCGCACCAGCGCAGGAGGATCCGTGGACGTGTCAACCGCCAGGCAGGAGCACGAGGACGGAGCCGGCCAACGGCACGAGGACGGGCCCGGGGGCAGCACGCAGCAGGACGACTCCTGGGCCGCGGGCGGTGAGCGGCTGACGGCCGCCGCGGCGGCGATGCTGAACGCCATGGACTCCGTGGTGGACGGCCAGCACCAGGCGGTCCGCACCGCCCTGCTGGTCCTGCTGGCCGGCGGGCACCTGCTCGTGGAGGACGTCCCGGGCGTGGGCAAGACCCTGCTGGCCCGGGCCCTGGCCCGGACCGTGGGCGGGAAGGTCAACCGCATCCAGTTCACCCCGGACCTGCTGCCCGGGGACGTCACCGGCGTCTCGGTGTTCAACCAGGACCGTCACACCTTCGAGTTCCGCCCGGGAGCGGTGTTCGCCAACATCGTCATCGGGGACGAGATCAACCGCGCCTCGGCCAAGACCCAGTCCGCCCTACTCGAGTGCATGGAGGAGCACCAGGTCACCGTGGACGGGACCACCCACCGGCTCGAGGAGCCGTTCATGGTGGTGGCCACCCAGAATCCGGTGGAGTCCGAGGGCACCTATCCCCTGCCGGAGGCCCAGCGGGACCGGTTCATGGCCCGCATCACCATGGGCTATCCGGACCCGGAGGCCGAGTTGCAGATGCTCCGCACCCACCAGGGGCCGTTGCCCTCCTCCGCCCCCGTGAACCGCTTGGCTCCCGTGACCACCACGCAGGAGGTCCTGCAGATGATCGAGGCGGTGTCCCGCGTGCACGTCTCCGAGGCCGTCGCCCGGTACGTGATCGACCTGGGCCGTGCCAGCCGCGAGCATCCGGACGTCCTCGTCGGCGCGAGCCCCCGGTCCCTGCTGCAGCTGCTGCGGGCGGCCAAGGCCGAGGCCGCGATCAGCGGCCGGTCCTTCACCACGCCCCAGGACGTGGCCGGCGTCGTGCCCGTGGTGTTCCCGCACCGGTTGATGCTCCGGCGCCGCTCCACGCAGGAGGCCGCCCAGGCCGACGCGACCACGCAGCGGATCCTGCACTCGGTTCCGGTGCCGGCCGGCCCGTGATGTCCTGAGCCGCTCTGAGACGATCCCCTCCGCCATGGCCTCCGCCCGTCCCTCCCGGCGCACGTCCGCCCGTACGTCCCGTCGATCCACCGCGGGCGCCTCCTCCCCGACCGCTCCCCGGCCGACGCCGCGCGGACTGGCCCTGGCCGTGGCGGCGGCCCTGCTCGTGGTGGTGGGGCTGGCCCTGGGCCGGCGTGAGGCCGTCGCGCTGGGCCTCTTCCTGGCCGTCGTCGTGGCGATGTCCTGTGCGGTGCTGGCCGTGCGGACCGTGCTGGCCCGGCGCATCCGGCTGACGCGGTCCGCGGTGCCCGGAGCGCTGACGGTAGGCGGCAGCACGCAGGTCACCTTTGACGGTGGGGTGCCCGGCCTGGTGGACGCGCTTCCCGGCGGCCGGCCGGTTCCCGTCCCGCCGGGCGGCTACCGGTGGCGGGCCCGCGAGCGCGGGGTGTACGACGTCGGCCCGGCCCTGGCCCGTCTGTCCGGCCCCTTCGGCCTGTGGTCGGCCCGTGCCCAGGTCGCCGGGACGAGCCGGGTCGAGGTGGAGCCCCTGCCGCTGGAGGACGACGAGCTCGACCGGGTCCTGCGGGCCGGCGTCGGTGAACACGACGCCGCGGACCTGCTGGGCAGCCAGGCCGCCCCGGACGACCTGCTGGTGCGCGAGCACCGGGACGGGGATGCGCTGACCCGCGTCCACTGGGGCGCGACCGCCAGGACCGGCCGGCTCATGGTGCGTCAGGAGGAGTGGGCGCACGACCCCTGGGCGGTGGTGGTCCTGGACTGCCGCGCGGTCTCCTTCGCCGCCGAGCGGTTCGATGTGGACGGCGGTGCCGGCCGCCACTGGCAGAGCTCCCCCGGGTTCGAACGCGCCCTGCAGGCTGCGGCCGCCCTGATCCTGCGGCTGCAGGACGCCGGCCACCAGGTGCTGCTGATGGACCAGGACGGCCACGCCCTGGACCCGTCCCTGGCACCGGCCGTCCTCGAACCGTCCTTCCGGGAGGCCACGTGGCCGGCCGCGCTACCGGGCGAGGCAGCCGCCGTCGTCGCCCTGCTCGGGACCGCCGTGGGGCAGGACCTCCCGGTGCTGGCCACAGTGCCGCACCACCTGCAGCGGGTGGCGGTGCTGTTCGGGACGGAGGGCCGCCGGGATGCCGCCGAGCGGTTGGAGGCCGGCGGCTGGCTCGTGGCGGAGGGCGGGTCATGACCGCGAACGGTCAGCTGTTCAGGACCGTGTGGCTGCCGGCTGTGCTGGTCGCGGTGCTGGTGTTGTCCGCGGCCGTGGCCGTGGATGCCGCTTTCCGGGCACCGGTGACCGCGTGGCTGGTGCCGGCCGCCGGACCTGCCGTGGTGGGGCTGGGCGCCGCGGCCGTGGTGCGCAGCCTGGGGCCCCGGATGCTGCGCCCGCTGCTGGCGGGACTGCTGGCCGCCGGGTGGTTCTGGTGCCGGCAGTGGTGGCCCGAGACCCTGATGGTCGGGCTGGTGCCACAACCGGAGACCCTCGCCGCGATCGCCACCTCCACCGCCGACCTGCGGGAGACCATCTGGACGGGCACCATCCCGGTGGAGACCAGCGCGCCGCTGCTGGCCGGCGTCGGCGCCGTCCTGGCCCTGACCGCCCTGGTGACCGATGCCATCGCCGTGGGCCTGCGCTGCCCCGCCATCGCTGGCCTCCCCCCGTTGGCCCTGATCGCCGGGGCGGCCGCGATCACGGCGGGGTCCACCCCGTGGCCGGCCCTGGCTCTCGCCGCCGCGGCCTGGCTGGGACTGCTGGCGGCGGATACCGGCTCGGGCGCGAGCAGTCCATCGGCCGGCGCGATCGGGGTCGAGACAGTGAGCACTGGAGGGGCGGCGGACGCGGGAGGTCGTCGCGCGGCGGGTTGGGACTGGACGGCGGGAGGGCGCTGGGCGGCGGGATGGGGCACGGTGGCCGCGGCCGGCGTCTCGGTGGGGGCGCTGATCGTGGCGCAGCTGACCCTGCCCTTCCTGTCCGCTGGGCTGGCACCCGAGGGTCAGCGCTTCATCCTCGGTCAGGGCACCGGGCCGGTGAACCCGGCGGCGGACCTGAGCCAGGAGCTGCGCAGCGGTCAGGGGTACGCGGGGATCACCTATGAGACGGACGATGGTCTGGGCGTCTATCTGCGCACCGCCGTGGTGGACGACGTGATGGCCTCGCCCTGGGATGCGAACCCACCGCAGTACGCCGGTGATCCGACCAACACCTCGTTCTACCCGGCCGCGGCCCACCTCGCTGAGATCGAGGGCGGTGACGTTGGCGATGCAAGCGATGTGAGCGATGGTGGCGATGCCGGCGACGCTGCCGGCACCGACGGCACCGCGGACGGCGGTGCCACGCCGAGCTGGGATCTGGTGTCCCTGACCCTCGACGGGTGGACCGGGAACTGGGCTCCGCTGCCGGACCAGACCGTGGCGATCGAGCCGATCGTCGGCGAGTGGGGCTGGCAGGTGGATCCCACCACCTTCAGCGCCTATCGCCAGGAGGCAAGCCCAGTGGAGATCTCTTACCAGACGGCCGTGCTGCCACTGGATCTCACGCTCGAGGAACTGGCCGACCGGGCCGGCGCGGTGGCCCCGCAGGGCGTGTACAACCGGTGGGGTGCGGACCCGGAACTGGAGGGCTCCGCTGTCCAGGAGCTCGCCGAGGACCTCACCGCGGGTACGGACAACCCGGTGGAGCAGGCGGTGGCCCTCCAGGACCACCTGCTCTCCGACGAGTTCACCTATTCGGAGACGGCTCCGGTGGAGCAGGGCTATGACGGGTCCGGCCTCGAGTTGACGGAGCAGTTCCTGGAGGCCGGCGCCGGGTACTGCATCCACTTCGCCTCGGCCATGGTGATGATGGCGCAGTCCGTGGACATCCCGGCCCGCGTGGTGGTGGGGTACGCCCCGGTCGGTGCAGTGGACGGGCGCCACCGGGTGACGGCGGACCGTGCCCACGCCTGGCCGGAGCTCTACATCGACCAGGTCGGCTGGGTGCCCTTCGAGCCCACTCAGAGCGTCGGCCGCGTGCCGTCCTACGCCCAGTCCGAGGACACCGCGGAGCCCACCGCCTCGCCCGATCCCTCGGTGGAGGGCCAGGGAGCCTTCCCGTCCCCGTCCGCGTCCGAGGAGACGGAGTCCCCCGGTGACGACGCCGGCCCGGACGCCACGGCCCGGCCTGGCACCCCCGGTGCCCCCGGAGTCCCGGTCGGGGTGCTGCTCGCCCTGGCCGGGACAGTCCTCGCGGTGATGCTGCTGCTGGTCCTCCCCCGCGGGCTGCGGCACCGTCGGCGGCAGACACGCCTGTCCTCCGGATCGGCGCCCCGGGCCTGGGCGGAGGTGGAGGACACCGCCGTGGACCTCGGCCTGGGACGGAAGCCGCATGAGTCCGAGCAGGCGTTCGTCTCGAGGCTGACAGCGGTGGCCTCGGTGAGCGATGCGCCCGCGGTGGATGTGGTGGCTGGGATGGCAGGGCGGTCACCGGACCTCGAGGCAGCCGCAGACACCCTGGTCGAGGCGATCACCTGGCTCCGCTACGCCCCGGCGGGCGCGCCGCCCCCGGAGGGGGCCGAGGACGTGGCTGCGGCTGCCCGGGTGATCATCGCGGGACTGGAGGACGCCTCGGATCCGGCCGGCCGGCGTCGTGCCCGGTGGTTCCCGCGGTCCCTGGTGCCAGAGTCCCTCCGCCGCTGATTCAACGCGACCAGTGACGGACTAACACATCACAAGACCCACTGATCGTGACGATTCCCGGTGATGATCACCGGGAATCGTCACGATCAGTGGGTCAAAAGTGGGCGACCGGCGCAACGCCTGACGTCAGGACTACCTCTTGGCGGCGTACGGGTCGGCCATGCCGATGTACTGCACCGTGGTGTACTCCTCGATGCCCTCGGCGCCACCCTCACGGCCCAGGCCGGACTGCTTCACGCCGCCGAACGGGGCGGAGGCGTTGGAGATGACACCGGCGTTGAATCCGACCAGGCCGAACTCGATCTGCTCCGAGACCCGGAACATCGTGTTGACGTCCTTCGTGTAGATGTACGAGGCCAGCCCGTACTGCGAGGCGTTCGCCAGCTCGATGGCCTCCTCCTCGGTGGCGAAGGTGGTCACGGGGGCCACCGGGCCGAAGATCTCCTCGGTGAGGATCGGGTTGTCATTGCCCACGGAGAGCAGGGTCGGGAGGTAGAAGTAACCGTCGCCGTCCTTCGGCTGTCCGCCAGTCACCACCTCGCCGCCGGCAGCCACGGAGTCCTGCACCAGCTGGTGGATGTCGTCGCGGGCGCCGCCGTCGATGATCGGGCCCACGGTGGACTCCGGCTCGGTGCCACGGGCCGGGTTCAGGGCCTTGAGCGCGGCGGCGAACTTCGCCTTGAACTCCACGGCCACGTCCTCATGGACCAGGAAGCGGTTGGCCGCGGTGCAGGCCTCGCCCATGTTGCGCATCTTGGCGGCCATGGCACCCTCGACGGCGGCATCCAGGTCCGCGTCCGCGAACACCAGGAACGGGGCGTTGCCGCCGAGCTCCATGGAGGTGCGCAGCACGTTGTTGGCGGCGTCCTGCATCAGCTTCACGCCCACCGGGGTGGAGCCGGTGAAGGAGACCTTGCGCAGGCGCGAATCCTTCATCAGCGGGCCGGAGATGGCGGACGCCGAGGAGCCGGCCACCACGTTCAGCACGCCCTTCGGCAGCCCGGCCTCCTGCATGACCTCTGCGAACAGCATGGACGTCAGCGGGGTGAGCTTGGCGGGCTTGAGCACCATGGTGCAACCGGCGGCCACGGCGGGGGCGACCTTGCGGGTGGCCATCGCCAGCGGGAAGTTCCACGGGGTGATCAGCAGGGACGGACCCACCGGCTTGTGGGTCACGATCATCTTGTTCTTGCCCTCGGGAGAGGTGAAGTAACGGCCGTAGTGGCGCACCGTCTCCTCGGAGAACCAGCGCAGGAACTCGGCGCCGTAGGCGACCTCACCGCGGGCCTCGGCCAGCGGCTTGCCCATCTCCAGGGTCATCAGCAGGGCGAAGTCCTCGGCCCGTTCCGTGACCAGGTCGAAGGCGCGGCGCAGGATCTCGGCGCGCTCACGCGGGGCGGTCAGCGCCCAGTCGTGCTGGGCGGCCGCGGCGGAGTCCAGGGCGGCCATGGCGTCATCGGAGTTGCCGTCCTGGATGGACAGCAGGACCTTGCCCGTGGCCGGGTCATGGACATCCAGGGTCTTGCCGGAGCTGGCATCACGCCACGCCCCGTCGATCAGCAGGCCGGTGGGGACGGACTGCAGCAGTTCCTGCTCGCGTTCGGCAGTGACAGTGGTGGCAGTCATGGGGAACCTCTTTTCCGGTCAGTCGGCTCGGTCGGGCCAGCGCCGGTGAGACCGCGCGGCTGGGTACCTTCGATCCCAGCCTACTGGGCGACGAAGCCCCGTGACGCGAGCAGGTCACTTTACGACTGCGCAGGTGCGGCCGCGGATGCTGCCCGGGATATCACTGGGGTGCCAGCCGCGGTGTCAGCCGCCCGTGGGGAGCCGGGCCGACTCCTCGGCCTGGCACAGACAGAACGGGTGCCCCGCCGGGTCGAGGAAGACTCTGAAACTCTCGCCCGGCTGGTGTTCCGTCTTGGTGGCCCCCAACTCGAGGACGGCTTTCTCCCCGGCGTCGAGGTCCTCCACCATCACGTCGAGGTGCATCTGCTGCGGGTTGTCCTGCCCCGGCCAGTCCGGTGCACGGTAATCCTGTGCCCACTGGAAAGAGATGCAGTTGCTGCCGTCGGCGGGACGGAGGTCGAGCCAGTGGTCGTCGCCGTCGGCCTGGTCCTGGGCGTCCCACCCGAGCACGGCACCGTAGAACTCCGCCAGAGCCGCTGGATCCGGACAGTCGATCACGAACGAGGGAAAGCGTGCGATAGCCATGGGCGCCACCGTACCTCTCCGGAATCGGCAGGCCGAGACCTCAGGCGCGGGCGGCCAGCACCGCCTCGTAGAGGTCCCGCTTCGGGACGCCGCGCGCGGCGGCAACGGTGTTCACCGCCTCCTTCAACCGGGTTCCGGAGGCCACCAGGACCTCGACGTCGGCCACCTGGCCGGCCGTGTCCGTGTCCGGTTCCGCCTCGGTCCCGCCGGTGACGATGACGATCTCACCGCGGATCTCCTTGGAGTTCGCCCACTGCACCAGGTGGGCCAGCGATCCCCGGGCCACCTCCTCATGGAGCTTGCTCAGCTCCCGGGCCACGCAGGCGGGCCGGTCGGCGCCGAAGGCGTCCCGCAGTGAGGCCAGGGAGGCGGCCAGCCGGTGCGGTGACTCGAAGAACACCAGGGTGCGGGCGTCCCTCGCCAGTTCGGTCAGCAGGCGCGCCCGCTCGCCCTCCTTGCGGGGCAGGAACCCCTCGAAGGCGAAGCGGTCCGTCGGCAGCCCGGACAGCGCGAGCGCCGTGGTGACGGCGCTGGGCCCCGGGGCACAGGTGACATCCACGCCCTCGGCCGCGGCGGTGGACACCAGCCGGTAGCCGGGATCGGACACCAGCGGCATCCCCGCATCGGTGACGACGGCGACGACGGCACCTCCCCGCGCGGCTGCCAACAGTTCCGGGGTGGATTCCCGTTCGTTGTGCTCGTGGTGGCTGACGACCTTCCCGGTGATCCGCACGCCCAGCCCTTGGGCCAGGTGATGGGCCCGGCGGGTGTCCTCGGCAGCGACGATGTCCGCGGTCGCCAGCAGGTCCTTCAGCCGCTGGGAGGCGTCGGCCAGGTTCCCGATCGGTGTGGCCGCCAGCACGATCTGACCGGTGGTGTCGCCGAGCCGGTCCTCGGGGGTCTGTGTAGGGGCCATCCCCTCATGCTAGAGGTCTGCCCGAGGACTGAGTCCCCGTCGGGCTGACTCGCCTCAGCCCTGGCGGGCCTTCATCCGAGGATTCTTCTTGTTGATGACGAACGTGCGCCCGCGCCGGCGGACCACCTGTGCGCCGGGGACCTTCTTCAGTGCCCGCAGTGAGTTCCGTACTTTCATGATGCTCTCCGGGAATCGATGTCATGGGTGGTGTCCAGGCCGAACGGGTCGGCCAGCGCGGTGAAACCACTCTTCATCTCGGCCTCTGTCAGCTGACAGTCGGTGAGAAGTCGGGTGATCTCGTCAGCGTCGAGGTCTTCCCCGGTTGCAGAGATCACGGTGCTCGGGTGGCCGGCGTCCGCGATGGCGCGGACGGTGGCGTTGGTTTCCCTGGCCGACGATAACCCGGGCGGAGGGGCGTCGAGATAGGCGGGCCAGGGGCCAACATTCTCCAGCCATACGCGGGGACCGGCTCCCCGCAGCAGAATCCGACATTCCGGTGCCGGTGCCATCCACAGCTGGCCGCGCAAGCGGCAGCACCCCTGTGCGAGGGAGCGCAAGGCCTGGTGGAAGCGCTCCGGATGCAGCGGGCGGTGGAACTGGTGGACGACGGTGGTGAACGGAGAATCCGTCGCGATCCCGGCGCAGGTTGGCCCACCCACATCGGTGTTCCGTTCCGATGCAGTCACTCCTGGGTGGGCAGGGCCGATGTCGGTTGCCCGTTCGGTGATCCGCGCATGCGGGGCCAGCTCGCGGAGCAGCTGGAGGCCGCGGGCACTGGCAGGCGGGTCGTCCGGGACCACGTCCGGCTCCGCCAGCAGAACGGAGTCAATAGAGGCCAGTTCCTCCATGAGGAACTCACCGGCGGTTCTCTCATCGTCGGGCAGGGCCAGGTAGCCGGACTCGAAGAGCGTATGGCGGTCCCAGATCTGGTCCTCGACAGCACCCGGCGAGCAGGCCAGCACCACGGCGTTGAGTACCAATGACCGGCGCGCGTCGCTGGTCAGTGCCCGCACCACGGCGGCCGCCGGCAGCGCTGGGGGCAAGCCGAGAATGAGGTGCTCCACGCCGGCGTCCCGCGAGCGCCGCACGGAGGGCTCGATGTCCAACCGGATGGCGCAGCTGGAACAGGGATGTTCCAGTCGAGTCTCTCCCCGCTGTGGCGGCGCCCCGGGCCGGATGGCTCGGCGCACCAGCAGGCCGTCCTCCACCAGGTCGTGCAGCATCAGCACGGCCTCGGGATAGGCAGCGGCCAGCATGTCGCAGGCCTGTTGACGGCAGAGGGCATCGAGGGAGCTGACGACGGTGAGGTACATGACCAACAGGCTACATGAGAATCATTCTCAATATCGGTGCGAGTTCATCTTCTTCTTCCAGCCCTGCACTCACCGCCCTCCGTGGTCAGCCGAACACCATCGGCAGGAGAGACAGCGCGAACCCGCACACACCCAGCACCACGAAGGTGGCGCCCAGGGCCAGGCACACGCTGGTCGCCGGTGTGCGGCGCTCGAACCGCAGCACTGAGGGGTCACGCCGGCCCACATAGCCCCGGCACACGTCCTGGCCGGCCAGACGCGCGCGTTCTGCGCCGCTCAAGGGCCGCTCATGGAACTCGCTGGCGGAGAACCAGCGCGCCCACAGCGTTCCGCCGTCCGCCACGAGGACAACCTCGGTGGGGACCAGGCCCTTCTCCCCCGCGCGCAGAAGCATTCCCACGAGCAGCACCGGCAGTCCGAGGATCAGCCCGATCCAGGAGATCAGGTCCCCCGCCGCCCCGGCCCCTTCGAGACCGTTCACGGTGCGGCTCCGGGCGGCACGGCGGTCATCACGGATCTGGCCAACAAGTTCCTCCAGCATGTCCTCGAGAGTCATGACGCCGTAGGGGTGCCCGGACTCGTCCACGGCCAGGGCGGGGTGCGCCCCGTCGCGCTGCATGCGGCGCACGGACGACTGCAGGTGGTCCTCCACGGCCGTCGGCCGCGGATTCACCAAATGATGCCAGCGGGGCTGCCCCTGCGCAAACAGACGGAGCGGCGAACTCGAGGGACGAGATGTGCGTCCGCGCCAGCCCACCTGATCCTGCTCCCGCCTGCACGTACGATGGCAGGGTGCCTCAGTCCACCCCCACAGCGCAGTCGGTACGGCCGGTGCAGTCGGCATCTCCGGCTCCCGCCACATCCGCACCCCGGTGGTTGAGCACCCCCGCAGCCGCCTACACGGATGCAGCCCTGCGTCTTCGGCTGCTCGGCGAGCGCTTCCATCCGGGCCGCTGGGGCTGGATCGTCCCGCTGGCCGTCACCGTTCTGGCCGGCGTCCTGCGCCTGATCCGGTTGGACCACCCGCACCAGCTGATCTTCGACGAGACCTACTACGTCAAGGACGCCTTCACCCTGCTGCAGTCCGGCGTGGAGATGAACTGGCCGGAGGACCACAACGAGCAGTTCGCGGCCGGAAACCCGCAACCGGAGAACACTCCCGAGTACGTGGTGCACCCCCCGCTGGGCAAGTGGCTGATCGCCCTCGGCATGGCCGTGTTCGGTGCGGACAACGGCACCGGCTGGCGGTTCTCCGCGGCTGTGGCCGGCACCCTGTCCGTGCTGCTCACCGCCCTGATCGCCCAACGGCTCTTCCGCTCGGTCTTCCTCGGCGGCATCGCCGGCCTGCTACTGGCCGTGGAGGGACACCATCTCGTGATGTCCCGCACCGGGCTGCTGGACATCTTCCTCTCCTTCTTCGTCCTGGCCGCCTTCGGCGCGCTGCTGCTGGACCGCGCGGACGGCAGGCGCCGTCTGGCCGAGCGGCTCGCGGCCGCGGCCGCACGCCATGGTGGGGCGCCGCCGTCGTCCCTGCTGAGGTACGGGCCGTGGCTGGGATGGCGCCCGTGGCGCCTGGTGGCCGGGATCCTCCTGGGTGCGGCCTGCGGGGTGAAGCTCTCCGGGCTGGCCTTCATGGCCGTCTTCGGGCTGATGACCGTGCTGTGGGACATGAACGCCCGGCGCGTGGCGGGCATCCGGCACTGGGTCCGCGCCGGCGTCACGCATGACGGGCTCTACGCGTTCGTCGCCGTCGTCGGCGTGGGCGCGGCGACCTACCTGGCCACCTGGACCGGCTGGCTCGTCACCGGCAACGGCTACAACCGGCAGTGGCACACCACCCATCCCCCGCAGTCCTGGTGGGAGCATCTCGTGCCCGGCCCGCTGCGCTCGCTGGGCGACTACCACCGGCAGTCCACCCAGTTCCACGGGGGTCTGTCCTCCGGCCACGACTACGCCTCGAACCCGTGGACGTGGCCGTTCATGGGCCGCCCCACCTCCTTCTACTACGAGGGCTACGACGACGGCGCGAACGGCTGCCCGGTGGACACCTGTTCCGCTGCCATCACCGATCTGGCGAACCCCGTCATCTGGTGGGCGGGAACCCTGGCCGTGCTGGCCCTGGTGTTCCTGTGGCTGGGCCGCCGCGACTGGCGGGCCGGGGCCTTCCTCGGGGTCTACGCGGCCGGCCAGCTCGTCTGGTTCCTCTGGCCGGAGCGGACCATGTTCTTCTTCTACACGATCGCCTACACGCCCTTCCTCATCCTCGCGCTCACCCTGTGCCTCGGGGCCCTGATGCGCTTCGGCGGCCCCGCCAACCGCCGCCGGAACACGGTGCTGGTCCTGGCGTTCGTGGCGGTGGCCGTGGCCGCCAGCGCCTTCTTCATGCCGGTCTGGACCGGCGAGATGATCCCCTATGAGCAGTGGCGGCTGCGGATGTGGATGAGCAGCTGGATCTGAGTCCGACCTCAACGGATAGGCTGAGTCCCATGATGCAGGAAGCCCAGACGGACCAGGTCGCCGACCTCCCCGCCCAGACCAACGTGACGGACCGGTTCCTGGCCGTGGCGGCCGAACGACCCCACGCCCCGGCCTACGCCGTGCGCAATGGGGCCGGCGGGTGGCTGGACGTCTCCTACGCCTCCTTCCTCGACCAGGTGAGGGCCGCCGCCAAGGGCCTGATCGCCCTCGGCGTGGAGCCGAGATCCATGGTGGGCATCATGGCACCCACCTCCTATGAGTGGGCCGTGATCGACCAGGCCATCTGGTTCGCCGGTGCGGTGTCCGTCCCCGTCTACGAGACGTCCTCACCGATGCAGGTGGAGCACATCCTCGCGGACTCCGGCGCCCGGCTGGTCTTCACCGCCGCCGCTCGGCACCGCACCGCCGTGGAACGTGCCGCCCAGCAGGGTGGTTTCGAGGTCTCCGTGGTCCCGCTGGATGCCACCGGGCTGGCCGAGTTGGACCGCGCGGGCCGGGGCGTGACGGACGAGGCGCTCGAGGCGGCCCGGTCCGCCAACTGCCTGGCCGACGTCGCCTCCCTCGTCTACACCTCCGGCACCACCGGCAAGCCCAAGGGCGCCCGGATCACGCACGCGAACTTCGCCGTGGGTGCCGCCAACATCCTGCCCTTCGCCCAGGGGATCGTGGGCGGCTGCGAGCAACGCACCCTGATGTTCCTGCCGCTGGCGCACGTGCTGGCCCATGCCGTGCAGTACATCTGCCTGGTCGGCGGGATCCAGATCGCCCACGCCTCGGACTTGAAGACCCTGACCACGGACCTCTCCTCCTTCCACCCCACGTGGCTGCTGGCCGTGCCGCGTGTGTTCGAGAAGCTCGACGCCGGCGCTGCCGCCGCCGCGCACGAGGGCGGCACCGCGAAGATCTTCGCGGCCGCCCGCGCCACCGCGATCGAGTACTCGGAGGCCCAGGACGCCGAGGCCCGGGGTGAGGGCAACGGGCCCGGTGCCCCGCTACGGGCCCGGCACGCACTGTTCGACAAGCTGGTCTACCCGAAGATCCGCCGGATCCTCGGCGGCTCGGCGAAGTACACCGTTTCCGGGGCCAGCGCCCTGAACCCCGAGCTGGCCCACTTCTTCCGCGGCGCCGGACTGGGGATGCAGGAAGGGTACGGCCTGACCGAGACCACCGCTCCCGCCACCCTCAACATCCCCGGCCACACGCGCATCGGCTCCGTGGGACTGCCGGTGCCGGGGACCACGATCCGCATCGCCGAGGATCAGGAGATCCTCATCCGGGGCGCCATCGTCTTCGACGGCTATCACGGTCAGCCTGAGGCTTCCGTCGCGGCGCTGGATGAGGACGGCTTCTTCCGGACCGGGGACATCGGCCGCCTGGACGCGGACGGCTACCTCTATGTCACCGGCCGCAAGAAGGAGATCATCGTCACCGCCGGCGGCAAGAACGTCTACCCGACACCACTCGAGGAGACCATCCGCTCCGCCGGTGTGGTCTCCCAGGTGGTCGTGGTGGGTGACGGCCGTCCCTTCGTGGGCGCCCTCGTCACCCTGGACGCGGACGGGCTGGCCCAGTGGGCCAAGGCCCAGGGCCTTTCACCCCTCTCCCTGGCCGAGGCCAGCACCCACGAGGGGCTGCGGGCCGAGGTGCAGAAGGCCGTGGACCTGGCCAATGAAGCGGTCTCCCAGGCGGAGTCCATCCGGAAGTTCACCATCCTGGACACCGAGCTGACCGAGGAGTCCGGCCACCTCACCCCGTCCCTGAAGCTGCAGCGCAACGTGGTCATCACCGACTACGCGGACGCCATCGAGGAGCTGTACCGGGCGTAGGGGCGCACCCTTCGGCAGACCTCCGGTGACCTGGAGGCGAACGAACGCCGAACACACTGGTCACCTGGCGTTTCTCTGTGCGCCGTACGGTCCATGAGGTTCGTAGGCACCCCTGTCATTGACAGCGGGCCCCCGGACCGTCATCCCGTACCCCTCATGGAAGAGTCCCCATGCCCGCTCAGCCCTTACGCGCCCGGATGACCGCACTCAGTGCGGCCTGCCTCGTCGCGCTCTCTCCACTGGCGGTCTCGGCCGCCAGTGCCGCACCGCTGCCGTCGGCAGTCCCCCAGGCGCAGACCACCGCGTCCGGTGCGACGTCCACCGGCAACACCGCCGCCGTCACCGACGCGGATCCGACGTCCGGTCTGCTGGTCACCGAGATCGTGCCCAACACCACCGGTGCCGACGCCTTCGAGTTCTTCGAATTGCACAACCCGACAGAGGAGGCCATTGACCTGGCCTCCGCGGGCTATGGCTTCAGCTACTCGTACGTCGATTCCGCCGACACCTCCCGCGACGTTCCGCTGGCCATCGCCGAAGATGAAGGTGACGTGGTCCTGCAGCCGGGTGAGACCGTCGTGATGTGGTTGAGCTACACGGCCGATGACCTCGATTCCTTCGCCCACACCGTGGACGAGTTCCGTGAGTTCTACGGCATGGCGGACGCCAACTCCGCGCGCGTGGTTCGCGTCACCGGCCAGAACGGCATGGCCAACGGCGGTGATCGCGGCATCCGCGTGCTCAAGGACGGACAGGTCGACGGCTGGTCCCACTACCCTTCCGGCTCGGCCGCCGCCCAGAAGGGGATCCACTTCGGGCGCACCACGGCCGAGGGTCAGCCCTCGCGCACCGTGGTGGAGACCCAGGCCACGCCCACCCCGGGCGAGGTCACCGAGGACCAGACGCGACTCGGAGCTCCGGGAGAGGAACCCGAACAGCCCGGAGACGAGACCGAGGGGCCGGGAACCGACGTGGTGCCGCCGGTCATCGTGACCGAGATCCTGCCGAACACCACGGGCACCGACCGCTTCGAGTACTTCGAGATCCACAACACCACTGACCAGGCCATCGACCTGGGCGGGCAGGGCTTCTCCTTCGCCTACAGCTACGTCGACTCGGATGACCGATCCAGCGACGTCCCTCTGGACCTCGTCGAAGACCTCACCCTGGATGCCGGTGAGACCGCCGTCCTGTGGCTGAGCTACGAGACCGCGGACTTCAGCTCCTTCGACCACACCGTGGCGGAGTTCCGCGAGTTCCACGGCATTGCGGCGGATGACACCACCCCCATCGTGCGCGTCACCGGTCAGGACGGCATGGCCAACGGCGGCGACCGTGGCATCCGGGTACTCGAGAACGACGAGATCAGCTCATGGTCGCACTACCCGTCCGGCTCGGCCGGCGTCCAGCTCGGTATCGAGTTCGCACTGCCGACGGTGGGCGGCCAGCCCTCACTGTCCCTGCTCGCCCCGCAGGCTGAGCCCACCCCTGGCCAGGTCCGCGAGGAACAGCTGAGCACCTCGCCGGTCGAACAGCCGGAACCAGAGGACCCCTTCGCAGACCGGACCCCATCCCAGACCGCGGCTCCGCTGGTGATCACCGAGCTCGTGGTGGACTCGACCAACGTGGGCAATGCCGACGGGTACGAGTTCGTCGAGGTCGCCAACACCTCGGACCAGGCCATCGACCTGTCCGACTACACGCTCAATTACCTCTATCCGGACACCGGCAGCGACGCGGTATGGGCTGCCCAGCCCTCGGACGTGCTGTTGCAGCCCGGCGAGACCCTGGTCTACTGGATCAAGAACGGCTCGAACGGCGACCTGACCGTTGAGGACTTCAATGCGTTCCACGGTACGGAGTTGGTGCTCGGCCAGTCGCTGGTGGAGGTCCATACCGGTGGCATGGCCAATGGATCGGCGCGCGGCATGCAGATCCAGACCAACACCGGGTTCCCCGTCAACCGCGGCTTCTACAACATGGACGGTGTGCGCGATGTCGCCACTGACCAGGGCCTCCACTTCGGTGTGGACCCGGAGGACCTGGAGGTCCAGCAGCTGTGGGGATCCGCTGATCCGACCCCCGGCTCACTGCACCGAGCGCAGCTGCCCGGTAGCCCCGTGAGCCTGCCCGCCGATACCGCCGAGCCGGTGGTGGAGGACACGACCGGCGGGGCCATCGACCCGGCAGAGCCGTTCGGCTTCTCCGCACGGATCACCGACGACGTGCTGGTCCGCACCGTCACCCTGAACCTGCGCTCCAATGCCGACGATGCTCCCCAGCAGTTCAGTCTGCAGGCGGGCCAGGGGGCCGACCAGCAAGACCTCTATTCCTACGGCCTGCCGCAGGCCGACCTCACCGGCAAGCGCTGGTTCGAATACTCCTTCACGGTCTCGGACGGGACCCAGGAGATCACCTCCGACACCCAGCGGGTGTCCGTGGAGGGCGCCGACACCGCCCCCGTACGGCTCAACCTCGAGGATGGCCAGTTCCTGGCGGGCACTGCCGCGCTGATCGGCGCCGCTGACTCCGTGGAGAATCCGGTCGGACTCATGATCGACGGCACGCCGGTCGAGACGACGGCCTCCCTGGAAGCTGAACCGGTGTTCGCCTTCGAGACCACGCAGACGGACAACTACTTCCGCAATGGGGTGTTGGCCGGTGGCGAAGAGCTGCACATCTTCGATGAGGGCACCTACGAGCGCACCGAGACCGTCTCGGTCCCGGTTCCGCTCCACCACATCACGGACGACAACACGCTGACCGCGTCCGTTTATGCGGGGACCAAGGCGGCCCCGGAGATCGACCCGGGCGAGAACAACGATGACTTCCAGATCCGCAACCCGCGGTTGATCCTGCCCGACGGCCGCACCCTCACCCCGCGCGGGCTCGAGGACCCGCAGTCCTGGATGAACATGGGCGACAGCGCCGGGAAGCTCGAGTTCTACGACGCCGCGTTCGACCTGCCGGACGATGCCTTCACCGGCTCTGCGCACCAGTGGGACACCACCGCGGCAACCGATGGCGAGCACACGGTGAGCGCCTCCCTCGGGGACGGCGGTGAGTCCGTGTCCCGCACCGTGCAGGTGGACAACACCGGTCCTGAGATCTCCGTGTCCGGGGTGCAGGCCGGCGAACCCGCCCGCGGCCCGATCACCGTTGACACCGACATCACCGATGCCGGGGCCGGAATCGCCTCATCGGCGGTCACCCTGAACGGTGAGGAGATCGAGCTGCCGTATGAGACCTCGTCCGTGGACCTGCCCGCCGGGGAGCACACGATCGAGGTCTCCGCGGTCGACGAGCTGGGCAACACCAGCACTGAGTCGGTCACCTTCACGACCCCGGACGAGAATCCCACCTCGGACGGCTACTCCCCCGCGGACGGTGCCACCGTCGAGGCCGGCGACGTGACCCTGTCCGCGGACGTGGACGACCCCAGCTCCGACACGGTGGACGCCGCGTTCTATGAGGGATTGCGTCCCGATCTGGACTCCGCTGGCGTCCGCGCCTCCTCCGGCACCGTCATCGATGCCGCCAGCACCGAGCGCCAGGAGGCCACGGTCCTGACCGCGGAGGACGTCGAGGCGATGTCCACCCTGGACGGGGTCTCCTCCGCCGTGGAGTCCTCCTCGCAGTTCCCGTATCAGATGTTCGAGGTGGACGTCCCGGCTGATTCCGTGGACGGATCCGAGGTACGGCTGCAGTGGGACGGCTCGGCGGAAGAAGACGCCCAGGTGGCCCTCTACGCCCTGCGCGCCGATGGCTCCGGCTGGGACGAGGTCGACCGGCACATCACCGGAGAACAGCCATCCGGCCTCTTCAACCGCGTGGCGGCGGGGGTCACCCGCGCCGCGACCACTGAGGCCGGGCAGGAGTCCTTCACCTTGGCGGGCGCGGTGGACGCCGAGGCCTACGCCACCGACGGCACGGTCACGGTGCTCGTGCAGCACTCCGACGGATTCGCCGGCCAGGACTTCACCACCCGTGAGTCCACGGTGGAGAACGCCCACCCGGACGACGTCGACCGTTCGGAGTACGACTTCACCCTGGCCTGGGAGTCCGATACCCAGTACTACAACGAGGAGTTCTACGACCACCAGGTCGCCATCCACGACTACCTCCTGGCCGAGCGCGAGAACAAGAACATCCAGTTCATGTTCCACACCGGAGACGTCATCGACGAGATGGACAAGCTCTACCAGTGGCAGAACGCCGATCCCGAGTACGCGCGGCTGGACGAGGCGGGCCTGCCGTACTCGATCCTGGCCGGCAACCATGACGTGGTGCTGGACAACCAGGTCGACTACTCGACGTTCAGCTCCTACTTCGGTGAGGACCGCTACGCGGACAAGCCCTGGTACGGCGGCTCCTACGAGGACAACCGCGGCAGCTACCAGCTGTTCTCCGCCGGCGGCGTCGACTTCATCGTGGTCGCCATGGGCTGGGATCCGGGTGACGCGGAGATCGAATGGATGAACGAGGTCCTCGCGGCCCACCCGGACCGGGTGGGCATCCTCAACCTGCACGAGTTCATGCTCACCACCGGCGGCCTGGGCCCGATCCCGCAGCGGATCCTCGACGAGGTCGCCGCGACCAACCCGAACGTGCAGATGATCATGTCGGGCCACTACCACGACGCGTTCACGCGCACGGACGACTTCGACGACGACGGCGACGGCACCCCCGACCGCACGGTCACCTCGATGCTGTTCGACTACCAGGGCCTGCCTGAGGGCGGCCAGGGCTACCTGCGCATGCTGCACTTCGACAACGAGGGCGAGCGCATGATGGTGCGCACCTATTCGCCGTCACTGGAACGCTACAACTCGGACGAAGCCTCGCTGCTCGCCGAGGGCGAGGACATCTATGCCGATCAGGAGTTCGAGTTGTCCTACGAACAGCTGGGCATCGAGCCGAGCTCGCGGGTGCTGTCCACGGACGCCTTCTCCGCCGAGATCCTCACCGATCATGAGATCGGCACCGATGAGGACGTGGTCACGCCGGGCACCGCTGAGACGGTCTGGACGGACCGTGACGCCGGAGAACACTCGTGGTTCGTCCGGGTCACCGACGAGTTCGGCGGAACCGAGACGTCCCCGGTCATGACCTTCTTAGCCGAGGGTGAGGACCCGGGCACCGAGGTCCCGGGCGACGGGAGCGAGAACCCCGGTGATGAGGACGGGGGTACCGGCGGCGATTCGGAACCGACCCCGGGCTCCGGCAACGAGGGCACCGCTGGCGGGGACGTCGCACCCGGCCGCGAAACCGGTCAGGACACCGGCAGCAACGATGGTCACGGCGGCAATGGCGAGACCGGCGTCGTCGACGAGGTGGACACCGGCGCTTCCGACGACCGGCGCGGTACCGGCACCCCGGACCGCGGAGAGGCCACACTGGCCAGCACCGGTGTCTCGGGCGGACTGGTCTGGCTGCTCGGTGGTGGCCTGCTGGCCCTGGGCCTGGGCACGGTGCTGGTCATCCGCCAGTCCCGGAGCCGCAACATCTGACGGCACGCCGGACTGAGACCATCCCGGCCGCCCTCACCGGGACAGCCGGGATGGTCAAAGGCCGCACGCCAGCATGACAAAGACCCGGGAACCACCACATGGTGGTGGTTCCCGGGGCCCTGCTGTCCTGTCCTGGTGTGCTGTCCCGTCCTGGCTTCGGTCCAGTCCCGGGGCGGCTCAGGCCTCCTGGGCGTCGTACCAGTCGTTGCGGCGCTGGATCAGGTCCATCTGCGCCAGGCGGGACTCGTGCCGGCGGCGGCGGGTGGGCCACGTGCAGATCAGGGTCACGATGAGGGTCACCAGCACCAGGGCGGCGATGCCGATCCCGGCGTCCATCCAGAACTGGTTCGGGTAGAGCCGGATCAGGGCGTCCGTGGCCTGGAAGGTCCAGGTGCCGTCCGCGAAGAACAGGCTGTGGAAGGTCGCGAAGAACTGCTCCCAGCCGAGCACGGCCAGCACGGCCAGGGCGATCAGGACCACGAGCATCCAGACGGATCCGGCGAACAGCGAGCGGCGGATGCCACCCTTGGCGGTGCGGGCGAGCACGATCATGAAGATGATGCACAGCAGTCCCAGGACGGCGCCGACGGCCATGCTGATGAGCATGACGAGCTTGACGTCCGCCATGTGGGATACCTCGGTGTCCGTGAACAGCTGGTTGCCCTGGTGTGTCAGGTCGGACAGGTACCGGGGCGGTGCGGCGTTGAAGAGGAAGTCCATGCCGGCGGAGCCGTAGGTCAGCCGGTCCTCGGTGGTGAAGCCCAGCTCGTCGGCCGGGAAGCCGGGACGGTGGTACTCGATCCACAGGAAGAGTGGGGAGGCCACGGCGCGGACGGCGGCGATCAGCACGACGATCGGGAAGAAGATCGCCAACAGCACCTGCAGCACCTTGGGTGCGGTCGAGGGGCCTTCCAGCGCCTCGTCCCGGGCCGCGGCACGCGCCTCGGCACCACGTAGGTCCCGACGCCGGTCCTCGGCGTCCGTTGCGGGTGCGCCGCTGGCGAAGCCCCGGTAGTCGGCCTGGGCGGTCTGCGGGGCCGTGCCGGACATCCCGGCGGCCGCGCCTGCGCCGGCGGCGGTCGAGCCGGCCACGGCGCCGTCGTCCCACAGGGTGCCCGTTCCGGCGCGGCCGGACTCGGGATCGGGCTCCGGTGTCGCCGTGGCGGTCACGGTCTCCGGCGGGAGTCCGTTCCTTTCGCCGCGCGCCCGGGCGGCCGGGCGGTCCCGCGCCGCGGAATCGCCGGCGGCCCATGCATCGAGCTCGGCCCGGTCGATGGACTGTGTCGACTGGGTTCCCGGATCCGCACGGTGTTCGGCGCGGTCGATGGCCTCGGTCGGCTGGGTCCCCGGGTCCGCACGGTGTGAGCCGCCGTCGTCGGAGTCCAGGGCGTCCGAGGTCACCGGTGCGGAGGCGGGGTTCGCCTCGGTGGTCCGATCAGAGGTGTCCTCTTCGTCGTCCTCCATGAACGCCGCGTAGTCCAGACCGCTCTCGAACTCGGGGGCGTCTGCCTGCTCCGCTGCACGCCCGTCCCGGTCCCCGTTCATGCCGGAGGAGGCGTTCGTGCCGTCCTGTGACCTGTCCTTGCCAGCCATCGTCCTGCCTTCTGTTCGCGCGTGATGAGACGTTTCCTTCCGAGACTAGTGCCGCTGCGGCCCCTGGCGGTTTCGGCCACGCCCGCGCGCCCTCGGTGCGCTCAGGCGGGCTCACGCAGTGAGCTGGCGGGCGCCGGCGTCGTGTGCCTCGAGGTCCCCGGTGGCGCCGGCGGCGACGGCCCGGCGCCCCAGGATCAGCGTGTAGGCCCAGTAGCCGGCCAGCACGAGCAGGCCGATGCCCAGGCGCAGCCAATGCGGCAGCCCGGACGGGGTGACGAAGCCCTCCACCACACCGGACACGGCCAGCACGAGGACCAGCCCGGCGGCCACCGTGAACAGCGAGCGGCCCTCCGAGGCCAGCGAATCGAGCCGGGTCCGCTGCCCCGGAGCCACCCAGGCCCAGAAGATCCGCAGCCCTGCGGCGCCGGCGATGAAGATCGCCGTGAGCTCCATGAACCCGTGCGGAAGGATGTACAGGAAGAAGGTGTCCAGCTCACCGTGCGCCGCCATGACCCCGCCGGAGATCCCGACGCCCTGCGCATTGACGAAGAGCACGTAGGGCACGAAGTAGCCGGTGATCCCGAAGGCCACCTCCTGCGCGGCGATCCAGGCGTTGTTGGTCCACACCTGCCCGGCGAAGGACGCGGCCGGGTTCTCGGAGTAGTAGCCGGTGAACTGCTCCTCGGCGTACTCGCGCATCTGCTCCTCGGTGCCCAGGGAGGCGAGCACCTCGGGTTCGCCGTTCACCCAGAATCCGAACCAGACCGCCACGAGGCAGAAGGCCGCCCCGAGGAGCACCGTGAGCCAGCGGATCCGGTAGAACGCGGCGGGCAGCTGTTCGAGGAAGAACCGGGAGAAGCCGGCGGAGGCGTTGGAGGGCGCCCCCGTGATCCGGTTGCGGGCCCGGGCCAGCACCATGGACAGCCCGGCGGCCTGAGGTCCGTCCGGGTCGTGGGCCTGCACCACGGACAGGTGGGTGGAGGACCGGCCGTAGAGCTCGAGCAGCTCGTCGGCCTGTCCGGCGTCGAGACGGCGGGTGCGCGCCAACGAGTCCAACCGCTCCCACGTGGGGCGATGTACCGAGGTGTAGGCGTCCAGATCCACGACTTCAGGCTACCGGCCGCTACGCTGGGCGGGGCACACGACGGGCCGCATGACCCGTCCGGCACAGCTGCGGGACCGTATCAGGGGGTTGTTCATGAGCACGACGGTGGTCACCGGCGAGGCGGTGGTGCTGCAATTGCGGCCCGCGTCCTTCGTGGTCCGGGCCGCCGGCGCCCTCATCGACGCCATCGCCCTCGTGCTGCTCTTCCTCGCGGTGGTCTGGGTCCTGGCCCAGACGATCCTCGAGGAACTGGACCCGGCCGCGGCCCAGGCCACAGTGCTGGCCCTCGTCGTCGGCCTGCTCGTGGGCGTCCCGCTGGCCGTCGAGACCCTCAGCCGGGGCCGTTCACTGGGCAAGCTCGTCTTCGGCACCCGCGTGGTGCGGGACGACGGCGGCTCCATCCGCCTGCGGCACAGTCTGGTCCGCGTCCTGGTCGGGATCATGGAGTTGTGGATGACGTTCGGTTCCGTGGCGCTCATCGCCTCCATGCTGAACGAACGCGGCAAGCGCCTGGCGGACATGGTCGCCGGCAGTCAGGTGGTCGTCGAGCGCCAGCGCGCCGTCCCTCCGCCGTTGCCCGGCGTTCCCGAGTCGATGCGGACGTGGGCCGAGGTGGCAGACGTCGGCCGCCTCCCGGACGCCCTGGTCGCCTCCGTGACGCAGTTCCTGCGCAACGCCCGCTCCGTCCCGCCGGCGGTCCGTCACCAGACCGCAGGCCGCCTGGCAGCGCAGGTGGCGCCGTTCGTGGCACCGGGCCCGCCGGCCGGGGTGCTCATGGAGGACTTCCTGCTGGCCGTGGTGGCCGAGCGGCGCAACCGCGACTTCCGGATGCTGAGCCGCCAGCAGGAGAGGGCGGACGCCGCCGCCGAGCGCCTGCACTCCCTGCCGTTCTCCTGACGGTCAGTAGCGGTAGTGGTCCGCCTTGTACGGGCCGGCCACGTCCACACCGAGGTACTCGGCCTGGCCCTTGCTCAGCTCGGTCAGGTGGGCGCCGAGGGCGTTCAGGTGGAGACGGGCGACCTTCTCGTCCAGAACCTTCGGCAGCACGTAGACCTGCTTCTCGTAGTCCAGGCCAGTGATGGACCCGTGGCGGGCGAAGAGCTCCATCTGGGCCATCACCTGGTTGGTGAAGGAGGCGCTCATGACGAAGGACGGGTGGCCGGTGGCGTTGCCCAGGTTCAGCAGGCGGCCTTCCGAGAGCACGATGATCGAGCGCTCGTCCGCGGTGCCGGCGTCGAACGTCCACTCATGGACCTGCGGCTTGATCTCGGTCTTGCTGACACCGGGGATCCTGGCCAGGCCGGCCATGTCCAGTTCGTTGTCGAAGTGGCCGACGTTGCCGACGATCGCCTTGTCCTTCATCTGGACCATGTCCTCGGCCATGATGATGTCCATGCCGCCCGTGGTCGTGATGAAGATGTCTCCGGAAGAGATCACCTCGTCGAGGCGAACCACCTGGAACCCGTCCATGGCGGCCTGCAGGGCGTTGATCGGGTCCACCTCGGTGACGACCACGCGGGCCCCCTGGCCCCGGAAGGCCTCGGCGGCGCCCTTGCCGACGTCACCGTAGCCGCAGACCACCGCCGTCTTACCGCCGATCAGCACGTCCGTGCCGCGCATGATGCCGTCCGGCAGGGAGTGGCGGATGCCGTACTTGTTGTCGAACTTCGACTTGGTGACCGAGTCGTTCACGTTGATGGCCGGGAACATCAGCTGGCCGGTCTCGGCCAGCTGGTAGAGGCGGAGCACGCCGGTGGTGGTCTCCTCGGTGACCCCGCGGATGCCCTGGGCGATCCGCGTGAAGCGCTGTCCGTCCGTGGCGAGTGACGCCCGCAAGGTCTCGAGGACGACCTGGTACTCCTCAGGGTCCTCCGCAGTGGGGCTCGGCACGGCGCCGGCGGCCTCGAACTCCACGCCCTTGTGCACGAGCATGGTGGCATCCCCGCCGTCGTCGAGGATCATGTTCGGGCCCAGCTCCGGGTCCTGGTCAGCCCCGGGCCAGAGGAGGATCTGGGAGGCGGTCCACCAGTAGTCGGTGAGGGTCTCGTTCTTCCAGGCGAAGACCGGGACACCGTTGGGCTCGTCCGGAGTTCCGGTGCCGACCACGATCGCGGCGGCCGCCTCGTCCTGGGTGGAGAAGATGTTGCAGGACGCCCAGCGAACCTCGGCGCCGAGGGCCACCAACGTCTCGATCAGCACGGCGGTCTGCACCGTCATGTGCAGGGAGCCGGCGACCCGGGCACCCTTGAGGGGCTGGGCCTCGCCGAACTCACGGCGCAGGGACATCAGCCCCGGCATCTCGTGCTCGGCCAGGCGGATCTGGTGGCGGCCGGCCTCGGCCAGGGAGAGGTCCCGGACGGCGAAGTCGAAGGTGGCCCCGGGGACGGTGACGCGGTTGGCGTACCCCGGGTCGGTGGCAGGGCTTGGAGCGCTGTCGGCAGGGTTCTCAGTCATGGACCCAGCCTAAGGCAGACCACGTCCCCACCAGCGCGGAGGTTTCCCCGGATGGCGCTGTTCCCCGGCTCGCCGGGCGGGGTCAGGAATCGCGCAGCAGGCGCAGGGTGGGCCGACCGGGGCGGGCGGGGGCGTCACCGTTGACGGAACCGGTCGTCTCCGGGCGGGGGACGGCGTCGGGAGTGGTGCCGCGGCGACCGACCGAGGGACCCGGGGAAGCAGGGCGGACCGCCGGCTCACGGACCGCGTGGGCCAGGGCCAACAGGTCGTCCGGCTCCTCCGGAACGGGGCGTTCGGCACTCTCCGGCGGCTGGATGCGCAGCAGCTCCCAGCCCTTCGGCGCGGTCATGCTGCGGGCGTGCTTCTCGCACAGGTCATAGGTGTGGGGTTCGGCCAACCGGGACATGGGACCCAGGACCACGGTGGAATCGGCATAGTTGTACGTCAGCGTTGCCAGAGCCGCAGATTGGCAGCTGGTCTTGGAGCACTGTCGCATCGATCCCACGGCAGACCACCCTACCGCGCTGGGCCCCGGAAGCCGTGCACTGCCCCGCCGGGACGCGTGTCCGGCGGCGTTTCAGCCCCCGTCTGACGGCGTCCCGCCGCAGAACCTCCGTGTCCGGCACCGGCCTCCCGGTGTCCGGTACCGGCCCACCCCTGCGGGGTCTAGCATCGAGTCATGACTTCCTTCGAACCCGTTGCCGTGGAACACGGCGTGGCGCGGGGCATGGGGCAGGATTCCGGCGAAGCCCGCACACCCCGCTCGTCAGGAACCGTGTCCCGGTCAACCCGCCGGGACCGCCGTGGACGCGGCCTGCGCGGACCGCTGATGCCGCCGGGACTGCCCGGCGCCCGGAGCCGCAACGAGGCGTTCTCCGACCACCTGGCCGCCGCGGTGTCCCGGCTGGCCGAGGTCTGCGGCCCCGCCGTGGAACAGGCCCGATTCCGCATGACCATGGTCCCCGAGGACCTGGAGAACCGCCTGGAGCTGGTGCGGGCCTGGGGCGCGGAACTGGTGGACGATCCCACCGGCTCCACTCGCCGCGATGCCCAGGGCACGGCCGTCATCACCATCCACCGGCGCCCACTCGAGGCCCGCTGCCCGGCTCCGTCCCTGCTGCCCGACCTCGTCTACGGGGCGGTCGTGGAGCAGTGGGCCGAGCTGACCGGCGTGGCGCCCGAGGCCGTGGACCCCGACTTCCACTGGTAGACGCCCTGCACAGCCGGTGCCCGGCGCCGGCCGAGACCCGCCGGGCCCGCCCGGTGGCCGGCTCAGTACCCCACGCGCACCGGGACGCCGGAGACCTGTTCCTGCTGCGGCACCACCGGGTACGCGGAGATCCCCTGCTCGCCGCGCACGTCCACAGCGGCGTACACCTGCCCCTCCACGGTCTCCAGCAGAGCCCCACTGGGGACGCCACCTTCTCCGCCAGCCAGGTCCTCGAAGGAGAGCGCCCGGGTGGATTCCGGGCCGAGTTCCTGCACCCGGGACTCCCCCAGGCTGCCGTCCTCTGAGACGGGGGTGATCTCCACGGCCCCGCCGTCGGCCGAATACAGCACGAGGTTCGCCGTGGTGTTCTCGGGCCGGGCCACCAGCCGTTCCAGGCCCAGCGAGTCCACGGCGGACACGCTGGAGAAGTCGACCGGTTCGCCGGCCTGGCCGGACAGGCCCCGGGCGCTGGCCGCCACGGGAGCATCCGCGCTCACGGTGACGGTGTACACCCCATCGTCCAGCCCGTCGAGGGGGAAGCGCACGGTGGAACCGGCACCGATGTCCACCAGGCCGCCCTCCGGCAGTTCCACGGTGCCGTCCGGGCCGCTCACGGTGATCTCGGCGGTGGCCGCGCTGGTCGGCGCCGCGAGCGAGAGGGCCGGGCCGGCCTGCTCATAGCCGTCCTGGCCGACGATCTCCTCGGTGACCGCCCTGTTCGGCACCACGAGCCCGGGCATGACCACCCCCCGGGACGGGTTCGAGGTCGGTTGGATGACCTCCACGCCGCCCGGCGTGATGCCGAAGAGCCGGTGCTGCTGGGCCGTGGCACCGACCGCACCCCCCTGGGCACGGACCTGGACGGCCAGGTGCTCCTCGTCCGGGGCCATGCCGCCCAGCACGATCGACCGGGTCTGTCCGGGCGCCAGGACGATGCCGGCGGTGCCCGGTGCCTCGACCGGCCCGTCGGCCCCGTAGAGGGTCAGGTCCACGGTGCTGGCTGACGCCGAGGGGTTCGAGAGCACCAGGATCGAGGTCGAGCCCACCGTGGTGGTCATGCCGGTGAGCCAGTGTTCGTGGGCCGGGGCCAGGCAGGAGCTGGCGTCGGTGCCGGCGAGGTCGCCGTCCGTGGCGGAGTACAGGGACACGGCGTCCGAGGGCATCGCCTGTCCGCCGATCGGCTCGACCGTGACGGCCGTGGCCTCGCCCGCTTCGCCCCCCGGGGACTCCAGGTGGTCCACGGCGGACTCCCGGACCAGGACACCATCAGCACCGGCCGTGGCCGGGTCCCCCTGCTGGACCTCTTCAGGCTGGGACTCAGTCAGGTCCACCGGTTCGGCGCCCTCGCCGGACTCCCCGTTCTCGGCCGACTGCAGGGTGCTGATCGAGGTGCCGGGGAAACGACCGGCCAGATCGGAGAGCAGCACGGAGGTGACCCGGGAGACGGCAGAGGTGGAGACGGGGCTGAACTGCGTGTCCGTCCCCTCCTCGGCACCGGCAGGCAGTCGCGGCGGTCCGGCGCAGACGGACCGGACCGGCACGGCATTCAGCGCGGCGGGCGCTGCCCGGCCGTCCACCTCCGGCGTGGCGGGCGGTACGAGCGTCCCGGCGGTGACCGCGGCGGCCACCAGGACCACGACGCCAGCCCCGGCCAGGCCAGCGGTCATGGGCGCCCTGCGGACAACGCCCCGTTGGTGCGCCTCGAGGGCGGCCTGACGCTTGAGGTCACGGGCGGCTGCGGCCCGCTGGCCCTTGAGCTGCCCGCGCGAGGCGGGCGGATCCTGCAGCGAGTCCTGGCTCGGCGTCCCGGACCCGTCCGGGGTGCTGGAGGCGTCCGGCTGCCGATCGTGGTCTTGGCCGCTCATCGTTGCTCCGTCCGCACATTGTCATCAACCGTGCCGTCACCGGTGCCGACGTCGACTCCGTCCCTGAGGCCGGCGTCGCCAGCCCGCGGCCGGCCGTCCGTGCGCCGGGTGGGCGAGGGGATGGCCAGCAGGGCGGCGAGTACGAGCAGGAGTCCGGGAATCCACCAGGCCCAGGCCGCAGCCGGGGAGGAGTGCCAGACCCGGAGCTGACCACCGTCCGCGGGAAGTTCGAAAGCCTGTGCCCAACCGGTGCGGTCATCGGTGTGAGCGTCGAGCGGCTCACCATCGAGCGTGGCGTGCCAGCCGGCGTCGGCCCGTTCGGCCAGGACCAGCCGGCGGTCCCCGCCCTCCGCCGCGTCCTCGGCGGCTGGGATGGGGGTGTCCACGGTGGTTCCGGGCCGGGACACCAGGTGGGTGGTCTCGCCGGTGCCGTCGACGATCCGGGCGCGGGCCGTCGAGAAGCCCATCCGGTCCTCGAGGTCATGGGTTCCGGCCACGGGGATGCCGCCGGTCTGCTCGGGAAGCACGCGCCACAGCCAGCCCGAGTCGGTCAGGCCGACCGGGGCGAGACCCGGGACGGCGTCGATGGAGGCGGCCGTGCCCAGCTCTCCCCCGTCCCGGTCCCGCAGCACCACGAATGCGGCTCCGAAGTCCTCGAGGGCGGGCCGCGGGTCCGCGTTGGCACCGGAGACCAGCTGAGCGCCCAGGCTGCGCAACTGTTCGTCGGCACGGTCCGGGGCGGCCGCCGTCGGGCCGGACAAGGGACCGGTCAGGGAGCGTGCGGTCCACCCTGCGCTGAGCCGGTCCAGTGCGGGGCCGGCACCACTGGCGAGGCTGACCTGTAGTTCGTCGGCACGGCGCTCCAGGACCACGGTCCGGGTCGCCAGCGCACTGGCGCCCTGGTCGGCTGCGGTGGCCGGGAGCAGCCGGACGGGGCTGGACTCGATGACGCTGCCGGTGCCCAGCGTGGACAGCACCGCCTCGGCCTCGCCGTCCGCGGTGCGGGAGGCCAGGGCCTCGCCGGCGGCGGGGTCCAGGGTCGAGCCGGGGACGGTGCGCGGCACCACCCAGAGGGTCGCGGTCAGGGCCACGGAACAGCTGGCCAGGACCGCCAGCACCACCACGGCGGTCCGCCGCGCGGGGCCGATGCCGGCACGCAGCCCCAGACGCGACGCCCCGGGGACCCGGCGCGGGCCGAGGACCCCGTTGAACCCGGCGACGGCGGCGATCAGCACGCCCAGCAGCGCGGTGGAGGTGAAGGGGCCGGTGAACACCGTGACCGAGTCACCGTTGGCGTCCACCGAGGTGGCGATCAGGGGCGCGACGGCGGCGCCGGCCAGTCCCAGCACCGTGGCCCCCAGGCCGATGCGGGCCTGCGTGCCGATCCGGCCGGTCATGAAGGCGCCCACCACGGCGGCTGCCAGGATGGGAAGCCCGATGACGAGCGCCGCGACCAGGGCCCAGGGATACCCGGCCCCGCCCGGCACGGCCGTGTCCAGCCACGGCAGGGCCAGCAGGCCGGAGTCCGCGGCGAAGGCCTCCGGGAAGCCGAGGATCTGCTGCCACAGCGGAGCCGGATCGTAGGCCTGCGGCACCCCGGGATCACCGAGGACCGCACGCAGGTCCGTCCAATGCGTCAGGACGGTGGGGAGGAACAGGGCCAGGCCCGGCAGGGGCGTCCACCACAGGGCTCGCCCGCGCTGGCCCATCAGCACGGCAAGGCCCAGCACGCCCACCACCAGGAACGGCAGCAACAGGGGTGCAGCGGTCCCCAGGGCGGCGAGGAGCAGGGCGGTCCAGCCCGAGGCCGTCCAGGAGATCACCCTGCGGTGGCCCGGGCGCTGCAGGGCGCCCAGGATGTCCTCGGTCACGCCTTCGGGGTCAGGTCGCCGCAGGGCGGCCGACCCGGTGGCGCGAATGACGGCCAGGGCCAGCCAGGGCAGGCCGAGGTGTACCAGGAGGGCTCCCGGACGGCCCTCGCCGGCGGCGGTCAGCAGTGCCGGGGACAGCCCCCAGAGCAGGGCCGCCAACAGGCGCACGCCACGGCTGCGGGCCACGGCGCCGGCGGCCATCCAGGCGCCGATGGCCGCCAGGGGCATGGCCAGGATGGTCAGCCACACCAGCGCCAGGGACCCCTGGCCGGTGAGGCCGAGGACCGTCAGCGCCAGTCCGAAGGGGCCGGGTTGGACGGGGGCGCCGACTCCGGCAGGCGCCCAGCTGCCGGTGGCGTGGTGCCAGAGTTCGGCGGCCGAGGCGGACAGCGGCAACAGCGAACCGCCGGTCAGGGCCGGGGCGGCCAGCAGGTCGCGCAGGCCCACCAGGGAGAGCCCGCCGAGCAGCAGCAGGGCCAGCACCAGGCCGGTACCCACCCAGTTGCGTGCCGGGGTGGCCAAGGCCGCGAAGTCGTCGTGACCGCCGGTCGCCTCGCTGGAGATCATCGTGGATCCGGTGCCGTCGCCGATGATCTCCTCCGGCGATTCGAGGTCCAGCACACTGCGCCGGTAGGTGCGCACCTCGGCGCGGGAGGCCTTGAGCGGGGCCACGATCGACCTCGGCGTCCGCCGGGTGTTGCGGGCTTGGCGCCGGGCAGCGGCCAGGGGCAGGATCCGCACGAGGGTCCGCATGGTGCCGGCCAGGTGGGAGGCGCCGCGGCCGGGTTCCTTGGCCAGCAGCGAGGCGGCGAATCCGCCCAGCCCCGTGATCAGGCCCCAGACCCACAGCAGGGGCACCGCCCACGGCCGGGCGTGCTTGAGACGCAGCCACAGGGAGGCCTCGCGGAGCGCCGAGGTACCGGCGTCCAGGCCCTCACCGCGGCCGGCGTGGCCGATGACCGCCTCGGGGACCACGACCACGCGATGCCCGGCCAGCCGGTTGCGCCAGCACAGATCCACGACGTCGGCCGTGGGCGGCCCGGACGGGTCGAACCCGCCCAGCTCGGTCCAGACATCCTGCCGGATGAGCATCCCGGGGGCGGACACGGCGAAGGTGTCCGTGCGGGCGTTGTACTGGCCCTGGTCCAGTTCGCCGGGCTCGACGAGGCTGATGGGCTCGGCGGCGGCGGTGACGGTCATGCCCACGTCCAGCAGGTGCCGGGGGCGGCCCAGCTCGACCTGCTTGCAGCCGCCGATGGTCACGGAGGGCGAGGTCTCCACAACCGTCATCAACCGCTGGAGCGCGTCCGGGGCGGGACGCGAATCGTCGTGGATCCACCACAGCCAGCCCGTGCCATCCGTGGCGTCCAGCTCGGCAGCGCCGTCGAACGTTGCGAAGGCGAGGCCGGCGTCGTCCACGAGGTCGGCGAGGTGCTGCCGGAGGCCTCCGGCGGCGCCAGCAGACTCGGTGACAGCAGCCTCCCTGTCAGCGGTGTGGGGGTCAGCCTCCGTAGACCCTGACTCCACATCGGTACCGGCCTCGGTGTCAGGGCCAGTGCCGGTTTCAGTACTGGCACCGGCTCTTCCCGTGAAGACCGCGACGATGCGGTCCGGGTGCCGGTCCTGGTCGAGCACCGCCTGGACGGCGTCTGCGGTCAGGTCGGGCCGCCGGTCGACGACCACGACGGCGGTGACGTGCTGGGCCGCGGGGCCGCCGGTGACGGCGGACGCAGGCAGGGTGGCCGGCGCTGTAATCAGACTGACCGTTTCCGAAGGCGGCGCCGCTCACGCTCGGACAGCCCGCCCCAGATGCCGAAACGCTCGTCGTTGCCGAGGGCGTACTCGAGGCATTCACTGCGAACGGTGCAGGCGGAGCAGACCTTCTTGGCGTCGCGGGTGGACCCGCCCTTCTCTGGGAAGAAGGCCTCGGGGTCCGTCTGGGCGCACAGGGCGTCGACCTGCCAGGCGAGCTCGCCGTCCACGTCGAGGGGATCGGCCAGTCCGGGCAGTCCCAGCCACACGGAGGGCTGGGCAGTGCTGGTGGAGCCCGCGCCAGGCGCCTCGCCGGGGGTCTCCAAGGGGGTCACCGTGCCGGGATGCAGAGCGGTGACGGTGGCGAAGCCGTCGGCGTCGGTGTCGGAGGCCGTCGGGGATTCGCCTTCGGCGTCGTCTACGGCATGATCCGCCAGGAAGGCGGTGGCCTGGTCTTCGAGGGATCCCAGGGAGGTGCCGGCCTCAAGACGGCGGGCTGCGTCCGGATCAGCCGGGTCGAGGAACCAGTCGGCGGGTACGCTGCGGCCCGGGTGGGGGCCGTCGGTCAAGGGTTGGCCGGACAGTCCGGTCTGGTTGGCTTCGGACTCGTGGATCTCGTCGAGGCGCTGGGCGTTCTCCATGTGATTCCTCCCCGTTCTCACGTTCTCACGCTGATCATCCCGTCACCGGAGGTTCCGGTGTCTGCGGATCGGGCAGGGCTCCTGACACGCCTTCCGACCACGTCCCCCGCGGCGCCGGGCGCGCCCGGACCGATTCCGTCTGTACCGACGGCAGCGGGGAACCAGTGGTGGGCGGTGGGAAGCGCCGTGGTCACCATGACCGTTCCACAGTGAATTACACCGGTGTAACTCTCTATTAGTCAAGCGGAGACGGCACAATGTAACGCGGGGAACAGCCCCAAACCTACCGACACGCCGCCGCGCCGATGCTCGGAAGCGGGCGTGTTGTCCCACGGCGAAAGGACACCCTTGGTCAACCTCGGAACAAATCTACCCGGTGGAGCAGCAGGAGGCGGAAACGGTTCGTCAGGCCGGCGTCTGACCTGGTTCGAGGCCATCGCGGCCTCTCCCCGGCCGGCCGTGGTGGACCACGCCGCCCACGGCGACCGCGTCGAACTCTCCGGCCGGGTCCTGGCCAACTGGGCGGCCAAGACCGCGAACCTGCTGGATGTCGAGGGGCACGGCCCCGGGTCCACGGTCCTCCTGGACTTGCCGCTGGGTTGGAAGTCGCTGGCCCTGATGCTGGGTGCCGCGCGGGCAAGGGTCGAGGTGCGGTTTGCCCCTGGCACCTCCGTCACCCCGGATGAGTCCGGCTCGGTGGACCTGGTGGTATCCGGCACGCCGGGCGCCTGGTCGGAGCATCCCGCCGAGCTCTGGGCGGTGTCCCCGGGAACACTCATGGCCTTGGAGGAGCCGGAACCATGGGGTTCATCGGACGCGGAGGTGCCGCCACACGCCCTCGAATATGCCTCCGAGGTGCAGATGCAGGCGGACCAGTGTCACCTGCCCCTGCCGGGGACCAGCCTGCCGGCGCTCGTCGAGGCCTGGGAGGATCTGGCTGCCACAGGCCCCGGGGACGACGCCGGCCTGGCCCTCCCGCGGTGGTCCCACCGCGAGCGCGGTCTGGTGGTGGCGGCCGCAGGCGGGCGGCTGGACCGCGAGACGGCACGCGCCGTCGTCGGGACGTGGGACCGGGGACTCCCGGTGGTGCTGGTGCCGGAACGGGACACGGACCTCAGCGCGGCCTCGGCCCGGCTCGTGGACGCCGAGCGGGTGGGCTCCCCTTCCCGCCTTCCCGGTGATGCCCGGTGATGCCCGGTGAGTGGTTATCGAGGTTCGGCGGGCGTGCGTGCCGACGGCGCGGAAGGACCCTGAAGCGCCGAGCGGGCCGGTGGCGCCACCGGCCCGGAGTCTGACGAGGCAGACCCCCTGCGGTGCCGGCGCGGGGTGTCGGCGGTGCGGATGACCGGCAGTTCACCGGTGAGCCGTTCGCGGTCGTCCTTGAACTTGGGGTCCGCGTCCAGTTCTTCGGTGAACACCCAGAACCGGTAGGCGAAGAAGCGGAAGATGGTGCCCAGGACCAGACCGACCACGCTTCCGGCGATGAAGATGCCGGCGGTCGAGGTGACGCCCAGCCAGTACTGCGCCACGAACACGCAACCGGCCTGGATGCCCATACCGATGACGTTCATCACCGCGAACAACACGAACTCGCGCATGAGGTTGTTCTGCCGGCGGTGGCGGAAGGTCCAGAGGCGGTTGGCCACATAGGAGAAGATCGTGGCGACCACGCTGGCCACGATCTTCGACTTGACGTTGCTGCCCTCCATCGGGCCGTGCATGAGCCACAGGAAGATCGCCGAGTCCACCACGAAGGCGGCCGCCCCGACCGCCCCGAACTTGGCGACCTCGCGCCAGAGCATGGCGACCAGGGCCACGAAGCGTTGCCACAGGTTGCTGATCATGGGGGTGGGTGGACTCCTTGTTGCGTGCAGAAGACGGGCCGTTGCGTGCAGAAGACGGGCCGAGAACCGGAAAATGTCTTTGCATACCTTAGACCGGATTCCTCCCCGTTTCCTGACAACTGGAGGACGCCGGGCGGTTCTGCCGGGATGGGACTGATCCGCTGGTTACCCTAGGTCCGTGAGTTTTCCTGTGATCGGAGTAGTGGGCGGCGGCCAATTGGCGCGCATGATGGCCCCGGCAGCAACAGCCCTGGGCGTGCGGCTGAGAGTCCTGGCCGAGGGCCCGGACGTCTCGGCCACCTCGGCAGCCCCCTCCACGGTGGGCGACTACCGGGACATCGAGGTGCTGAAGGCCTTCGCGGCCGAGGTGGACGTGGTGACGTTCGACCATGAGCACGTGCCCCCAGAGCACCTGCGCGCTCTGGAGGCGGCCGGGGTGAACCTGCAGCCGGGGCCGGAGGCCCTGCAGTACGCCCAGGACAAGCTGCTCATGCGCCAGGCCTGTGACCGCCTCGGACTGCCGAACCCGGCCTGGGCCGCCGTGTCCTCCGTGGCTGACCTGCTCGACTTCGGCGACCGGACCGGCTGGCCGGTGGTCCTCAAGACCCCGCGCGGCGGCTACGACGGCAAGGGCGTGCGGGTCCTGCGCTCGCCCGAGGCCGCCGAATCCTGCGGCGACTGGTTCGAGCTGGGCTTCGAGGCACTGCTGGCCGAGGAGATGGTGGACTTCTCCCGGGAACTCTCCGCCCAGGTGGCCCGCACCCCCTCGGGGGCCACCGCCTCCTACCCGGTGGTCGAATCGATCCAGACGGAGGGGGTGTGTGACGTGGTCACCGCCCCCGCACCGGGCCTGGATGGCCGCACCGCCCACGCGGCCGAGGCGGCCGCCGTGGCCCTCGCCGAGGGACTCGGCGTGACCGGCATGCTCGCCGTGGAACTGTTCGAGACCCCCGGCGTCGGCCCCGGATTCATGGTCAACGAACTGGCCATGCGCCCTCACAACTCGGGCCACTGGTCCATGGACGGCGCCGTCACCGGCCAGTTCGAGCAGCACGTCCGCGCGGTGCTCGACCTGCCGCTGGGGTCCACGGCGACCCTGGGTTCCTACACCGTGATGAAGAACTACCTCGGCGGAGCCAACGAGGACCTCTACGCGGCCTTCCCCACCGCCATGGCCACCTTCCCCGAGGCCAAGATCCACGCCTACGGTAAGTCCGTGCGCCCCGGCCGCAAGATCGGTCACGTCAATGTCACCGCCGCCACCCCCGAGGACCTGGTCTCCGCCCGCGCGGCCGCCGAGGGAGCCGCCGCGATCATCAGCGAGGGACCGCAGGCCGTCGACCAGCAGGAGCAGCCATGACCCCCAGCGAAGCACCCGCGACCACCGCCCAGGGCGGTGTGGCCCCCGCCCGGGTGGCCGTGATCATGGGCTCCGACTCCGACTGGCCCGTGATGGAGGCCGCCGCAGCGGCCCTGGAGGAATTCGGGATTCCCTACGAGGCCGGCGTCGTGTCCGCCCACCGCATGCCGCACGAGATGGTGGCCTTCGGCACTGAGGCGCACGAACGCGGGATCCGGGTGATCATCGCCGGCGCCGGTGGCGCCGCGCACCTGCCGGGCATGATCGCCTCCACCACTCCCCTGCCGGTGATCGGCGTGCCCGTGCCGCTGAAGACCCTCGACGGCATGGACTCCCTGCTGTCCATCGTGCAGATGCCCGCCGGCGTCCCGGTGGCCACCGTGTCCATCGGCGGCGCCCGCAACGCCGGGCTGCTGGCCGTGCGGATCCTCGCTGCGGGAACTGACCCGGAGGCGGCGGAGCTGCGCGAGAAGATGGTGGAGTTCGCCGCCGAGCTGCGGAACACGGCCAGCGCCAAGGGTGAACGGCTGCAGGAATCGCTGGCCAACCGGCCCGGATACCGCCCGTGATGGCCGGCCAGGTTCCCCAGAGAAACCCGTCCCTCCTGCACGGCCCCCAGGGCGCAGGAGGGCCTGACCCGGTCCGCGACCCGCAGAGCGCCGCGGCACCCCAACGCACCAAGCGGGCCTGGATCCTGCTGCTGCTCACCCTCTTCGTCCCCGGCGGCGCCCAGGTGGTCGCCGGGAATCGTGCCCTCGGCCGCGCCGCTCTGCGGGTGACACTGACGGTCTGGCTCCTGGTCGTCGTCGCGCTCGTGCTGCTGGTGGTCAATCGCGACCTGCTGGTCCAGGCCTTCGCCAACACGTGGGTCCAGCTGGTTGCGGTCGTGGTCCTGGCAGCCCTGGCCATCGGGTGGGTGGTGCTCTGGGTCGACACCTTCCGGCTGCTGCGGCTCAGGCTGGTGGCCCCCGGGATGAAGCCGCTGCTGGCCTTCTCCACGGTGCTGCTGCTCGTGGCCACGTCCGGCATGCTCGGCTACGGCTCCTTCGCCGTGAACGCCGGGCGCAACGCCCTGAACGAGATCTTCGCGCCCGGCCCCGCCATCGAGCCGGTGGCCGGCCGCTACAACTTCCTGCTCATGGGTGGCGACGCCGGTGAGGGCCGGATCGGGCTGAGGCCGGACTCCATCCATGTGGCCTCCGTGAATGCCGAGACCGGCAGCACGATCCTGTTCTCGATCCCCCGCAACTTCCAGAACGCCCGCTTCTCCGAGGACTCCCCCCTGTGGGGCGCCTATCCGGAGGGTTTCAGCTGCGGCGACGAGTGCATCATCAACGCCCTCTACGTGGACGTCATGGAGAACCACCAGGACCTCTATCCCGGTGCGGAGGATCCCGGCGCGGAGGCCATGATGGATGCCGCCGGCGGCATCCTCGGGCTGGACATCCAGTCCTACGCGATGGTGGACATGGGCGGGTTCTCCCAGCTCATCGACTCCATGGGCGGAGTGACGGTCACGTCCGGCGGTTGGACGACCTACCGCGGCCCCCGCCCGGACGGGGAATGGGGCAACGCCTGGTGGGGCCCCGGAACCTATGACTTCAACGGCGAGGAGGCCCTGGCCTTCGCCCGCTCCCGCCACTTCTCCACGGACTATTCGCGTATTCGCCGCCAGCAGTGCATCCAGTCCGCCATGTTGGCCCAGTTCAATCCCCAGACCCTGGTGACCCGGTTCCAGGGCATCCTGGATGCCGGCGAACAGATCGTGGAGACCGACCTGCCGGGGCAGCAGCTGGGCACGTTCGTCTCCCTGGCCACGAAGGGACAGTCCCAGGGCATGGGGCGGCTGACCATCGGTCCCCCGGACTTCGAGGGCGAGGACGGCCGGTTCACGACCTACCCGGACTTCGACGAGATCCACACCCGGGTGGACGGCATGCTCGCCGAGGACGGCACCCCGAACGCCGCCGGCACGTCCCCGGCCCCGCTGCTGTTCGTGGACGCCACCGCTTCCCTGGTGGCCTCCGCATCGCAGGAGGCCGGCACCGGCGACGACCCTGCTGACTGGCCTGCGCCGCCGACCCAGCCGGACGGATCCGAGATCACGCTCGAGTATCTGCAGCACCTCGAGGACACGGGCCAGACCGGCCTGCTGGAGGACGCCGCCTCCACCAACCACCTCTGCGCGGCGGGCTAGTCAACGGCAGGGGCCTGCCAGCACCGTGGTGCTGGCAGGCCCCTGCCGTTGACCCGTTCCGGGCCGGGCAGCTCAGTTCTTGTCGGACGTGTGCCTCTTACCCTGATCGAAGGCGGCCCCCAGGATCACAAGGAGGCCGGCGGCCACCAGGACCACGCTGACTCCCACGGTCGAGTTGGTGGGTGAGGCCACCACCAGAGACAGGGCGCCCAGCGGAGCCAGACCGCCCGCCACGGCCGTGCCGATCTCGCGAGCGGTGCCGACACCGGTCGCCCGGGACTCGGGGGTGAACTGACGGGACAGGAAGGATCCCTGCGCGGAGAACATCATCGGCGCCAGGATGCCTGTGCCGATGCCGATGGCTAGGTACACGGACCACGTGGAGGACACGCCCAGAAGGCCCATGAAGCCGAACGCAAAGACGGCGGACAGGGCGCCGCCCCAGGTGATGACGGCCTTGGAGCCGAAGCGGTCGCACAGTTCGCCGCAGATCGGCACCACCACGATGGCGACGAGCCCGGCGACCATGACAGCACCGGACGTGGTGTTGGCGCTGATGCCCTGGAACTCATCTAGGTAGGCCACCGAGAAGGTCTTGAAGATGTAACTCAGGGCGTTGTAGCCGATGGCGACGACAAAGACCACCAACAGGCCGCGCCAGTGGTCGCGGAAGACCTGGCCGAACGTCGACTTGTCATCCGCCTTCTCCACGCGGTTCTCGAACTCGGGCGACTCGGGCAGGGACTGGCGGACCCACATGCCCACTCCGATCAAGATGATGCTGGCCACGAACGGGATGCGCCAGCCGCCGCTCATGAGGAACTCATCGCCGTTGAGGGTCATCACGAAGATGGTGGCGGAGGACAAGACGAGGCCGAGGTTCAGGCCTAGGGCCGGCCAGGCTCCCTGGCGGCCCCGGCGTCCTGCCGAGGCGTGTTCATAGGAGTTCACGGCCGCGGAGGCATACTCCGCGCCGGCGCCCATGCCCTGCAGCACGCGCAGGACCACCAGCAAGATCGGCGCCCAGACTCCGGCCACGGCGTAGGTGGGCAGGATGCCGATCAGGAAGGTCGAGATGCCCATCAAGGCGAAGGTGATAACCAGCGTCTTCTTGCGTCCGATGCGATCGCCCATCCGTCCGAAGACGATGCCACCGATCGGCCGGGCAATGAACCCGACCGCAAAGGTCGCAAAGGCGCTCAGGGTCGCGAGCTGGCTGTCCACGGCGGGAAAGAACACCGCGCCGAAGACGATCGAAGCCATGGTGGCGTAGAGGTAGAAGTCGAACCACTCGACGGTTGTTCCGATGATGGTGGCCGACATGACCTTGCGCAGGCGGCTGCGTTCCTCCTCGGGTGTCTCGGGTGGTCGGGAAGCGGTGGTGGTGTGAGTGGTCATTCTCTTCTTTCACGTGGTGGAGTGGACGCCCCGTCCGGGCCGGGCGGCCTCAGGAGCTGGTGGAGGGAGTGCCTAGACCGAGGCCAACCGATGGTTCGCGGCCATCTCGGAGACGATGTGTTCGGCGATGGCCAGGGACGAGGTGGCCCCAGGGGACGGTGCGTTGCGCAGGAGCGTGGCGCGCCCGATGACCTCGATGACGAAGTCGTCCACGAGGTCGCCGTTCACATCCATCGACTGAGCGCGGATGCCACGCGTGATGGGCGTGGACTCCGCCCCTTCCAGGGAGGGCACGTAGCGCGCGGCGCCGGCCAGGAACTTTTGGCGGGAGACCACGGCACCGAACTCCTGGACGGCCGCCGACATGTTGCGGCTGGCGAACTTCCAGAACCCCGCGTTGGCCACCACGTCCAGACTGTCCTTGATGCCGATGCGCCGCCCGGAGTAGTTCTCCCGGCCGAACGAGAGGAAGGCGTTGGGGCCCACGAGCATCTCCCCGTCGACGCGCTTGGTCAGGTGGACGCCGAGGAAGGGGTAGGCGGGGTCCGGCACGGGGTAGACCAGTCCGTTGAGCACGGTGCGGTACTCCGGGGCCAGCTTCGAGTACTGCCCAAAGAACGGCACGATCTTCGGGTAGGCATCTCCCCCGGCCATCCGGGCGATGCGGTCTGATTGGAGTCCGGCGCAGGCGATGACGAAGTCGAAGGACTCGGTGCCCTCCGGGGTGCTGATGCTGCATCCGTCCGCGGAGTTGGTGATCCCGGTGACCTCGGCGCCGAGGCGAACGGTCCCGCCAGCCGACCGGACGTCGTCGACGAGCGCCCGGGTCACCGCGGCATAGTCGATGATCGCCGTGTGCGGGGAGTGGAGCGCGAGGCGCCCGGTGGCGTTGGGCTCGATCTCGAGGATCCGTTCCGGGCCGACCAGTTCGACGCCCGGCACGCCGTTGGCGATGGCCTTCTCGTGGATGCTCCGCAGCCGGTCCTCCTCCACCTGCTCCAAGGCCACGACCAACTTGCCGCACTCCTCATAGGGCACACCGCGGTCCAGGGCGAAGTCCCGCAGCAGGTTGACCCCACGGCGGCACAGCCGGGCCTTCAGGCTGCCCGGCTGGTAGTAGAGGCCGGCGTGGACCACGCCGGAGTTGTGGCCGGTCTGATGGGAGGCCACGCTGTCCGCCTTGTCATACACGGTGACGTGGTCGTCGGGGAACCGTTGGGTCAGCTCCCGGGCGACCGCGGCACCGATGATTCCGGCACCGATGACGGCGAATGAGGTCATGACTGGACCTTCGCTTTCTGTGGGTTGAGTGGGGACGCAGCGCACCAGGGCCCTGCTGCCCCATGGGATCTATGAGGTCTATCGGGTCTATCGGGTCTATGGGGTCTATGGGGTCTATGGGTTGGCATACTGAGGGGATGAAATCTGTCCATCGGCCTGCGAGCCTGACCGACCAGGCCGTGGAATCGATTCGGGCATCGATCATCAGCGGCGATCTGGTTCCAGGGGAGCTGTACACGGCAACCGAGCTGGGCAACCAGCTCAACGTCTCCCGCACCCCGATCCGAGAGGCCCTGCAGGAGCTCGCCCGCCGCGGACTCGTCCAGATCGAGCGGAACCGCGGGGTACGCATCCTCAGCACCTCGCTCCAGAGCCTGATCGAGGTGTTCCAGATCAGGCTCATGTTGGAGGCTCCCTTGGCCCGCCGCGCCACGCAGTTGAAGACGGCGGCCACGGCGGCCGCCGTAGAGCAGTCCTACGAGGCCTTCCGACGCGCGGCGGAGGACGGAGACCCGGAACTGGTGCTCCGGGCAGACCGGGACTTCCACCGCACCCTGCTGGCGGGGGCGGGCAACGACAAGGCCAACCAGTTGCTCAGCGAACAGCGTGACTTCGTGCTGCAGACCGGCGTGGGGACCGTGCCCACCTCGCGCACCGCGCGGGAGTGCTTCGAGGATCATCGGGACATCATGGAGGCGTTCCGCGAGGGACGGGACGCTGAGGTCGGTTCGGCTTTGGCGCGGCACATCAGCCACACCGCGACCATGCTGATCACCCAGGAGACGCGAGACCGGCCCGATTTCGCGGATGCGCGGAGCGCCGAGGCCATCGATTGGCTGGTGCACTAGCGGCTCCCCTCGTGCCAACTGCGACTGGCCGGAACGACCGACAAGCGCAACGAATGTGGTGTGGACAACAGTCAGCATAGTGGGTTGCATGCAACATGCAAGAACGTTGCGCCGGGTTGTCTCAGGCGGGTCGATAGGCTGGGAGCATGTACCTGCTGCACACCCCGATCCGTGACTATGCGTGGGGTTCCGCCACCCTGCTGGCCGAGCTCCAGGGCCGGACTCCCACCGGCCGACCGGAGGCGGAGATGTGGATGGGCGCACACCCCAGCGCTCCCGCTGGAGCGGTCCCGGCGAGCGATCCCGAGTCCGCGCCGGTGCCCCTCGACGAGCTGCTGGCCTCTGATCCGGAGTCGCTGCTGGGCGAGGCCGCTCGCTACGGCCGCCTGCCGTTCCTCGTGAAGCTGCTGGCCGCGGGGCGCCCCCTGTCCATCCAGGCCCATCCGGCCCTCGAGCAGGCCCGCGCCGGGTTCGCCGCCGAGGAGGCCACGGATGTCCCGGCCTCGGCGCCCCACCGCAACTACCGGGATGACAGCCACAAGCCCGAGATGCTCGTGGCCCTGACACCGTTCGCCGCCCTGTGCGGATTCCGCTCGGCCCAGGATGCCGGCACCTCGTTCTCCCGGCTGGCCCAGGTGCTGGGCGAGAACATGGAGGACCACGACGCCGGCCTGGCCGGTCCTGCGGTCGCCGCCCCCGGCGTATCCGGCGTGGCCGACACGTTCGACGCGTCAGCCTCCGAGGCGTCGGTTGCCCAGACGGTGGCCGGCTACGCCGACCTCCTCCTGCACGGCGGAGAGGAATCCGATGGCGATGACGTCGACGGTGGCGGCAGCTCTGCGCTCGAGCGCGTCTTCGCGGACCTGCTCGACCCCGCCGGGAACTGGTCCCCAGGCACGTGGGTGACGGCCGTCGTCGCCGCCCTGAAGAAGGCGCCGCGGGCCCTGGACGAGGATCTGAACCTGTCCACGGCGGTGGGGATCGCCGAGCACTATCCGGCCGATCCGGGCCTGCTGGTCTCGATCCTGCTCAACCGCGTGGACCTGGCCCCGGGCCAGGCGATCCACCTGCCGGCCGGCAATGTGCACGCCTACCTCTACGGCTTGGGCGTGGAGGTCATGGCCGCCTCGGACAACGTCCTGCGCGGCGGGCTCACGCCCAAGCATGTGGACGTCCCCGAGCTGCGCCGGGTCGTCGCCTTCGAGTCCGTGCCGGTGCCGTACTGCGCCCCCGTCTCCGTAGGGGACGGCCATCTGGTGTTCCGTCCGCCGTTCGAGGAGTTTCAGGTCGAACGGATGGATCTGCCCGCCGCGGACGGCAGCACCCTGACCGCCCGCGGTCCGGTCCTGGCGGTGTGCACCTCCGGACGGGTCCGGGTCGAGGCCGGATCCGAGGCGGCCGTGCTGGCCCCCGGGGAGTCGGTGTTCCTGACGGCGGCCGATGCCGCCGCGATCGTTCATGGCGCCGGCGAGGAGCCAGCCACCCTCTTCTCCGTCACCCTCCCCTGACAACAGGGAACTGGCGGTCGATTTCGCCCCATTCCAGCCGGTTACCCGTCAGTAAATGGTGCGATCTCGACCGCCAGTTGTGCAGGTGTGGTGGCAGCTCAGCGCACCGGCAGGGCGTCCGGGCCGATCCAGGGTTCCCATTTGCGGGCCTGGTGCTCGGCCTCGATCACGCGGACGGTGCCGGACTTGGAGCGCATCACCATGGACTGCGTGGTCACGCGGTCGTTGTAGTAGCGCACTCCGCGCAGCAGGTCGCCGTCCGTGATGCCGGTGGCGGCGAAGTACGCGTTGTCCGTCTTGACCAGGTCGTCGGTGGTGAGGACCGCGTCCAGGTCGTGGCCGGCGTCGATCGCCTTCTGGCGCTCGGCGTCGTCGACCGGGGCGAGCCGGCCCTGGATGACGCCGCCGATGGCCTTGATGGCGCACGCGGTGATGATGCCCTCGGGCGTGCCGCCGATCCCGAGCAGCATGTCCACATCGGTGTCATGGCGGGCCGCGGCGATCCCGCCGGCCACATCGCCGTCCATGATGAACTTCACGCGGGCACCGGCAGCGCGGATCTCGGCGACCAGCTTCTCGTGACGCGGACGGTCCAGCACGCACACGTTCAGCTGGCTGATGGGCTTGCCCAGGGCCTTGGCAACCAGGTGGATGTTCTGCTTGATGGGCAGGCGGAGATCGACGAAGTCAGCTGCCTCCGGTCCCACGACGAGCTTGTCCATGTAGAACACCGCCGAGGGGTCGAACATGGCACCGCGCTCGGCGACGGCGAACACGGACAGTGCGTTGGGGTAGCCCATGGCGGTCAGGCGGGTCCCGTCGATCGGGTCCACGGCGACGTCCACCTCGGGCCCGGTGCCGTCACCGACGTTCTCGCCGTTGTAGAGCATGGGCGCCTCGTCCTTCTCGCCCTCACCGATGACCACCACGCCGTTCATCGCCACGGTGTCCATGAAGGCGCGCATCGCGTCCACGGCGGCGCCATCGGCAGTGTTCTTGTCTCCGTAGCCCACCCAGTGGCCTGCGGCGATGGCGGCGGCCTCGGTCACCCGGACCAGTTCCATGGCCAGGTTGCGGTCCGGCTTGGTCCCGGACACGGCCAGGCTCGGGCTGAGGATGCTGCGATCAGTGTGATGCGGCTCCGCGGTGCGCGACTGTGCCTTGTCGGTCCGAACGCCATTGTTCTCGGGCTGGTCAGTGGTCACCGAAATACTCCGTCTGTGGGGGAACGTCTCGGAATCCATCCTAGTGTCCCGGCTGATGGCAGAATGGACCGGTGACTTCCCCTCAGCCCGAGGCCGATCCGGCCGCCAGCTCGGCCCCCACCCCGGCCGCCAAGCCACGCCTGACGCAGAAGCAGGTCAAGCGGGCCGGACAGTCCGCACGGGCCATGGTGATCTCTGTGCTGGCCACCCTGGCCATCGCCCTGCTGGTGGTGCTGATGAACCCCAGCAGCACCGAGGAGACCTACGAGCGCACCGTGGACGTGACGGCCACCGCCGAACAGGCCTCGGCCACCGCCGGCTTCTCCGCCGTCGCCCCGCGCGTCCCCGCGGACTGGAACGCCAACTTCGCCCGGTGGAACGGCGCCGGTGTGGACCAGGTGGAGTTCTGGGAGGCCGGGTACGTCACCGCCGAGGATGACTTCGCCGGGTTCAAGCAGACCGTGCAGGCCAATCCGACCTGGATGTCCCAGCAGATGGACAATGCACCCCTGACCGGGACGCGCTCCGTGGACGGGACCACGTGGGACTTGTACGAGCCGACCGACGGCGACCGGCATATGGTGACAGAACTGGACGGGACCACCATCCTCATCAGTGGCTCCGGTGATCTGGCCGCGCTGGACACCCTGGCGGCCGCCATCCAGGACTCCGTCCACGATTCCGCCGAGGACAACTGACAACCACTCAACAGCTCAACAGCTCAACAGCTCAACAACCAGGAAGCAGAGCCGATGACCGACAGTGCCGACTTGAAGACCGCCACCTCTCCGTCCTCCTCCCCCCTGTCCCCCTCGGCCGCGTGGGACCTGCTGCGAGCCGGCAACGAACGATTCGTGACGGATTCCTCCAATCACCCCAACCAGGATGCCGCGCGCCGTGCCTCCCTGACGCACGAGCAGCATCCGGTGGCCGTGATCTTCGGTTGCTCGGACTCCCGGCTCGCGGCGGAGATCATCTTCGACGTGGGGCTGGGCGACGTCTTCGTGGTCCGCACGGCCGGCCAGGTGATCGACGACGCCGTCCTCGGTTCCCTCGAGTACTCCGTGGACGTCCTCGACATCCCGCTGATCGTCGTCCTCGGCCATGACAGCTGCGGCGCGGTGACCGCCGCCGTGGACTCCTACGTCTCCGGGGAGATGCCCCCCGGGTTCATCCGCTCCCTCGTGGAACGCATCATCCCGTCTGTGATCTCCGCCCGGCGTGCCGGGGTCAAGGACGTCAACGGCACGGTGGCGGAGAACGTGCGTCAGATCAGCTCCCGCCTGATGGAGTCCTCGATGTCCGTGTCCAAGGCAGTCAACGAGGGCCGCACGGCCATCATCGGCGTGACCTACTCCCTGGACAACGGCACCGCCAATCCGGTCAAGATCATCGGGGACCTGGATCCGGACGAGGTCGGCTGACGCTCGAGACGGCTTGGAGATACCGGCCCACGACGGGTTCTACCTGCGGCGATGGCGGAGGGGGATCCGTTGAAGGTCCTCGCCGACGGTCACCTTGCCCGAGTAGCCGCGTTGGGCGGCCCGTTGCCACTTGCCCCGCTTGATCTCACCGGTGAAGTCCCCCAAATGGGAGAGGACTAGGTGTTTGGCTGCAGCCGCTTGAGCGATGGTCCCCACCTCATCGACCAGGACGTGTGATTCCAGCATGTGGGTCAGGATCGGTCCAGAGATGCCGACCTCCGCTGGATCGCTGATCGCCTCGTGGACCAGGATGTCCGTTTCTGCGGCCAGCTCGATGAGGTTTTCGCTCTTCCGGGTGTCACCGGAGAACGTGACGGATCCGTGATCGGTGTCGAATCGATACGCGAAAGAGGGGTAGACCGGTCCATGTGGGACCAAGGTGGCGGAGACGCGGACCCGATCGTCCTCCATCACGACGAAGGGGGACATTCGCGGCGCGGTGTCGCCCCGAGGGCTTGCGCCGACTTCCGAGATGACGATCTCATGCGGGGTGACCAGTTCGCTGATGTCCCTCATGCCGGCATCGCGCATGAATACGTTCGAGCTGTAAGCGTAGGCGGCGTGGAGGCTGTTGGTCATCTCAACCAGACCGGGAGTGGGGTTGGCGGGATTGATGGTCGGAGCAGTACCTCCGCCCCACTTGTCCGGCAGTCCACCGGCAGGACCGGGGCCGTACGCGGGGACGTTGTCGGGGACCACGTCCAGATAGGGCAGCCCTGTCACGGCTCCCATCAGAATGGTGTTGTAGTAGTCCGCGACGTGGTCGGCATGCAAGTGGGTGATGAAGATCCCTGCGAGGTCCTGCCGCTTCAAGCCGGCACGCTGGTATTGCCACGCTGAGGCGTAACCGCAATCGATCTGATAATTGCGGCCTTCGACAGTCACGACGGAGGCGATGCCGGACCGGTCCGAGCTGGGGGGCAGGCCACCCCTGGTGCCGAGCAGTACGAGTTCCAAGGGCGTACGGCCGGCCGACGGCCGAGGGTGGGCTGCCGCCGAGGCCGGCAGGGACAGGCCCATGGCGGCCGCCGTGCCGAGTCCTCCGGCTAGGACGGCGCGGCGGGAGGTTCGGGGTTTGGCGGCAGCCTCGACGGCCACGCGCCGAACGTTCTCAGGTGTACACATGGAATACTCCAGTCCTGGTTGGGCGGTTGTTCTGCTACGTTGCGGCCACTACGTCTGCGCCCATCTTCAGAAGCGACTGTTCGGCCAGCCGTTCGTTGGCCAGCAGGTGTTCCCTGAGGGCGTGCGCTGCCCGGTCCGGATCGTGCGCCCGGAACGGTTCAAGCAGTTGACGATGGGAGCATTCGCGGCGCTGGTGTTCCCCCGGGGTGAAGTCCCGTTCGGCGAAGGCGAGACGGACGTAACGCTCGGCGGCATGCCAGAGGTTCTCCAGGATCCGCAGGTCCCAGTCGCTGGCAGCGGGGCGCAGCAACTCGAGGTGGAAGTCATGGTGTGCGTCGTAGATGTCGTCGATGCCCTTGGACTCGTCGCTGAATTGGGTGATCAGCTCGTTAAGCCGGTCGACATCGTCAGGGGTCAGTAGTTCACAGGAGCGGAACGCGATCTCTGGTTCGAGCCGGAGCCGGATCCGGTAGATGCTGCGCAGATCGACAGGGTCAAGCGGAGCGACCACGGAGCTGCGGCCAGGCCGGGAGATCACCAGGCCTTGGGATTCGAGGCTGCGCAGGGCCTCGCGAACCGGAATGAAGCTGACCCCGAGTTCGGAGGCCAGGGCGCGCAACGAGAATCGCTGCCCCGGCACCAACCGCCCCGTGAGGATCATCCTGCGGATCTCCACCACAAGATGGTCCACGGTCGACAGGTTGCTGTTCGTCTCGGTTTCAGCTGTCATGTTCTCTCATTCATCGTCGGAGATATGTGCATGGGGCCGGGACGCCACCATCACGACGCCCCGGCCCCACGGGATGGATCTAGCTTCGCAGTACTGCAGACTGGATTCCCAGAACCTCATGCAGGACCGAGATGAGTTCGCTCGAGGGGTCTTGAACCGGCCCGGTGCTACGCCAGGCAATGAACTGGTCGGGCCGCACCAGGATTGCTCCTCCAACCTCCAGTTCATTGATCTCCCGCCAGCGCCCCTCGACATCGTCCGCTCCACCGTCTCCGCCGATGACGTTCACAGTGATGGGCACGCCGATGCTGGCCGAGATGGCCTCGGCCGCCTCGCCCCAACCCTGTCCCTCTGCATCTGTGATCAAGGTCAGTCCCCACCCCTGGCTGACCAGGTCCAGGGTTGAGATTCGCGTGCCCTCGACCTCCAGCCAGGCATGGGGCAGGCGCCGGCCGGGGGTGGTCGTCGGCGTGTAGACGGTGCCGTCCAGGGATGTCGGTGCGGTGGTGCCGTCAGAAATGAAGGAGCCAGTGGGATAGGCGTACCCCATCTCGATGTCATGGGCTTGGAACTCGAAGCGCTGGGTCCCGATGGCGTCCGCGGTGCGGGCACGGATGGCTCCGCTGATCCTGGTGTCACCGAAGAGCGTCTCGAAGGCCACACGGTTCTGGTCAACTGTTGCCCCGGGGACCAGCCCGATGGCCGCATCGATGACCGTGTGATTTGAGAAGGCCAGTAAGGCCCAGTCTGCACCGTCCGTGGCGACGGGGATCCGCTCGGCTTCGTAGCTGTCCAGCACGTCCTCGCCACCGACTCCGTTGATCGCCGCCGCCAGGCGCCAAGCCAAAGCCTGGGCGTCCTGGATACCCGTATTCAGTCCCAGCCCGGAGGTCGGGGGCTGCCGGTGGGCAGCGTCACCCGCAAGGAAGATGTCCCCGAAGCGCCATTGCTGGGCGACGATCCGGTCCAGAATCCAGTGGCTCACCTTGCGAACCGAGATGTCTAGCTCGGGGAGCTTCAACAGGTCCCGGAGGCGCGGGACGATCGCGGACTCATCGAAGCTCTCCGGGTCGTCCGGCCGGAACATGAAGTGGATCGTCCACTCCTCGGAATGACGGTCCCAGGTCGGACCCATCTTCACCAGGGCACCGGCGTCCCAGGAGTTCTGTGCCTCGGGGTTGAGGAACCAGTGGATCAAGGTGGCGTCATCCACGTACTCGGACAGATCCGCTTCGAAGTGGACGCTGACCATGTCGACCATATTGGTCGGGCCGGCCATTTCGACACCGAGCTTAGGTCCGACGGTCTTGCCACCGTCGGCCGCCACCACGTACCGGGCATTGATGGTCTGAGTCTCATCTGTTTCACCGTTCACCACCGTGACGGCCACCCCGCCGCCGTCCTGCTGCTCCCAGTCCGTGACCGTGTGGTTGAACAAGATGCGGCCAGGTGCCCGCTTCTCGGCTTCTTCCCGCAGCAGGGGCTCCAACCGCAGTTGGGGATAGTTCGACGCCACGCTGGGGCTGTCGGTCATGTACCGCTCCTGCAGCGACCCGCCACCGAAGGAGTCCATCTCGTGGATCAGCCGCCGGTCCAAGGGGCGGTCCCCGCCGATGGAGGTGACCCACTTGATCTTGCCGAAATTGTCCAGTGGTGCTCCAACCTCATAGATCCGGTCGGCGACGCCGTGCTGGCGGTATACCTCCAGCGTGCGCTGGTTCAGATAGTGGGCCTTGGGCAGGTGGGACGTGGTGGGATGACGCTCCACCAGGGTGTGCTCGACACCAAGGTTGGACAGAAAGATGGAGGCGGACAGGCCGCAGCCGCCTCCACCGATGATCAGGACGGGCACATCGGTCGTGGCCATGGAAGGCTCCTCATCGTCGTTGATGTTATGCCGAAATCATGCGTCCTGTTTGATATAACGTCAACCCCCCATTCCTTGAATAGGTGAACTTTCTTCAGGCGCCTCCTCAGCCATACACTTTCCCGCCAGGATTGACGTACACGCCGATATACCGCCCATCTCAGGGTTCTTCACGTGATCCTCCGGAGGGCTTGTCCGATATATCAAAATCGACTAGCGTGCCGTTATCACCCGTGTTCCAGCTCACAGAGGAGTCGACGATGAAGTGGACAACCCGGGCACAATTGCACCTTGACCGAACCGCATCCGCATGGCTGATCCGCCGCTTCGTCGACGCCGACGCGCAGTTCCGGTTCGCGGGCTGGGATGAGGCCGTCGATCCGGCCGATCCCCGGTCCTTCGGCATGGCCGGTGCTCAGCTGGGCAGCCACGATGAGGACGGGACCTGTTTCGCCAAGGTCCTCCAGCGTCACGATCTGGCAGGCGATGAGGCGTTGGTCCGGCTCGAGGCCTGCGTCAACGCGGGGGTGCGCCATGCCCTGAGCCTTCCCAGGGTCCCGACGGAAGAGGCCGTCCATCGGATCGGTCTGTCTCTGGATTCCGTGGGCATCGGCTTCAGCGTCCTCCACCCAGACGACCTGAACCACCTCGAGGCGGCCACGCCCCTGTACGACGCCCTGTACACCTATTTTCAGCTTCCGGATCTTGCGGCACTGGAATTACCCGCAACCCAACCTGAGCGGGTGTCCTACCTCCGGTCCCTCGTCGGCTAGGTCACCACACCTCACACGTTCCACCCCGACCCACCGTTCACCGTTCACCGTTCCCGAAGGAGAAACCCATGTCCCCGTCCGAGAAACTCCCGCACCGTCCCCGCCCGGTCATCGCACCTCGGCTGCATCACGCCACGTTCCTGACGATGAAGCTGGACGAGATGGTGTCCTGGTACGAGAAGGTCTGCGGCCTCACCCCGACGTTCTATTCCGAAGTCGGGGCCTGGCTGAGCAACGACGAGGCCAACCACCGCCTGGCGCTGGTGGCCCATCCGGCCATCAGGCGAGCGGTCGACAAGCCCACCAGCCATGGTCACCACCACACTGCCTTCGAATACGAGCAGTTCCAGTCGTGGCTGGACAACTACGTCCGGCTGCGGGATGAAGGAATCGTTCCCTTCATGTCCATCGACCACGGCCTGACCATGTCCCTGTACTACGCCGATCCCGAGGGGAACGGCGTGGAGATCCAGGTCGACAATTTTGGCGACTGGGCTCGGTCCACGCAGTGGCAGTGGGGCTCCAGAGAGTTCGCCGAGAATCCCATCGGCAATTTCTTCGATCCGGACAAGATCGTCGCCGCAGCCGAGTCCGGCCTGACGTTCGCGGAGATCCATGAAAAGGCCTATGCCGGGGAGTACTTGCCGGAGAACCCTCCGGCAGACATCTTGCTGCCGGAAGCCTACTGAGGCCCGCCATGACCGTCCTGCTTCTCGGTTCCACGGGCCGCGTCGGCCCCCACGTGGCCCGCTCGCTGGTGTCCAGGAGCGCTGACGTGCGGGTCCTGAGCCGCGATCCGGATCGCGCCTCATCTGTCCTCCCAGTAGAGGTGGAGGTCAAGCATGGCTCCTCCGCCGACGTCGCCCTTCACCTGGAGGGCGTCACTGCGGTGCTACTGCTGTCCGAACACGGTCCGGACATGCAAGGCGTCCAGAAGCAGGTCATCGACCGGCTCGAGGGCACGGGGGTGCGCATCGTGAAGATTTCCGGAAGTACGGCGATCATCCGTCCAGATGGCCCCGATGCCGGCCGACAGCATTGGGCCGTCGAACAAGCCCTGGCCCGGGGAGTGAATCCCTGGATCGTGCTGCGTCCGAATGCCTTCATGCAGACGCTCGTCGCCGGCACCGCCGGAACGGTGGCGGCAGGGGGTTTCGTGGCCAACCCCATCGGCACAGCTGGCATCTCCCTCATCGACGCCGTCGACATCAGTGAGGCCGCTGCGGTGGCTTTGCTGTCCAACGGTGAGCACGACGGAAAGACGTACGTGCTCACCGGACCGCGGTGCTACAGCTACGCCGATGTAGCAGCGGGCATTGCCGCTGCCACCGGGCGGGACATCGATGTCAAGGCCGTGCCGGCCCAGTCCATCGGAGAGGCTTTGAAATCCAAGGGGGCCAGCGACTGGGAGGCCGACCATCTGGTGGGCATGCTCGCACTCTTCGCCGAAGGCGTCTCCGAGGACACCACCGATGACGTCGAACTGCTCACCGGCCACACGCCGCGGCACCTCCGCGACTACCTTTCCGACCACCCCGACCTATGGAGGACGACCACGTGACTGAGACGACTTCACCTCTCCCGACCGCGACGGCTCCAGGTGCTGGAGACACCGGCACCTTCCGTGAGATCGAGAACCGGGTGCTGTGGCTGTCCACCGCGATCATTGACCACGCGAACCGGGTCCGCCCCAATCCCTCCGGGATGAAGGTCGGCGGACACCAGGCTTCCAGTGCCTCGATCGTGACCATCATGACCGACCTGTGGTTACGGCATCTGCGCCCCGAGGACCGGGTATCCGTCAAACCCCACGCGTCCCCAGTGCTGCACGCTCTGAACGCTCTGACCGGGACCCTGGACCCGGCCTACCTGCCCCGCCTGCGGGAACTCGGCGGCCTCCAGTCCTACCCCTCCCGTTCCAAAGACCCCGATCCCGTCGACTACTCCACCGGCTCAGTCGGCATCGGTGCGACCGCCCCGCTGTGGGGAGCGATCTCCCGACGCTACGTCGCCGGCCTGTCCCAGGGAGAAGCCGGCGGCACCGGCCTGGGCCGGCAGTACTCGCTCGTCGGTGACGCCGAGCTGGACGAGGGCGCCGTCTGGGAGGCGGTCCTGGACCCACAGGTGCCCAACCTCGGGGAAGTGGTGTGGATCGTCGACCTGAACCGGCAGTCGCTGGACCGGGTCGCCCCCCGAATCACGAGCTCGCGCTTCGAGGCCATGTTCGCCGCTGCCGGATGGCAGGTCATCACCGTGAAGTGGGGACGGCGCATCGAGACGTTGTTCTCCCGGCCCGGCGGGCAGCCGCTCCGCGAGCGAATGGAGACCATGCCGAATGCGGAATACCAGCGGATGCTCCGCCGCGAACCGGCCGAGGTGCGGGCCCACCTACCCGGCGATGGCCCTTCATCGGATGCCATCCGCAGTGCGTTGGAGGGGCTGACGGACGAGGACATCGCCGATGCCTTCCGCGATCTAGGCGGGCACAGCCCGGAAGCGCTGGATGCGGCCTTCGCCCAGATCGACGACACCCGCCCCACGGTGATCATCGCCTACACCGTCAAAGGACACCGGCTGTCCTCCGAGGGCCACCCCCAGAACCACGCATCACTGATGACGGCGGATCAGATGGCGGACCTGGCGACCGCTCTGAATGCCAGCCTGGACGATCCCTGGGCACTGCCAACGCCGGATTCGGCCGCCGGGCGGTGGTGCGCCGCCGTGGGAGAGCGCCTGCAACGGGCACCGGTGACGCTCTCAGAGGTCGGGCCGGTACCAGAGGACTTCGGCCGCACGCCCAAGGGGACCTCCACGACCCAGGCCGCCTTGGGCCGGGTACTCCTGGACCTGACCAGATCGGCGCCAGACGTCGCCGCACGCGTCGTCTCCGTGAGCCCCGACGTCTCATCCAGCACCAATCTCGCCGGCTGGGTCAACAAGGTCGGCGTGTGGACCGGGGCCGAAACCTCGGCCCGGAACTGGTTCGCCGACGACCCGGAGACCATGTTGCATTGGGACGAATCCGGATCGGGGCAGCATGTGGAGCTGGGGATCGCCGAGGTAAACCTGGTGTCCCTGCTCGGGGAACTGGGATCCACGTGGTCACGGTGGGGCGAACCCCTGCTGCCCATCGGCGTGCTGTACGACCCTTTCGTGCACAGGGCCTTGGAGCCGTGGACCTACGGCATCTATGCCGGGGGCCAGTCGATCCTCGTCGGTACCCCTTCCGGGGTGACCCTGGCCTCGGAAGGCGGTGCCCACCAGTCGATCACCACCCCCTCGGTCGGGATGGAGCAGCCCGGTCTGGTGACCTACGAGCCCGCCTTCGCGATCGACACCGAATGGGCGTTGCTGGCTAGTCTTTCCCGCTTGGGCCGCCCCGAGGGCACCTCGGCGTACCTTCGGTTGTCCACCAGATCCGTTGACCAGACGCTGGCCGCCGTGCCGGAGGACCCTGCGGCACGGCGGCGCCGCCGCGACCATGTGGTGGCCGGCGCCTACCGGTTGCGCAGGGCCGAGACACCCGCAGTCACCATCGCAGCCATGGGCGCGATGGTGCCGAATGCACTGGAGGCGGCAGAGGCCCTGAAGGCCCAGGGGATCGAGGCCGACGTCGTCTGCGTCACCAGTCCCGGCCTGCTGTTCCAGGCCCACCTGGCCCGGCACGGCACTCAAGTGTCCGAATATGCTGCGCCGTGGATCCTGGACCAGGTCTTCCCCGCCGACCGTGCTGTTCCCCTCGTGACCGTGTTGGACGGTCATCCGCACACCCTGGCCTTCCTGGCCGGGATCAACCACGTGCCGGCACGGCACCTGGGCGTGACCGAGTTCGGCCAGTCCGGGTCCATGGACGACGTCCACCGCCTGCACCACCTTGACAGCGACTCGATCGTCCGGTCTGCGCTGGACCTGATCAGTTAGGAGAACCATGAGAATCGGCAACCTAGAGGGCCGCGCGGTGCTCATCGCGGACGGCTCCGCACTCGATGTGGCACACGCCAGTTCCGGCGCGTTCGGCCCTTCTTCGCGGGCCGTCTTCGAGCGGTGGGACGAGTTCAGGGAGTGGGCCCAGGCACAGGACCCGGCCCAAGGCGAGCCGTTCACCCCGGAACAACTCGGGGCTCCGGTCCCCCACCCCCCACAGGTTTTCGGCATCGGACTGAACTATCGCGACCATGCCGTGGAAGGGGGACTCGCTCTTCCGGAGGAGCCCATGGTCTTCACCAAGTTCCCGTCCTCGATCACCGGGCCCCATGCCCAGGTGAGGCTGCCGAGCGATCGCGTTGATTATGAGGTCGAACTCGTCGTGGTCATCGGCAAGGGCGGATTCGGTATTGCGGCCGAGAACGCCTGGGACCATGTCGCCGGCCTGACCATCGGGCAAGACCTCAGTGACCGTGCCGTGCAGTTCCGTGACCAGCCCCCGCAGTTCTCGCTGGGCAAGTCCCTGCCCGGGTTCGCCCCGATTGGTCCGGTCATGGTGACGCCCGACGAGTTCAAGGACCCGAACCGCTTGACGATCGCCTGCCGCTCGGGCGATGCCACCTTGCAGGACGGCACGACGGCTGACATGGTCTTTCCCGTGGCCGAACTCATCGCGAGGCTCTCAGCCGTCGTCACTCTCCTGCCCGGCGACCTGATCTTCACGGGCACGCCCGCTGGAGTCGGCGCGGTCCAGGACCCACCACGGTACATCTGCCCCGGAGAGGTCATCACCAGTTCCATCGAAGGCATCGGACAGATGAGAACGACCTTCATCCTGGGCGAATAACACATCAACGAAGCCGGCAGCCCACCCCAGAGCCGAGCAACAGTGAGGAGCCACACCATGGAATCGACGTCACGCCCCCTCCCGGGGATCGACGGCACCACCGATCCGAAGCGCACCGTGCCGGCTCCGGCTGGCGGCACGGAAGGAGGGCACGACGGCGGCGCCGATCGCACGCTGATGTGGTCGCCGTCCGCGCAGCGCACGCAAGGGTCGCGGATGCGGGCCTTCCAGCGGTGGGTGGCCGAGCACCGCGGCGTGCAGACCACCGACTACCGGTCCCTGCACGAATGGTCCGTGACCGACCTCGCGGGCTTCTGGGGTGCGGTCTGGGAGTACTTCGAGGTGCTGGCCTCAGTCCAGCCGCAGTTTGGTCGTCCCGGCGCCGTGCTGGCTGACGAGTCGATGCCGGGAGCCACGTGGTTCCCGGGCACCCGGCTGAACTACGCCCAGAACATGCTCCGGCACGCCGCCGAGCGGCCGGACGAGGTCGCGATCATCGGCGAGCACGAGACCCTGGCGGCAACCACGTTGACGTGGGGCGAACTGGAGGGCCAGGTCGCGGCACTGGCCGCTCAGCTGCGCCGGCTCGGCGTCCGGCCGGGCGACCGGGTGGCCGCCGTGCTGCCCCACATCCCGCAGACCGTGGTCGCCCTGCTCGCCACCGCCTCCG
>NZ_JBHLWH010000010.1:0-15261 GCF_042433045.1 Citricoccus parietis | reverse complement strand
TGTCCTCATGCAGGAACAGCCGGGAGCCGGCGGTGCAGGACTGACCCTGGCGGGCGAAGCGCGAGGACAGCATCAGCCCGTCCAGGATCCCCTCGTCCTCGACCGCGTCCGGGAACACGATGGACGGGTTCTTGCCGCCCAGCTCCAGGGAGAGGTGCGCCAACCGCTCGGAGGCCTGCGCTGCCACGCCGCGCCCCACCTCGGTGGAACCGGTGAAGGACACCTTGTCCACACCCGGGTGGGTGGACAGGGCATTGCCGATCACCGAGCCGCGGCCGGTCAGGGAGTTCACGACGCCGGCCGGCACGTGCCGCTGGCAGACCTGGGCCAGGTACTGGATGGTCAGCGGCGCGTCGTCGGCGGCCTTGAGGATCACGGTGTTCCCGGCGGCCAGGGCGGCAGGGACCTTGAACGCGGCGATCATCAGCGGCGAGTTCCACGGCAGGATGCACGCCACCACGCCCAGCGGCTCGCGGCGGGTGTACTGCAGCTGCTGGTCCCCCGCGGGCAGGGTGACGCCCTTGGATTCCCCCGCCACGCCGGCGAAGTAGCGGAACAGGGAGACGAGTGTCTTGACCTCGGGACGGGCCTGGGAGCTCAGGGCGTTGCCGGTGTCCAGGGCCGTGAGCTGGGCGAACTTCTCCGCCTCGGCCTCGATGTCGTCCGCGATGGCCAGCAGGGCCCGGGCCCGGTCCGTGAAGTGCACGCTGCGCCATTCGATGAAGGCCCGCCGCGCGGCGGAGACCGCCCGGTTGACGTCCTCCTCGCCGGCGGCCGGCACCCGGCCGATGACCTCGCCGCGCCGGGCGGGGTTGCGCACCTCGCGCCATTCGCCGGTGGACGCCTCGGTGGCGCGCCCGTCAATCCACAGCAGTTGCTCGACGCCGGCCAGGATGCCGGCCGCTCGCTCGTCCAGGATGATCTCGGTCATGGGGTCCTTCTCTCCGTGATGCTCAATGATGTTCGGTGCTGCCAGGTACTGCCCCGTGTTCGGTGGGGCCGCTGGTTAGCGGTGGGTGAAGGTGGCCTGGCGCTTCTCCACGAAGGCTGCCATGCCCTCCTTCTGGTCCTCGGTGGCGAAGCAGGCGTGGTTCATCCGGCGCTCGTAGAGCAGGCCCTCGCTCAGGGACGACTCGTAGGAGCGGTTGACGGACTCCTTGGCGATCATGGCGATCGGGGCGGACATCCCGGCGATGGTCGCGGCCAGCTCGGCGGCCTCGGACTGCAGGGAGGCGACCGGCACCACGCGGGCCACGAGCCCGGACCGCTCGGCCTCGTCGGCGCCCATGACCCGGCCGGTCAGCACCATCTCCATAGCCTTGGACTTGCCGATGGCCCGGGTCAGCCGTTGGGAGCCGCCCATGCCGGGGATGACGCCGAGCTTGATCTCCGGCTGGCCGAACTTCGCGTTGTCCGCCGCGAGGATGATGTCCGCGATCATGGCCAGCTCGCAGCCACCGCCCAGGGCATGGCCCGCCACGGCGGAGATCACCGGTGTGCGCACCGCGGCGAGCCGGTCCCAGGCACCGAAGAGGTCGACGTTGTAGACATCGGCGAAGGAGTGGGTGGCCATCTCCTTGATGTCCGCCCCGGCGGCGAAGGCCTTCTCCGATCCGGTGATGATGATCGCGCCGATCTCCGGGTCCGCGTCGAACGCCTCGGCGGCCTCCAGCAGCTCCCCGGTGAGCTGGAGATTGAGAGCGTTGAGGGCCTTCGGCCGGTTCAGCGTGATCGTGGCGACGCGTCCGGTGGTGCTGGTCAGGATCGTCTCGTAGGTGCGGTCTGCGGTGCTGTTGTCAGAGGTCATGGTGTTCCTTGCTCTTCTCTGGTCTCGGGTCTCAGGCGGCGGGGGTGGACTGCTCGCGGATCAGCTCGATGATCCCTGAGAAGTCCTTGGTGCCACCCTCGCCCTCGGCGAAGCGGGCGTAGATCTCCTCGGCCAGCAGCCCCATGCGGCCCTCGATGCCGGTCGCCTCGATGGCGCTCTTGGCCAGCCCGAGGTCCTTGGCCATCAGGGCGCCGGCGAAGCCGGGCTTGAAGTCGCGATTGGCCGGCGAGGTCGGCACGGGGCCCGGGACGGGGCAGTTGGTGGTCAGCGCCCAGCACTGGCCGGTGGCGTTGGAGGCCACGTCGAAGAGGGCCTCGTTGCTCAGGCCCAGCTTCTCCCCCAGCACGAAGGCCTCGGACACCGCGATCATGGAGGCTCCGAGGATCATGTTGTTGCAGACCTTGGCGGCCAGGCCGTTGCCGGCGGGACCACAGTGCACAATGCGCTTGCCGACCACCTCGAGCACGGGCATGGCCTCGGCAACGTCCTCGGCCGCACCGCCCACCATCATCGCCAACGTGCCCGCCTCGGCCCCGACCGTGCCGCCGGACACCGGGGCGTCCAGCACCCGGTGACCGGCCGCCGTCGTGAGTTCGCGCACCGCCACGGAATCCTCCACCGCGATGGTGGAGCAGTCCATGAACAGGGTGTTGGGTGCGGCTGCGGCCAGCAGGCCCTCGACCGGATCGCGGCCGTCCGAGCCGTCGGAACCCTTCAGGGCACCCACGACGTGGCGGCCGGCCGGCAGCATGGTGATGACGAGGCTTTGCGACGCGCTCGCTGCGCTACGCACGGCTTCGGCACCGGATGAGGCGATCTCGACGCCTGCCGCCCGCGCCTTCTCGAGGGCCTCCGGGACCAGGTCGAACCCGATGACCCGGTAGCCGGCGGCCGCGAGGTTGTGGGCCATGGGACCGCCCATGTTCCCCAGGCCGATGAAGGCGATGGCGGGCAGCTCGGTCGGATCTCCGGCCGCGTCTGCACTCGGCGTGGTGTCGGTGGCTGCGGTGTTCTCGGTCATGTCAGGTTCTCCTGGAGTGGGGTGGTCAGTTCTGGGCCTGCGCGGCCACCGGATCAAAGGCTGCGGTCACGGTGTCCGCCGGGACATCCTCGAGGGTCGGCGGGTTCCACTGTGGATTGCGGTCCTTGTCCACGAGCTGGGCGCGGATGCCCTCGCGCATGTCGTGACCGCGGAGCAGGTGGTGGGCCACCGTGGCGTCCTGGGCCAGCACCTCGTGCACGGTGGACAGTTGCGCGGCCCGCCGGACGAGCTCCAGGGTGACCTTCACGGAGGTCGGCGACTTGGCCAGGATCTGGGTGGCGGCCTCGGCCGCGGCGGGATCGCCGTGGGATCGGAGGGCGGCGACGATGCCCTCCGCCGTGTCCTGTGCGTAGGCGGACTCGATCCAGTCCCGCTGCTGCATCAGGGGGGATTCGGGGACCGCGGCGCCCGTGGCGGCGACGGCGGCGATGGCCTCCTCCGCGCCGGTGGTCTCCAGGGTGGTGGCCAGCTGCCCCAGCCGGGAGGACTCCACGTAGTGATCGGCGAAGCCGAGGGCCAGCGCGTCGGCACCGGTCACGTGCGAGGAGGTCAGGCCCATGTGGTGACCGAAGCCGGAGGGGGCGCGGGAGAGCAACCAGGCCCCGCCGACGTCGGGAAAGAAGCCGATGCCGGTCTCCGGCATGCCCAGACGGGTCCGCTCGGTGACGATGCGCTGGTTGCCGTGCGCGGAGATCCCGACGCCGCCGCCCAGCACGATGCCGTCCATGAAGGCCACGTAGGGCTTCGGGTAGTCGGCGATCAGCGCGTTCATGGCGTACTCGTCGGCGAAGAAGGCGTCCCCGACCTCGGGGCGGCCGTCCACGGCGGCACGGTAGAGGGAGACGACGTCACCCCCGGCGCACAGGCCCTTCTCCCCCGCGCCGCTGATCAGGACGGTGGCGACGGATTCGTCATCCCGCCACTGCTCGAGGGTGTCCCGGACGGTCTGGACCATGCCGTGGGTCAGCGAGTTCAGCGCCTTCGGGCGGTTGAGGATGAGGTGTCCGAGGCGTCCGGCGCGGCGGACGAGGACTTCCTCGGTCGCGCTGGTGGTGGTGTTCGTGGCAGTCTCTGTGGCGCCGTTGCTCATGGGTTCCTCTCTCTCAGCCGTCGACCAGCATGCGGCCGACGATCAGTCGCATGATCTCGTTGGATCCCTCGAGGATCTGGTGGACGCGCAGATCGCGGGTGATCTTCTCGATGCCGTACTCGTGCAGGTAGCCATACCCGCCGTGGAGCTGGAGGGACTTGTTGGCTGCCTCGAAGCCGGCGTCGGTCGCCACCAGCTTGGCCATGGCGCACAGTCGTACGGTGTCCGGGTCATTCCGATCCAGGGCGTCTGCTGCCCGCATCAGGAAGGTGCGGGCGGATTCCAGGCTCGTGGCCATGTCTGCCAGGTCGAAGACGAGGGACTGCTTGGTGGTCAGTGGTTCACCGAAGGCGGTGCGTTCCTTGAGGTAGGCGGCAGCCTTCTCCAGGGCGGCTTGTCCCCCGCCGAGCGAGCATGCTCCGACGTTGATGCGTCCCCCGTTGAGGCCCTTCATGGCGATGTGGAATCCGGCCCCCTCCTCGCCGAGGCGGTTCGCCACCGGCACGCGCGCGTCCTCGAAGATCACCTGCCGGGTGGGCTGGGTGTTCCAGCCCATCTTCTTCTCGTTCGGCCCGAACGAGAGCCCCGGGGTGTCCTTATGGACCACCAGCGTGGAGATGCCCTTGGATCCTGTGTCCGCAGTACGGCACATCACCACGTAGTACTCCGAGGTGCCGGCGCCGGAGATGAACTGCTTGACACCGTTGAGGACGTAGTCGTCCCCATCTCGGACGGCGCGGGTGGCCAACGCCGCGGCATCGGATCCGGCGCCGGGCTCGGTCAGACAATAGCTGCCGAGGTGCTCCATGCTGGCCAGCTTCGGCACCCACTGGGACCGCTGCTCATCGGTCCCGAAGGAGTCGATCATCCACACCACCATGTTGTGGATGGAGATGTAGGCGGCCAGGGCGGGGTCGGCCTTGGACAGCTCCTCGAAGATCAGGACCGCATCCTTGCGCTCCAGTCCGGCACCGCCGTACGCCTCGTCCACGTAGATGCCGCCGAGGCCGAGTTCGCCGGCCTCGGCCAGGACGTCCACGGGGAAGTGCTTCTGCTCGTCCCACTCCAAGGCGTGCGGGGCGATGCGCTCGGTGGCGAAGTCGCGGACGGCGTCCACGAGTGCCTGCTGGTCTTCGGTAATACGAAGCATGCTGTCAGTCCTTAGGTGCGTGGCCGGGCCCGGATCGCGGGGTGGCTGCGGGGATTACTTGGAGATCTTGCCCATGCGGGCGGCGATGGGGGTGGTGAACATCGGCTTGGTGAGGAACCAGGCCGCGGCGATCACGACCAGGGAGACCAGGAAGATCACCAGGCCCCACCAGTCCACGACGTCGCGGGAGGTATACATGTGGTTCAGGTTCCGCAGGGCACCGGTGAAGAACACCAGGAACACGTGCACGATCGTGAACGCCACGAAGTAGATCATCACCGGGAAGTGGGTGGCCCGGGCCCATTCGACCGGGTAGATCTTGTTGAGCCTCTCGGCGTTGTCCGGCCACCAGGTGGAGAACCGGATCCCGGAGAGGATCGCCAGTGGGGCCGCGATGAACACGGTGAATCCGTAGGCGACCGTCTGCAGGGCGTTGTAGTGCACCCACCCGTTCTCGGTGGGCCAGTCCAGGGAGGCGTACTGGATGGCCCCGGAGAGCATGTTCGGGAACACGTCCCAGTCCGTGGGCACGATCCGCATCCAATGCCCGGTGACGATCAGCAGGATGACGAAAATGAGCCCATTGAGGACCCAGAGCACGTCCAGGGACTGGTGCAGCCACTGGGTCAGGGACACCTTCTTGGGGGTGTTGGACTTCGGGGAGAAGAACGAGCCCTTCTTGGCCGTCCAGTACCCGGGGGGTTTGCGCTCATTGCGGACCTGCAGGCCGGTGCGGATGATCAACACGATCAGGAACATGTTGAAGAAGTGCTGCCAGCCCATCCACCAGGGCATGCCCTCCGGGGCCGCGTCCAGCTGGGTGGAATGACCGTCATAGGTGGCGATGAACTCCTGCACACCCTCCAGGGTCCGCAGCCACCGGGCACCCAGCACCACGGCGGCGGCCACAACCACCAGACCGCCGATGATCACGGCGGGCCTCACCCAGGCAGGGCGTTCCTTCGGTTGCTGGTCAGCGGTGCCCGGCTTGGTCGACGTGCCCGACGGCGGCCGGTTGGCCGAGGCGGTCGGCGCGGCGGTTCCGGAAGGGGAGGCGGTGCTGGAGGCGGCCGGGGCAGCGATCGCGGAAGAAGGTGCCGCGGCCGGCGACGTGGCACCGGTCGAGGCGCTGGACGCCGACCCGGCAGCCGGGGCGCCACCCATGCGGGTCTTGGCTGGCGCCGAGGCCCCGCCCATCCGCTTCTTCGGGGCCGCTGCCGCCTCGCCGGTCCCGGCGGCCGGGGTTTCAGGCGCCGGCGCTGACGGGGCGGCGGCCTGCGCCGCCGGAGCGCCGCCCATGCGACGCTTCGGCGCACCAGCGGCCGGAGCTGCCGGCGCGTTCGAAGCGGCCGGAGATGCCGCTCGCTCACCTGCGGCAGGCTCGGCGGCCGGTGTCTCCGAGCCCGCCGGCGAGGCGCCCTGGTCCGCCGGCGCTGGCGTCGTGGCGGCTGCAGCCGGGGCGGGGGCACTGCCCATGCGGCGCTTCCGGGCGGGGGCCTCCGTTGCCGCCGGCTCGGGCGTCTGCTCCGGCTGGTTAGTCGGGGCCGCGGGCTGGGCCGCGGAAACCGGTTCCGGCTGCTCAGCCGGAGCCGGGGTCTGAGCCGCGGTCGCCTGCTCCGGCACCTGGGCCTCCGGGGCCGTGGCCTCGGGCTCAGACACGGCCGGGGCCGGAACCTCGTGCTCGGTGGCCTGGGCCTCGGGCTGCGCGGCCACCGGTGTGTAGCCGGCCATCCGGCGTCGTGCCGGAGACTGTCCCGGGTTCTGCTCGCTGCTCATGGTGGTATTCAGTCCTTCTGAGGGGATCATCACGGTGCGCCAGATGCGCCGGGGAGGAAGGTGCCTTCGCTGGCCTGCGCCGCCCGCAAGCCGTGGTGGTCTGCGGGCGGCGCAGGCAAGTGTGATCAGTTGCGGCGCTTGCCGATCTCCTCGATCAGCTGCGGGACCACGGTGAACACGTCGCCGACGATCCCGAAGTCCGCGACCTCGAAGATCGGGGCATCCTCGTCCTTGTTGATCGCGATGATCGTCTTGGAGGTCTGCATCCCCGCCCGGTGCTGGATCGCCCCGGAGATCCCCAACGCCACATACAGCTGAGGGGTCACCGTCACACCGGTCTGGCCGACCTGGTAGGACTGCGGCACATAGCCGGCATCCACCGCCGCACGGGAGGCGCCCACCGCCGCACCGAGGACATCGGCGAGGTCCTCGACCACGGAGAAGGCCTCCTTCGAGCCCACCCCACGGCCACCGGAGACCACGGCCTTGGCACCGCGCAGCGCCGGGCGGTCCGACGTCGCCGGCGCCTCACTGGCCGAATCGATCACGGCACCCTTCGCAGCCTGCGTGGACACCGCAGCCGTCGTCACCTCCGGGGAGGCCACGGCCTCGGCACGGGCCTCGATCGAGCCGGGGCGCACGGTGGCGATGAACAGCCCGCCCTCGATGGTGGACTCGGTGGTGAAGTCCCCACCGAACACCGCGTGGGAGGCGATGACCTCCTGGCCCTCCTCGTCGTAGGCGATACCGACCACGTCACTGGCCACCGACCCACCGGCCACGATCGCCAGACGCCCGGCCACCGCCTTGGAGTCGTTCGTCGCCGAGGCCAACACGACCGGTGCCGAGAAGGCCTGCACGGCATCGGCCAGGGCGCCGACCGCGGCGGAGCCCAGCTCGGTGGCCGCGGACTCCGACTCGGCCAGGTAGACCTGAGCCGCACCCAGGGCTCCCAGGTCGGCGGCCAGGTTCCCGGACTGCCCGGGGGCGGTCACCGCCACCGCCACGGGGTCCCCCAGGCCGGCAGCGGCCCCCAGCAGGCCCGCCGCCGTGGACTTCGGGGCCCCCTCGGCGGTGGTCTCGATCAGGACCAGTACATTTCCAACGTTCGCCATGTGTGCTTCCTTTAGCTCAAAAGTCTCGTGAGGTTCACAGATCAGATCAGGTGTCGCCGGGCTCAGATCAGCCGGTTCGTGGCCAGGAACTCGGCCAGCTGCGCCGCCGCGGTGCCGTCATCGGCGACCTTCGGGCCGGCCTCCTTCGGAGGACGGGCCGCCGCGGAGACCATCACCGACCGGACGGAGGCGGCCTCCGGGCCTGCCTGGATCCCCAGGTCCGCCAGCGACCAGTTCTCCAACGGCTTCTTCTTCGCCGCCATGATCCCCTTGAAGTTCGGGAACCTCGGCTCGGCCGTCTTCTCCGTCACCGAGACCACCGCCGGGTAACCGGAGGAGACCTGCAGGGCCCCGCCGTCCACCACGGCCTCACCCGAGACCCGGTCCGCGGCGATCTGGATCTCGTCCAGACCCGGCAGCACCGGCAGCCCCAGCACCTCGGCCACCATGGCCGGGATCATCCCGCCCCGACCATCGGTAGTCTCGTTGCCCGCCACCACCAGATCAACCCCGCCGACCTTCTCGATCGCCGCAGCCAGAACCCGTGCGGTCTGGACCATGTCCGAACCAGCCAAGGACGCATCCGAGACCAGGACCGCCGAGTCCGCGCCCATCGACAACAGCTTCCGCAGCGTCTTCGTGGCATCCTCCGGCCCCATCGCGACCACCACGATCTCGGTGTCCTTGTTCTCATCCTTGAACGCCAGCGCGTTCTCCAGCGCACGCTCATTGATCTCATCCGGCACCGGTTCCGACGCGGATCGGTCCAAAATCCCTGACTCCAGGTCGATCTTCCGATCAGACCAGGTATCCGGGACCTGCTTCGCCAACACGACAATCTTCATGGAGCGCTCTCCTCGACACGGGGTGATATTCGATCTGCGCACCAAGGTACTAGGACTTCCTGCTAATTACTAGGGCGCCCTAGTAAATTCTGATGAGTGATCGAATTCCCGCCATATTGCGGCCCAGGGCACCCATGGCGATAAGGTAAGACCAAATAACCGAACTCGCTGATGGCCCCGGCCCAGAGGAGACCACCATGGTCATGACCCGCACCACGCCCAGCGCCGACGAGATCCTGCAGATCGAGCCAGCCTGGAAGGACGAGGTCCATCCCGATTGGATCGACGTCAACGGGCACATGAACATCCGCCACTATGTAGACCTGGGTGGCAATTCCACCGATCAGGTCTGCCGGGCGATGGGCATCGACGATGATTACCGTGCCCAACGCCGGATGGGTGTCTTCACCGCCGAACAGCACCTCACCTACCTGCAGGAGATGCAGCTGGGGACCCCCATCACCGTCCACGTCCGGACGCTGGAGCGAAGCGCCAAGGTCGGCCACATGGTCGCACTCATCATGGACCGCAGTAAGGACCGGCTGGCCTGCATCTTCGAAACAGTCCTCGTCCACGTCAACATGGACACACGCCGAGGAGTGGAATTCCCCGAGGACGTCGCCGCGGCCTACGACCGGCTGGTGGAACAGGACCTCGCCCTGGACTGGCCGGCCCCGACCTGCGGGATCCTCGGGCCCCGGGCACGGTAGCCAACACCGCGAAATGGGCGGCGGCGCCCGAAGTCGGGTGCCGCCGTCGTCCCTGGTGTTGGGCTTCGGAGGTCACTCGCGTCCCTCCAGTCCTACGCTGCTCCACCGGTCACCCTGCCGACGAGAACGGGCTTGCCGTTCTTCAGGGACACCGTCACTTGGACCAGGCCAAAGCTACGACCGCAATGCAGCACCTCCGTGGCGACCCGGACCGTGGCGCCAAGCGGGACGGGGCGTAGATACGCCACATGGATCGAGGTGGTGCGCAATCCGTCTCCGTTGACCGCCTGCAGGCTTTCCCGGGCCATCCATTCAACCAGGCAAAGCCCCACACCCCCGTGCAGGTTCCTCATGGGATTGATCAGATCGGCGGTCACGTCGACCTCCGCCGCGCCGGGTTCTCGCGAGCCATTGGACACCACACCGAAGAAGGCGCCCAGGTCCACCGGGTCGGGGCCGGCTGACGGCACAGCTGCGGACGTGGCCTGCCCCGGATATCCCGCCACGAAGAGACCTCGTTGGCGGATCCGGGCCACGGTGCGCCCTTGGGCATCCACCACCTCGCCCTCGGAGAATCCGGTGGAAGCATTGCTGTGCACCAGCGCCGCCGACACGACGAGATCGCTGCCTTCCGTGGGAATCGGTCCGAAGACATCCAGGGAGAGTTCCGTCGTGACGGACCAATGTCCCGGGGGTGCACCGGCGATGACTGCATACCCCGTGGCATTGTCCACGGGTACACCCAGGACGCCGACAGGGGCGTCCCCGACGCCGCCCTCCGCCCAGTGCCGGGTCCGTGCTCGGACCTCCATCTCAGTGGCGGCCGGCGAGATCCTATGGACACCGAAGACCCGTTCCGCCGGGCCGGAGATGATCGGAAAGGTCATGGCACGTCGTCTAACGTCCGGTTGACCGAAACGTCAGCAGCGCCCATGCCGCCATCTTGCCGTCAGGACGCAGGGCTGTAGCCTCAGCGCTGGCAAAAGTTCGGCCTCGGTGTATCTGTCGTACGGCAACGAGGATGTCCCCGGACGCAGGGCGTAGGTAATTGATGCGCATCGAGGCCGTCACCATGCCCTCGGGCCGGGCGCCGAGTTCCACGGCGGCCTGTTCGAGTGTGGGAACCAGAACCCCACCGTGCATCATCCCCAGCGGGTTGACGAGCTCGCTACGCTCCCGGAGCACCATCTGGTCCCCGTCACGTTCCAGTCCCAGCAACTCGGCGAGGGAACCGGGGCGCACCTCCAGGGAAGGAGCCCGATGCTGGTCCACAACGGCTTGCGGCACCCCTTCAACGAATCGCCCCCAGAACGTGACGTCGGCCACGGCCCCGCCGCTCTCGTCGATGATGCGGCCGCGGGATCCTCCGCCACCAGCGTCCACTACCAGCACCGTGGCGGATGCCGTCAGTTTCTGGCCCTCGACGGGTGGTGCAAAGAAGTCGAAGGCGAGCTCGGTGGTCACGGCCCACATGTCCGGATGTCGGTGCGCCAAGACCGCTTGGGCCAGGACATTGTCGGCCAGCACGCCAAGGACGCCCGCCGCGAACCGGCCGTCCTGTTCCCGGCTCCACGGTCCCGGTGCCATGGTGCCGAAAGAGTCCGTGCCCGAAAGTCCCAATCCGGACAGCCCGAAGAGCTCTTCCGGTCTTCCATGCGGAATCAGCAGCTTCTGCAGCTGAACGGCGTCTACATCTACGGGGCCATTCAAACACTCGCTCCCCCGCCAAGCAGCCGGGGCGTCGCTTGATCTCGCGCTGTCAACAGCAAGGCATCTGCGATGTGGTCGTTCCACGCACCCGGGGATCCGAAGAGCCCCTCGTTGAGCTTGGCCCGCTTGTAGTACAGCTGGAGGTCGTGTTCCCACGTGTATCCGATGGCCCCGTGCATCGTCAGGGCGGTGTCCGCGGACCGGGTTCCCTCGGCCGTGATCTGGGCCTTGGCGGCGGCGGCATGCAGGGCCGCCTCTGGCTGATCCGAGTCCACGGATGCCGCGGTGTAGTAGACGGCCGAACGGGCGGCCTCCACGGCCACCATGATGGAGGCCGCGGCATGCTTGACGGCTTGGAAGGAGCCGATGAAGACGCCGAACTGCTGGCGCTGCTTCGAGTAATCCACTGCCAGGTCGAGCATGGCCTGGCTCGCGCCGAGGGTGTCGGCGGCCACCAGCACGGCGGCGCGGCGGCTGATCGTTTCGAGCACGGATACGGCGTCGACGTCGAGCCGTTGGGAGGCCGCACCATCCAGGGTCACGTCAGCCAGCGTCCTGGACCGATCCAGCAGCCGACGCGGCGTCACCCGCACACTCTCCTGGCCGGCGTCGACCACGTGGAGTTCAAGGCCGTCCGCCCCGGTGACCGGCACGACGAACCGCACCGCGGTATCCCCGGCCAGGACCCGAGCGACCGAGCCAGTGAGACCGTTCGCTCCGCCCTGAAGCGGAACCGCGGCGCTGGGGATCCGGTCGGCGGAGGCCAGCAGGGCGACGGGCTGCCCGCCGACGGCCTCTTCAACCTCGGCTGGGCGTCCGGCGAGCGCCGGTACGGCCAGTGTTGTGGCGAGCCAGGCTGCGGAGGGCGCGTCGACCCGGGCGAGATGCTCGGCTGTGAGGGCGAGCTCGACGAGCCCGCCGCCCTGGCCGCCGTCCTCCTCGGGGATTCCGACGCCGGCCCAGTCCCGGGCGAACGACTCGGCGAAAGCCGATGCATCACCGGAATCAAACCAACCGCGAAGCTTCTCGGAGTCCACCGCGCCGGACAGCCAGTCCTGCAGCGCCTCGGCGTAGGCCTCCTGCTCTTCGGAGAATTTCCACTCCATGGTCTTCCCGCACTTCCTGGACCGCTGTGGCCCGTATTCCTCGTGGTGGTTCCGATCTCAGCGGCAGCCATCGTGGGCCCCGCGAACGGGCTATTTCTTGGGCATCCCGAGGATGCGTTCTGCCACGATGTTCCGCTGGATGTAGGTGGATCCGCCGGCAATGGCGGTGCCGCGGGCCTGGTTGGCCAACCGCAGCCAGTGCCGATGCCCCTGGTCCTGCGGGCCGGCCTCGTGCTCGGCAGCGGCCAGACCACCGGTGCCGACGGCGGCCACCTCGTCCTCGAGGTCGAACTGGTCGTTCAGCGGCTCCAGCGACAGGCCGAAGTCGGCCAGGTCCTCCACCAGGGGGCAGAAGAACAGCTTGCCGATGGAGGTGACCTCTCCGGGCGGTTCCCCACCGGTGGCACCGGAGATGACGCGCTGGCTGATGGCCTGGTGCAGGTGCACCCGCCCCCACAGGTCGGCCACACTGCGCCGCACGTGCGGATCGGCACCCAGGGGGTTGCCGTCGGCATCCGTGCGCGAGCGGACGTCGTCCACGAGGTTCCGGATCTCCTTCACCGTGTTCACCCGGCCGGTGGCGATGGCCACGCGCTCGAAGGCCAGGGTGCCCATGGTCACCTTCCAGCCGCCATCCACCTCCCCGACGACGGCGGAGTCCGGCAGGAAGACCTCGTCCAGGAACACCTCGTTGAACTCTGCCTCCCCCAGCATGTGCTCCAGGGGGCGGACTGTGACGCCTTCGGAGTCCATGGGCAGCAAGAAGTAGGTGATGCCCCTGTGGCGTTCCCCTCCCCCGGTCCTGGCGAGCAGGATGGCGTGGGCGGCCAGTTGGGCGCGCGAGGTCCAGATCTTCTGGCCGGTGATGCGCCACCCGCCGTCCACCTTGACGGCCTTGGTCCGCAGCGAGGCCAGGTCCGAACCCGACTCGGGCTCGGAGAACAGCTGACACCAGATGTCCTCGCCGGTGAGGATCCGCCGCAGGTATTTCTCCTTCTGCTCGGCTGTGCCGAAGTGGGCAATCGTGGGGCCGGCGAAGTCCTCGCCGATGGTGTTCAGCCGCTCCGGCGCCCCCGCATGGGCGGACTCCTCGGAGAAGATGGACGACATGCGCTCGTCCAGGCCTTGGCCGCCATACTCCTGGGGCCAGGTCAGTCCGGCGTAGCCTGCCTCAAAGAGCGCTGTTTGGTAGGGGCGCCAGAACGGGACCTTGTCCTCCAGCTCGGGGGGCTCGGGCCACTGCAGGGTGGGGAGTGTCTCGGACAACCAGGCGCGCACCTCGGTGCGGAACTGCGCCTCGTCCGGTCGCTCGGAGAAATCCATGCTCGTCCCTTCATCGTTCTTTCGCTAGAGTGAACTTTAGGTCAGACCATTTGAATTGGCTAGCCCACAATGGACAACGGGAGGACGACGATGGATCACGGAGCGAAGCAGCCCGGCGACGGCACCGGAAACCTGGTGGGCACGATCGTGGACGAGGTCGCCTTCGACGTGGAACGCGGCAAGATCGCCGAGTTCGCGCGGGCCACCGGCGCCCACGATGCGGTCCACACCGACCGGAGGGAGGCCGAGCGGCGCCACCTTCCGGACGTGGCCGCCACCGCAACGCACGTGGTGGTTGCCGGTCACCACCGCTCGGCGCAGTCCATGCTGGAGACTTTGGGGCTCGACCTGCCTCGGGTGATGGTCGGCGGCACGAGTTGGGACTACGTCCGCCCACTGGTTGCTGGGGACTCGCTCACTGGGCGGCGCGTCGTCACCGGGGACGTGACCAAGACCAGCAGCAGCGGTTCGCCATTGCGCATCCTCACCCTGGAAACCGAATACCGGGACCGGGACGGCCAGGTGGCCGTCCGCCAACAGGAGACCATCCTTGAAAGGGGACGTCGATGAGCAACCGCGTCGAGGACCAGCACACTCCCGAGGCCACCGCAGACACCGGCGCCAGCGCCCCGGTCGCCGTTCCCCCAAGGCACTTCGGCCCGGTGACCCAAACCCATGTCGTCCGATTCGCCGGAGCCGGCGGCGACTTCAACCCCCTGCACCACGATCCGGCGTTCGCCCGTCAGGCCGGCTTCGACGCTCCCATTGCCATGGGGCAGTTCACGGCGGCCCTGATGTCCGGATGGCTCACCGACTGGTGCGGAGTGGAGAACCTGCACTCCTTCTCGGTCCAGTTCAAGGCACCTGTCTCCCTGGGCGACACCATCAACTTCACCGCCGTCCACACCGGTTCCCCTGCGGCCCCGGCGGGGTCAGTGGGGAACCGTGCGGAACTGGACCTGACCGCCTCGGTGGGCGGCAACGCCGTCGTCGTGGGAAAGGCAGTGGTGACCAGGCCAGCTCCGGCTGGCGGCACGGAAGGAGGGCACGACGGCGGCGGGGACCGCACGCTGATGTGGTCGCCGTCCGCGCAGCGCACGGAGGGGTCGCGGATGCGGGCTTTCCAGCGGTGGGTGGCCGAGCACCGCGGCGTGCAGACCACCGACTACCGGTCCCTGCACGAATGGTCCGTGACCGACCTGGCGGGCTTCTGGGGTGCGGTCTGGGAGTACTTCGAGGTGCTGGCCTCGGTGCAGCCGCAGTTTGGTCGTCCCGGCGCCGTGCTGGCTGACGAGTCGATGCCGGGAGCCACGTGGTTCCCGGGCACCCGGCTGAACTACGCCCAGAACATGCTCCGGCACGCCGCCGAGCGGCCGGACGACGTGGCGATCATCGGCGAGCACGAGACCCTGGCGGCAACCACGTTGACGTGGGGCGAACTGGAGGGCCAGGTCGCGGCACTGGCCGCTCAGCTGCGCCGGCTCGGCGTCCGGCCGGGTGACCGGGTGGCCGCCGTGCTGCCCCACATCCCGCAGACCGTGGTCGCCCTGCTCGCCACCGCCTCCG
>NZ_JBHLWH010000001.1:0-115813 GCF_042433045.1 Citricoccus parietis | reverse complement strand
CGATCAGCAGCAGGGCCGACTCGATCTCCACGCCGAACAGCAGCACCGCCAGCGGGATCAACGCCACGGACGGCACGGGGCGCATGAACTCGATGGTCGAGTTCGTGAACCGGCGCAGGAACGTGGACGAGCCGATCAGAAAGCCCAGCACGGTCGCCGCGATGCACGCGATCAGCAACCCCAGCAGCCACTGCCACATCGTGTCCCCGACGGCCTGCCAGAACGCGGTCAGACCGACGTTGCGGAACAGGTCCGCGATGGCCTCCGAGGCCGGGGGCAGGAAGGTCGGGTTCACGATCCCGGTGCGCGGCAGCACCTCCCAGATCACCAAAAAGCCCAGCAGCCCCACCAGCCCCAGGGACCTGGTCCCCCAATTGCGGCGCGGCTTGCGCGCGCCGGGGTTCGCCAGGTCCGAGCCACGGAGCAAAGCGGTTGCCTTTATCCGGGGTGGCTGGCGAACGAGGATCGGAAGAACTCCTGGACGCCCTTTGAACGAGCTGGTCATTCCGGCTACCCGTGTTGGTTGACCCACTCGAGCCATAGCGGCGGCGGGGTGTCGGCCACGCGGTGCCACTGGCCTCGGTAGAAGACCAAAGAGACCTTGTCCTGGGCGTACCCGAAGTCCACCACCTTGCCGAGAACGAGCACGTGGTCGCCCCCGTCATATTCCCGCCACGGTTCACACGAGAAGTGCGCCAGGCTGTCCTTGATGCGCGGCGAGCCATGGGAGAAGTTCCACGGGATCTCATGGCCAGCCTGGGGCTTCCCCGCGAACTGCAGAGCGGTCGTCTTCTGGTCGCCGGCCAGCACGTTGATGGTGAACGGCCTCGTCATGAGCCGCTCTGCTGCCTTGGCCGTGCGCATGAATGACACCAGCAGCAACGGTGGGTCGATGGAGACGGACGTGAAGGAATTAACCGTCGCCCCGTAATACTCGCCTTCGAATTCGTAGGTGACCACCGTCACGCCCGTCGCGAACTGGCCAAAGGTCTGGCGCAGCGCACGGGGGTCGAAGGACGGTCCTTCCTGGGCTTCGACGGATTCGACGGCGCTTTCAACGATGGCCTCACCGTCGGTCTTCTCGGTCAGAGAATCCCCGCGCTCGAATCGCTCCGTTGGAGATTCGAGAACCGTCTGTTGAGATTTGAGCGACTCGGTGCTTTCCTGCAACTTGTTCATCATGGTGTCCTTTCAGACCATCATCAGGTCGGTTTCGGTGGCGCCCATCATGAGTTCGCCATAGCCGACGTAGAGGCGGTCCCAAGAGAGGTGGTTGTGGTGGGAGGCGGCGATACCGTCGCGGTATGCCTGCTCGAGGGGGTCGCCGCGGAACAGCGACCGGGCCCCGGCGATCTCGTAGATGCTGCTCAGCGCGGCTGCCGCCAGCTGACCGGCCCAAGCGCTGTTCCGACGCCCGCGGACTCTCATCTCCAGCGTGAGGCCCTCGTCGGATTCCAAGGCGGCCTCCATTTCTCTCAGCGTGGCGCGCACAACGGTCGCGGCAGCGTCGATGTCAGAGGCGGCCTTGCCGAGCACGAGGTGTACCTCCGGTCGGCTCGACCGTTTGACCCCGGAGAGGCCGCCGATCGTATCCGCGGTCTTTCCGGTGAAGGCGTCAATGGCGCCGAGGCTGGACCCGATAACGGTGGCGATCACGCCGGTGCCGAAGACCTGGGACAGAGGCAGGCGCAGCGTCGTCGTCCCGTATTCTGCGGCCCCGGCCGAGTTGCCGTCACCGCTGTCGCCCATGTTGAGCAGTCGGTGCTGCGGGACGAAAATGTGATCGATGTGGACGTCATGGCTTCCGGTCCCGCGCAGGCCGTTCGTGTTCCAGTTGTCCAGGATGGTGACCTCAGACGTCGGAACTAGGTGCGCAATAGCCCCCCGCTCGCCGATGGCCTGCACCACGATCCAGTCGGAATGGTTCACGCCGCTGCAGAAGTCCCAGTCTCCGCTCAGGTACGCACCCCCGTCGGCAGGCTCCGTGTTGCCCCGCCACGGGCTGAATCCCGTCGCGATCGTGGGCAATTTGTCCGAGAAGAGTTCTGCATGCGCTTCCACGGGAAACATGGCGCCAAGCGCTCCGTGCACCGCCCAGTTTCCAGCCACCCAGGCGGATGAGGCGCTACCACGCGCCAGCTCGACGCACGCGTCAAACACGGCGACCGAACCGAGGTCGGTGCCCCCCAACTGGGTCGGTACCATCGCGCCGAGGATCCCCAGGTCATGGATCTCCCCGACGGTGGTGTCCGGGAGACGGCGAAGTTGGTCCGTTTCGACCGCTCGCTGACGCAGGTCAGGAACCAGCTCCCGCGCCTGCCGAACCAACTGCTCTGTAGTGGCGATCTGGGTTGTCGTCTGTGTCATGAGAAAATCCCTTCGAAAGTCTCGGCGTTATTGCCGAGCGAAGCTTCTGTGGAGATTGCGTTGTAGATGACGGATACCAGCTCAATGGTCAGAGTTCGTCTGGCGCCGGTCCGCCCGTATCGGGCGGGCCGGCGGGCGCGCTCTGCTGGGGGTGGCCCCCGAAACCACTCGATGGCTGCAGGGGGCCACGAACGGGTCAGCTCTGCTGGCCAGCGCCTACAGGCATGACCTGTTCTTCTGGTGCTGCCGGGGTGGGGAGGTTCGGTCGAACCTCCTCGGCGAGCAGCCTCATCGATTCCTCTGACTGTCCGGCATCATCCCAGTCGTGGCCGGCGACGCTGAGCACGCCGAAGCCACCGGTGTACTCGTAGAGATCTTTCACCTTCTGCGTCACCGTTTCAGGGCTTCCGACGAGCCAGATGTTGTCGATGAAGTAGTCGATGTCAATGAGGTCATCGGGCATATCCGGGTCGATCTTCACATTGATCATCTCGCCCAGCCGGCGAAACAGCGGGATGAGGTAGGTCATCCAGTCGCGCGCCAGCGCGCCCGACTTGGCCAGTTCGCGAGCCTCTGCGTCGGTGCGTGCCACGACGACCTCCCGGTTGACGCGCCACAGGCGACGATCCGGCACGATGCCGTTCTCGACTGCGGCGGCCTCATACACTTCCCACTGCTTCTTTACGGTCCAGGGGATCACGAAATTCACGCTCATGGGGATCCAGCCGTTCGCACCTGCGTACCCAAGCATGTCCGACTTCGGGCCCGATCCTGCGGCCGCGATCGGCGGATGCGGCTGGGTATACGGCTTCATGTGGTACCGAGTTCCGGTGACGTCGTCTGGTTCCGGAACGGTGAACTTGAAGAACTCCGTCTCGTAGACGCCTGGTTCGGGGTTGTTCCACAGGTTGAGGACGGCATCGAGCACGGCACGGGAACCTGCGCGCTGTTCCCTCTTGGAGAAGTCGACGTCGAACATCGCGCCGTCGGTCGGGAGCGCGCCGTTGCCGATGCCCCACATGAATCGGCCCTTGGCCAAGTGGTCGAGAAGCGCAATGCGGCTGGCGAGCTGCACCGGCTGGTGATAGCTCAACGAGGTAACACCGGTACCCAGACGGATATTCTCCGTCCGTGCTAGGGCGTTGGCGATGAACAGGTCCGGCGAGGTGAGACTTTCCCATTCGTTGGTGTAGTGCTCACCGAACCACGCTTCGTCGAAGCCCAGTCGGTCGAGGGCAACGATCTGCTGGAGGTCGCCGTCGAGCCACTTTGTGACGGGAGTGCCTGGGGGATGCATCGGCATGAGAAAGTATCCGAGGTCCATGTTTTTCTCCTTAGAACTGCGGTGTGTTGAGTATTCGGGTGATGCTGTGGGTGATGTCGGTCGGCACCTAGCCGAGGCCCAGCGAGCGTTTGCTTGGTCTGACCGGATGTGTCGGCGTCAGAATTCACCTCCTGGTGATTGTGCTCGTCGAACGGATTCTTTCCCGGGCCGATGGAGTGTCGATGTCTTCCAAGGTGTTCGGTATTGGCGTGAGCCAATCTGATCCACGACCGAGGACCTGTCCGAGTGCGGCTCGCAGTTGCCGTTCCGCATCCTCGGGATCCCTGACGGCGCACTTTTGGCGCCAAGCTACGTATCCATCCGGGCGAATCAGGAGTGCTCCGGCCTCGTCGCCGTCCCGCAGCCTTTGCCAGGTCCTGTAAAGATCCGCCTTTCCGGGAGAATCGATGACCGCCGTGCGCAGGAAGGCCAGGCCGAGCCGCCCGACTGCGGTTTCCCAGGCGGTCCCCGACAACCCGGTGACCAGGGTCATGGCACCCCCGCCGGCAAGGTCCAGGGTGGAGATCCGTCGTCCGTCTGCCCCCACCAACCAAGCATGGGGGAACTTGGCCCCCGACCGGGAGGCGGGCTGAGCAACCAGTTCTGGGTCTTCGGGCCACCCTTCGGGGTCTCCCGTTTCGGCGACGATAGCCCGCGAGGTGTACCGCTGGTTGTGCTCCACCCCGTGGGCGTTGAACTCATAGTTTTTGAGCTTCAACGCGGGTGCCAGCGCATCCCGGACCACTGCGCCTTTGGCGCTGGTGTCCTGCAGACGCGCCAGCACCTCGTTGAGGTCGCCGACGGTACTGCCGTAGATCGCTGAGCGCAACGGACCGAAATCGATCCGCGATTGGTTCGCACGTCGCACGACCTGTCGGCCAACGGGAACCCGCTCTTCGGAATAGCTCTCCAATAGTCCCGGTGCGGCCCAGCCCTTGAGGACGTACACGAGCTTCCAAGCAAGGTTGTAGGCGTCCTGCACGGAGGTGTTCGAGCCCAGGCCGCCAGACGGCGGATGCCGGTGGACCGCATCCCCTCCGCAGAACACCCTCCCGGACTGGTATTCAATGGCGTAGGAGTCGTTCACTTGCCACGTGGACGTGTGCAGGATTTCCGGTTCGAGTGACTCGTCGCCCACGACCGTGCGGATCCGCTCAACGAGCGAGGCCTCGGAGAAGTCCGGTTGCCCCAGGCTAGGGTCGACGCCCCACCCGATGATCCACTCGTCCCAGGGGTGGACGGCCCTCAGCAGGCCCATGCCGATTTCTCCATGGCCGGCGGTCTTGGTCAGGATCCAGTACAGGATGCTGGGCCGGTGCTCGACGTGGGTGCGGAGGTCGGCTCGGAACTGCACATAAGCGGTCGTCGCCCGTCCGGATGCTCCCTCATAGGCCAATCCGATGTCCTCGGCGATCTGCGATCGGGCTCCGTCCGCACCGATCAGGTACCGACACCGAACCTCGCTCTCGACCCCGGTGACCCGGTCGAGCACCCGGACCGTCACACCGTCGCTGTCCTGCTCGTGGCCCAGGTACTCGGTACTGAAGCGCACGTGGGCGCCCCGTCCGGCTGCATGGCGAAGCAGAACGGCCTCAAGTTGCGGTTGCGGAACGTCAGCCATCGGACACGGACTGGCCTTGACGTAGTTGCCGTGCTCGTCTTCACCGGTTCCCCACGCCCGGATCCGGGCGATCTCCGGCCCCGCAAGGCTCGTCGTGAACAGGGTGTCCCCCATCAGATGCCAGTCTGATCCGTGGCGCAGGATATCCTGCTCCACTCCGAGATCTCGAAAGACCTCCATGGCCCGCTGGTTGGTGATGTGCGCTCTCGGTGTGTTGGACAGCCACGGATACCGCGTGATCACCTGCGTCTCCACCCCGTAGGTCGCCAGTGCCAGCGCCGCGGTTAGACCGGTGGGGCCGGTTCCGACGATGAAGACGTCAGTGTCGTATTGCATCGTTCAGCCCTGCACCACGGTATTGCTCAGCACACCGATGTCCGAGACGGCCACCTCGACTAGATCCCCTGCGGAGAGCAGACTCTGCGGATCCCTGTAGAACCCGACCCCGCCCGGGGTGCCGGTGACGATCACGTCGCCGGGCGACAGCGGAGTGAAGGTACTGACGTGGGCGATGATCTCCGGGATGGTGAACGTCAAATCGGCGATGCTCGCCGATTGGCGGACCTCGCCGTTGACGGAAGTTTCGAGCCGCAGCAATGCAATGTCACCCAGGTCGCCCGGCGGGACTAGATAGGGGCCGAAGGCACCGGTCGACGGGAAATTCTTCCCCGGCGTCCACTGCGAGGTGGCCCGTTGCCAGTCCCGGACGCTGAAGTCGTTGTAGACGGAGTAACCGGCGATGAAGTCAAAAGCGTCTGCCTGGTCTACCCGGTACGCCGGCTTGGAGATGACTAAGGCGAGTTCGCCTTCGTAGTCGAACAGCGAGTTAGCCAGGGGCCGCACTGCCGGTTGCAGGTGCCCCATCTGTGAATCGGCGAACCGCGTGAACACCGTGGGCGCCGGAACCCGGTCCCGTCCCGTTTCGGCTTGGTGGGAGGTGTAGTTCATGCCGATGCACAGGATCTTGCCGGGGTCGGGGATCGGTGGCAGAAAGGTGACATCAGAGGCAGACACACGTGGCGCGTCCTGCCACGCCAATTCCGGATTGGCATAAGTGCTGTTGACGATGGCGCCCCGGAGGCTCTGGGCCAGGTTGAGTCCGCTGGGACCGAGATCGAACAGTTCATCGTCTTGGGCGACTCCCCAGGTCGGGCCGGTACCGGCAACTTCAAAACTTGAGTACTTCATCCTTAGATTCCCCTCGTCTTATTCGTCATGTTGAATCGGTCCAGTGGTGCGGGGAAGAGTCCGTGCGTGCGGAAGTCCTCTCCCCGGTAAACACCCCAGCGGTTGAACCAGGTACGGTCGTCGGAGTCCCATTCGATCGGAGGACGCAGATCGTCGTAGATCTGTTCCATGTCCGTGTAGAGCTCGACCACTGCACCAGAGGGCTCGACGTAGTATGCGGCCATGTTGTGGCCGGCCCCGTGACGCACTGGCCCCCAGATGAGGCGACGGCCAACGTTGAAGAGGCGGTCGCCGAGCTTGCCGAGGTCGGCAATACTCTCGGTCTGCCAGGCATGGTGATGCAGCGTTCCTCGGCCGGCGATCAAGGCGATGCCGTGGTGGTCGGGATTGCACCTCAGGAAGTACGCGTAGTCGTCCCCGATGACATCGGACAGTTTGAAGTCCAACACCTCCATCAGGAAGGTCTTCATGGCGGTGGCGTCTTGCGGGTGGAGATTGATGTGCCCATAGCGGTCCGGACCGAAGGCCGGCGCTTGCACATCGGTGGGGCGTTCCATCGTCCGGTAGATCGCGAAGACGAAGTTCTCCGGCCCGACGAACGCAAAGCCGTCGGACGCACCGTCGACCAGCGGCTCGTCACTGACGATCCGATACCCTGCCGCGTCTACCCGATCGCGAAGTTCCGACAGGGCGTCAGCGTCACGTGCAACCAAGCCGAAGTGGTCGACCGCGTCGATGTCAGAGGCGGTGTAGACCATTTCGTGATGGGTTCCGGAAGCGGAAAGGTACGCCCGCGATGCATCGTGGGAGATCACTCCCAGCCCGAGCATGCTGGTCGCCACCTCGACGGACTCGTCCAGTTTCGTCGTCAGGAGCGCGATGTAGCCCATCTCTCGGATCAGACCCGCGCTCACAGCGTGGCCTCCGTCAGAGCCAGGGCCTTAGCCGTCGCATTGAAGACTGCTCCGCGAAGGGTGTCGATGGTGCGGCCCGGATCCCGGGGCTCGCTCGATCCGCTCCACGCGATGTACCCGTCGGGCCGTACGAGCACGAGTGGTACGTCGTAATATGGGCCCGCCTGCTTTTCGCTGAGATCCACGACCTCAAGGGGCATCCCAGAAGCAGCCGCCGCAGAGATGATTCCCTCGGCGTTCGGGGCATCTCCGATCCGCAGCAACACGTGGGACCGACCGAACAAGTCGAGCGTGGAGCGCCCCTCCTCGATCCACCAGTGGGGGGCGCGGAAGCCCGCGCTGGTTGTCGGAGTGTAGTCCTGGGGGTCGAAGGTGGGGTAGACACCGGGCTCATTGCAGACGATGGACGACCAGGGGTATCCGTAGCCGATGTGGATACCCAGCGGCCGCCACGCCTTGAGACTGTCCTGCACCAGGCGCTCACCGATCATCCGACGTTGCTCGGCTCCCTCAGGGGAATCGGTACGGATCGCGGTGCTGGCCGTGTCGTCCACCAACCGGTGGTAGTCCCGAACAGATTCGGCGAGGGTCAACTGGGCGATCGGACGTCGCTCGGACGAATAAGTTTCCAGCAGTTGGGGCCCGGCCCAGCCTTGCAGGCTGGCCTCGAGCTTCCAGCTCAGGTTTATCACGTCGGCGATACCGGTGTTCATCCCGAAGCCGCCGTTCGGCGGGCTGCAATGTGCGGAATCCCCGGCAAGGAAGACCCGGCCTCCACCAAAACTCGCGGCCATCGCCGCGCGGCGCTTCCACCGCCCCTGGCGAATGATCTCATATTCGAGGTCGTGTCCAATGGCACGGCGAATGGCCGCATGCGGGTCAAGATGGTCCGCCTGGTCGCGGTCCACGGCATAAACGGACAAGCGCCAGCGCCGCGTGCCGTCCACCGCGACAATGGTTCCCCACGTGCCGCCTTCGTCAACCAATGTATAGCGCACGGCCGGTCCCTTGTCGTGCTCGGCGAAAAGATCGTGGGCGAGGAACTCCAGATCTACCGAGTAGTCGACGGTGCGCTCCTCCACGGGGATTCCGAGGGCCACCTGAACGGAGCCGCCGAAGCCCTCGCAGCCGATGAGATAGTCGGCGTCTACCGTGATTTCGCGGCCCGTCTCGAGGTCGGTGACGTTCGCACGTACCCCGTCCGCAGAGACATCGAAGGCACCAAACTCGTGCCTGCGGAGCACGGTCACGCTATCGAAAGACCGGGCGCGGTCCTCGATGATCGGTTCGAGCCAGGGCTGGGGGCAGTGTGTCTGGAACTCGGGGCTGAACTCCGTGAAACCAGGTGATCCGGGCTGCCCCATGGGTGCCCCCGGCGCCCGGCCTAGCTCGTAACCGTCCAGGCTGGTCAGGAACACGTTGTCCAGTGGATAGTCGAGCGGGAAACCCCAATTCCACATGCTCTCCGCCATGCCCAGTTGTCGGGCAAATTCGAGGGTGCGCACGCTGATCTGCATCACCTTCGCTTGGTCACTTCCCTTGGCACTGCGCTCGACCACTAGGGTGGGAATATTACGTCGCCCCAGGTCGGCAGCGAGAAACATGCCCACTGGGCCACCTCCTGCGATGAGCACTCGCGGCGAGGGTACGGAAATCGAATCGGTCATGGTGTGTCCTTCTGTCACAGGAATCGGTTGGTCGTCCAAAAGGCGCGGATGATCTCCGTCGTCTCGTCCGGCAGATCGACATTTGGTGAATGGCGGTGGTCGATCTCCACCACCTGAGCATGGGGGTGGGCCTCGGCCACATGAGTGGCCCACTCCTTCTCCAGGAGTTCGTCACGGGTACATCGGACTAGCAGTGTTGGTGTCAGGCATCCTTGGAGCTGTTCGGGCCAGGGGTCGTCGACGCGGACCCGGAGACGGTCCGGAACGAGCCCGGTCGGCGCCCGCACCGCTCGGACATGGCCCGGCTGAGATGCCCAGTGCAACCGCGAGTCGAGCATCTCCTCGAAGTGGGGCGTCCGATCGATCAGCAGCCCTGTTACGCGTGCCAGGTCCTCCCGTGTCCCGTCCCACTCGGAGAGTTCACGTATCGCCGTCTCGGTTCGCCACGGCCCACCCGATCCGGCGATGCTGACGGCGGAGCGGATGGGAAACGCACCCGGAGCGACCAATGCGCGCAGAGCCACTGCACCGCCGAAGGAGTTGCCGACCACGTCGATGGGGTCCGTCAGACCAAGCGTGGTCAGAAGTGCCGTGAGGTGCTTGATACGGAACGAGTGTGACGACCTGTCTAGGAAGACGGCCTTGTCCGCATCGCCGTATCCGAGCATGTCGGGAGCGACGACGTACCGGTCTTGGGCCAGGAGCGGGATCATCCGGGACCACGTGACGTCCGCGCTGGCCCCCCAGGCTCCGTCATGCAGCAGAAGGACGGCAGGTGCATTGCGGTCCCCGGCTTCCAGCACCCGCGTCTGGAAGCCGCTGGCTTCGACGGTCCGCTCCGTGATGGCCGCCCCCGCACGGGCTGGTGTCTCAGGTAGTGGTGGGTAGCTGGTCACGGCGCATCCGTCCATTCAAGAGCGTCGGCGTGAGACGCGTGCGTTCCCACCCAGTACTCGAGGGTTGTCAGCGGCCAGTTCTGTGAATTTCGACCGAAGGCGTTCTTGTACCAGCTGTTCACGTCGGAGGCTCCGACGGCCAGCTGCTTGCTTGCGGCATCGATCATGGCGTTGTACTCCCAGTAGTGCTCTTCATTCACTTCAACGAACAGCTTGTCTGTTCGTAGCAGGGTCTCGATGCGGTTCATCGCGAACTCCACGGCCCCCTCGGCGAACAGCACAGTGCTCCCATTCACGTTCAGGTTGGTGTTCGGGCCGTAGAGGCAGAACAGGTTGGGAAAATCTGGAACCATCGAGCCGTAGTACGCCCGCGCGTCCCCTTGCCAGACGTCCTGCAGCGTCGTTCCATCTCGTACGGACAGGGACATGGTGGACAGGAAATCCGAGGCCCGGAAGCCGGTTCCATACACGATGACGTCAACCTCATGGTCCACGCCGTCGGCGGTGGTGATTCCCGTGGCCCCGAGGCGGGAAATGGGCGACGAGGTGAGGTTGACGTTCTTGCGCTTCAGTGCGGAAGTCCAGGTGCCGTCGTCGCGGACCGTTCGCTTGGCGTACGGCGGGTACTGGGGGATGAGTTGCTCGAGAAGATCGGGCCGATCGGCGAAGGACTCCTCGAGAAACTCCGTCAGGCCCCGGCGCATCCCCTCATTCGCTTCGGATACCGAGATCGGATGATCCCATGCCGGATCAACTTGTGCCAGATGGCGGATGCCGTCGACGTTCACCCACGACTCGTTGAACCTGTACCAGCGGTAGTAGTGCGGCAGGGTCCGGAAGAGCAGATGCTGCCCCTCGGTGATGGGCGCGTTGTAGTCCGGTGTAGGGATGACCCAAGCAGGTGTTCGCTGGAATACGGTGAGGTGGCTTGCTACCTCCGCAACCTGGGGGATCACCTGAAAGGCACTGGCGCCTGTGCCGACGACGGCGACGCGTTTACCGCGAATATCGACATCATGGTTCCATTGCGCCGTGTGCCAGGCGTCCCCGTCGAAGGACTCAACACCCGGGAGTATCGGCACGTTGGGTTCGTTGAGCTGGCCGACTGCACTGATCAGTACATTGCAGGTTTCGACCCATTCCCTACCGGACCGTGAACGCAGTCGCAGTGACCACAGACCCGACGCACGATCGAATTCCCCAGCGACGACAGTTGTGCCGAAGGAAATGTTCTGCGGCAGGTCGAACTCATGGGCGACATCGCGGAAGTAGCCCAGGATCTCCTCTTGGCTGGAATACCGGTCGGCCCACAAGCCGTGCTGGGCGAAGGAATAGCTGTAGGTAAAGTTGCTCGTATCCAGTTTGGCTCCTGGATAGTTGTTGTCGAGCCAGACGCCCCCTACATCATCGTTCCGCTCGATGACAGTGAACGGGATGCCTGCTTGCTGCAGCCGGCGGGCGGCGGCCAGTCCGGACATGCCGGCTCCGACGACAATGACCGAGAAGTCCCGCTTCGGGGCGAGCTCTGCTTTGCTCCAAGCTGGGGCTCCGGTGTCAACCGGAAGACCGAGCTCGTGCAATAGCAGCGGCACGTAGTCGTCTTCGACAGGGCCCGTGGTGAACTCCATGATGCGCTTGAGTTCGTCCGTCGTTCGGCTCGGCAATTCATCACCGAAACGGCCCCGGTATTCCACGATGGTCTTAGTCGCCAGCTGTCGAGCCTCCGCCGCGGCCTCGGGAGTAAGGCCCCCCGACCGGTCCAGGACCAATGTCAGAGAATGCGAGCTTGGAGCCAGCTCCGGACGAAGCAACCCCATGTCCCCGGTGAGGTAGGCGAGTGTCGTGAGCAGCGAGGGAAGGTGGGCGTCGGCGACCGCTGACTCGATCCTCTCGACGCTCATCTCGGAGAGGTCGACCGTTGCCGGTGGTGAAGTGTTCTTCACGATGTTGGCTCCTGTTGTCTGATTTCCACGGTTGGTTGTGGTTTCTACTGATCAGTGAGTTCGTCGAGATTCGGCAACTCGTCAACAACCCCGTACTGGACCATCAGGTCGGCGTATGCCTGTAGCCCGTCCATGCTCAACTCGGCCGAGACGCCTTCGAGGGGGAGGTCGGCGGCAAGCTCGGGGTCCATGCCAATGAAGTCGGGGATCTCGGCCCGCACCAGGTCGGGATTCTCCTGCGCATAGTCGAGGGCTTCCGACCATGCTGCACGGAAGCTGTCCACGAGTTCCGGGTTCTCCTCGACAAACGCGTCGCTGGAGAAGGTGACGAGGATCGTATCTCCAGTGCCTGACTCCTTCTGGCTCTCCAGGACCACCTCTCCACCGTTCTCCAGCACGGCACCCATAAAGGGCTGGCCGACGCAGATGGCGTCAACGGTGCCGCTCTCCAGCTGGCCGGGCATATCCGGGAACGCCAGCTCAATGAAGTTGACGCCGTTGGGATCCCCACCGTCGAGACGAACCGACTCGCGAATGCCCAGTTCCAGCGCTCCCTGGAGGCTATTGACCGCGACCGTCTTGCCGACGAGGTCCTTCGCTGATTGGATTCCCTCATCAGGCATCGCGACCACCGCCGAGGTGTCGTTGTTCGCCGGACCGTCTTTGCCGTAGCCGGCGATGATGGTGACGTCGAGTCCCTTGGAAAATGCTTGCATCACTGAAACGGGGTTTCCGACCGCCACGTCGATGGAGCGGGTCATGACCGCCGGGAGTAGCTCTGCACCGCCCTGGCTCATCGATGTCTGGACATCAAGACCGTGCTTTTCAAAGATTCCCTCATCCTTCGCGACCTCGAGGCCCGCGAAGGTCGCCCCTGGAAAGATGCCGAGGGTGATCGATGCAAGACCGGCCTGTCCTTGCTGCGACTCGCCCTCTCCAGAGGTGCCGCTGCCGGTTGAGGGCTCGGAACCACTGGCACAACCGGCCAAAAGACCGACCAGGACGAGACCGGAAGTAGCGAATGCACGAGTTCGGCGTCGCATGGTGCTCCTCTTCATCGCGGGGTAGGTCTTACTTGACCCAGAGACGGTTCGTAGTCCCAAGATCCACAATAGTGACCAGACTCACTTAGTCAACCCATAATTTATTTTGACCCGTGAAATGCATTCGCGTGGTTTAATGGCGCTATGACCTCAACAAAGATCCGCATGAATGGCGGCAAGACGCACGAGGTGATCCGGGCAGAGATCATCAGCGGCCAGTGGGTACCGGGTGAGCGCATACAGCCAGCCGTGTTGGCTGAGCGCTATGGCGTGAGCACGACGAGGATTCGTGAGGCGCTGACGCGTCTTGCGGGCGAGGGCTTCGCCACGATGGAGCCGAACAAAGGCTTCTTTGCTCCGGTACTTTCGTTGGAAGAGCTCAGGGACCAAACGGAACTTCGGTGCAGGGCAGAGGAACTCGGCATCGAACTCGCGTTGGCCCGGGGTGACCTTGCCTGGGAGTCACAGTTGACAGCTATCCACCATCAGTTGTCGCGGACTCCCCGTCGTGGACCCCATGACCCTTTGCACGTGGCCGACGACTGGGAGGGCGTTCACCAGGAGTTTCACCGGACGCTTCTCGAACCCTGCAAGGTGCCCGCCCTCCTCGAGCTGTCACGTCGCCTCAGCGATTCGACCCAGCTCTACCGACGATGGGCGGCCCCGACGACGGCCGCCAGCGAGCGGAATGTGGAAGCCGAGCACCAGGCGATACTCGACGCGGCACTTGCTCGCGACGCCAAGCTGGCCGCTGACCTCCTTCGAAGTCACTATGAGAGGACCATGGACGTCGTCCTTCGCTCGGGTCTGGCGGAGACGGCCACCCTGCCGCAAGTTTGACCTGGCCTCAGGAGCCTGAACACTGTTCCGATCGAGAATGCCACCACCGTAGTCCTGTGGTTTTGTGACAGTTGCTGCGATTTTCGACCGCAATTGATCCGACTGGATTGCTGACGGTGCAACCAGGTGTGGTGAGCGTTCGTCCTTGCCTGGCCGCCGGAATAGACGATGCCGTGGCGCAGCAGCAGCTTGCTCCCGTTGTTGGCGGACGTTGTTGACACGGTCGCTGACCACGCGTGGTATCAGATGCGGTTCGGGCATGGAGTCCAGCAGTGCGCGGACATCTGGCGGTCCAAGTCCAAGAACGTCGCCGAGGACTGCCACGAGAACCCTGAGGGCTGGGCCTGCGGCAACCCCTTCGTTGAAGAATGACCATCGAAAACTGATCCCCGGCGGTTGACCACCCGACGAGGTACTGCGGCAGACTGAAGCCATGTGTGGACGGTATGTGATGGCCAGGGCCGTCGGTGACCTGGTGGCGGACTCGGGTGCGGACCTCGACGAGGAACTGGTGCTGCCGCCGAGCTGGAATGTGGCGCCCACCGATGATGTGGCCGTGGTGCTGGAACGTGCCGTGCCGACGTCGGGCTCCGAGGCCGGAACGCGCCGGGAGATCCACGTGGCCCGGTGGGGTTTGGTCCCGCCGTGGGCCACGGACCTGTCCGTCGGTTCGAGGGCGTTCAACGCGCGGTCTGAGACCGTCACGGAGAAGCCGACGTTCCGCTCCGCGGTGAAGGCCCGCCGCTGTGCGGTCCCCGTGGACGGTTACTACGAATGGCTCAAACCGGACACGGGCGCTCCTAGGTCTGCGAAGAAGCGTCCCTTCTACGTCCACTCCGCAGACGGCTCGCCGACCTACTTCGCGGGACTCTATGAGTGGTGGAAGGACGAATCCGTGCCGGAGGGTGACCCGGGGCGGTGGCTGCTGAGCTGCACCATCCTCACGGGGCCCTCGCCCGATGCCGCTGACCTCGAATCTGCCCGGTGGGACGGTGTGAACCAGGTGGGGCTCGACACGCTCGAGCAGCTGGGTGGACTGCACGACCGGCTCCCGCTGCCCCTGGACCGGGACACCCTGGACGCCTGGTTGGATCCCGTGAAGCTCCCGTCCGCGGAGGCGGCCGAGGCTCTGGTGGCTCAGGTGCGGGAACAGGCCTATCGGACCGCGTCCGCCTGGACTCTGGATGAGGTGGGCACTGCTGTCGGCAACGTCCGCAACAACGGTCCGGAGCTCATCGAACCCCTGGAGTCCCTCCTCTGACGGCTGGGGTTTCCCAGCTCTAGCCAGCCTCCGTTCCACATCCATGGGGCCACGTCAGCCCCGGATTCGTGCACCGATCCTGCCCCGGGTCCCTATCGTGTCCAGGCCCTGCCCTAGCCTCATTCTTGGTGTTAGAACACGTGTTCGAATACCATGGTGGGGTGCGGCCGGGACTTCCCGTCGGCCGTTTCACTTCCCACCGCCCCACCGGACAGCCCCGGCTTCGGGCCCGCCGTTCCTTCCCAGACGGCAGGGCACGACGCCGGCCCGGGCTGCTCCCGGACGAACCCGCCGGCCACGTGCCGGAGGGCGGAAAAACGGCATGAGAAGTCACGACGAGAACAGGGCAGGAATCACGTCCCATGGGAATCTTCACTCAATCGGTCGCCGTTGGATGCACCACGGCAGGGGCCCCGGAACGCCTGGAGTGGAACGGCCGGATCTACGTACTGGCGGCCCAGCCGGTGCGCTGGTACGAGCGGCGCAAGTGGTGGACCGAGGAGCGCCGGGCCGAGCGAGGCCGCGGTGCCGGTCTGGTGGACCACGAGGTCTGGCGGGTCCAGGTGCGCCTGGAGAAGGCACGCAACGCACCATTGCTGACCTTGGACCTCTCCCACCATGTCGACTCCGGCCGCTGGCGGCTGGTCCGCATCCATGACGGCGCCGCCGTGCGCCTCAGGGAGAGCGCTTGATGGGCGCCGCCCCGGGCTTTCCGCATCTGCACGTGGCCAGTGCCTTCAGTTCCCATTACGGGGTGTCCTGGCCCGCTGAGCTGGCCGCAGCCGCCGCCGCGGACGGTGCGGAGGTACTGGCCTGTACTGACCGGGATGGGCTCTACGGCACGGCCAAGCATGTCAGCGCCTGCCTGGAGCAGGGACTGGACCCGGTGCTCGGGGTGGACCTGGCGGTGCGCTGGGGGAACCAGGGCGGTACGCCCCCGTCCGGCACGCCGCACCCCGGCACGGTGCACGGCGCCTCCGCCGGCCGCGTGGTGGTGCTGGCCCGAGGAGGCACGCAGGGCACCGGCTACCGGGCCCTCGTCCGGCTCATCTCGGCCGCGCACGCCCACACCGCGGGTGGCTCTGCCGGGGGAACGCCGTACGTCACGATGGCCGAACTGGCCGATTGGTCCGCCGGCAGGCACCACGGTGCCCCGCCGGAACTGTTCGTGCTGCTGGGGCCGGGATCCGACGTCGGGAGGCTGATGGCCGCGCGCAAGTACACGGCCGGCCGGGCGCTGCTGCGCCAGTGGAAGGCCACACTGCCCGCCGGATCCCTGCGGGTGGAGGTGGTCTGCCATCTCTCTGCGCCGGGGGCGAAGCTGTCAGCCGCCCACGCCGTGAAGATGCTGCGCGCCGCACGGGAGACCAAGGTGCCGGCGGTGCTGACCAACGCGGTGCGCTATGCGACGCCGGACGGGGCCGCCACTGCGGACGTCCTCGACGCCGCCCGGGCCCTGAGCTCCCTCGAGGCCCTCACCGACCTGCAGCCCAACGGGCAGGGCTGGCTGAAGCCCGCGGGATCCATGCACCAGATCGCCCTGGAGATCTGTCAGGCGGCGGGGTCCGGGACGGAGGGGCGGGCCGGCGGCAGTGCCGAGGGGGTCACGGCCCTGTTGGATGACACCCATGCCCTCGCCGATGCCTGCCGCATGGACCCCGGTCCGGACCTGGGCTGGCGGCAGCCCACCGTGCCGGAGGCCTCGGTCATCGGGATCACCGGGGACCCGGTCAGAGCGCTGCGGGACCGCACTCTTGGCAGGGTTGCCGACCGCTTCCCGGGCCTCTATACCGGGACCCGCTTTGCGTCGTCGACCGCCGGTCAGGACCTGGAGAAGCGGTTGGAGCAGGAGCTGGGCATCATCAACCGGCTCGGCTTCGCCAGCTACTTCCTGACCGTGGCCGAGGTGGTGGAGATGATCGAGAAGATGGGGGTGCGGGTCTCGGCACGCGGATCCGGGGCCTCGTCGCTGGTCAACTATCTGTTGCGGATCTCGAACGTGGACCCCATGCGGCACGAGCTGATCTTCGAACGCTTCCTCTCCAACGACCGCTCGACCCTGCCGGACATCGACATCGACGTGGAATCGGCCCGCCGTCACGACGTCTACCATGCGATGTTCGAGCGTTTCGGTGCTGAACGCACCACGCTCATGAGCATGCAGAACGGCTACCGAGCCCGAGGAGCGGTGCGTGACGCCGGGATGGCGCTCGGCATGGAACCGGGGCAGGTGGATACGATCGCCAAGCAACTGTGGCGGTTCTCGGCGTCGAGCTTCCGTGAGGCCATGGACCGGATGCCGGAGTTGCGCGGTTTCGCGGAGCAGGTCGAAACCGGCCGGGCCGCCGGACAGGAGCAATTGGACCTGCTGGTGGACCTCACCGAGCGACTGGACCGGCTGCCGCGGCACATCGCCATGCACCCGTGTGGGGTGATCCTCGGAGACGCCACCCTGCTGGACCGGACGCCGCTGCAGCCCTCCGGGATCGACCTGCCGATGAGTCAGTTCGACAAGCACGACATGGATCCCATGGGCATGCTCAAGCTCGACGTGCTTGGCGTGAGGATGCAGTCGACCATCGCCTACACCCTGGCCGAGATTGAGCGGACCACGGGGAGGACGGTGGACCTCGAGCAGGTGCCCTTCGATGACGAGCCGACCTTCGAACTGATCCGGACCACGCACACCTTGGGCATCTTCCAGATCGAGTCACCGGGCCAACGTGAGCTGATCGGGAAGATGGCGCCCGTGGAATTCAATGACCTGACCATCGATATCTCGTTGTTCCGGCCCGGGCCCATGCAGTCGGACATGGTGCGGCCCTTCCTCGAACAGCGCCACGGTTTCTCCCAGGCACGGTATCCCCACCCGGACCTGGAACCCGTGTTGGCCGAGACACACGGGGTGACGGTGTTCCATGAGCAGGTGCTGCGGACCTTCAACGTGATGACCGGCTGCGGGTTGGCCCAGGCGGATGAGTTCCGCCGTCAGATCGGCGGCCCCCAAGAAGGGGTGGTGGAGGAGTTCTTCCGGTCGGCGGCACTGGCGAAGGGCTACCCGCCGAAGGTCGTCGACGAGGTCTGGGGGACGCTGCACGCCTTCGGCTCCTTCGGCTTCTGCAAGGCCCACGGTGCCGCGTTCGCCGTTCCCACCTACCACTCGGCGTGGCTCAAGACCCACCACCCCGAGGCGTTCCTGGCCGGGATCTTCGAGCACGATCCCGGCATGTACCCCCGCCGACTGATGATCGCCGAGGCCCGCCGCATGGGCATCCCGGTGCTGCCCGTGGACATCAACGCCTCCACCGATCGGTTCAGGCTCGAGTGGGTGCCCGGCCATCCTGAGATTCCCGACGCCGGCGCCGCGTCCTTCTCGGAGAACGCGCCGGCCGCTGGGAGCCGGCCGGACGGCGTCGGGCCGGGGAATGCTGCAGGGCGCTGGGGGATCCGGCTCGCACTGAACGCGCTGTCTGGGCTGAGCGAGACGGAGATCAAGAGGATCGTGGCGGGGCAACCCTATGCCTCGCTGGCCGATGTGCGGGACCGGGCCCGACCGACCCGGAGGAACCTCGAGCGGCTGGCTCAGCTCGGTGCGCTGGACTGCCTCCTTCCGCCGGGCGGGGCCTCGCGCACGGACCTGGTGCACCATCTGGAACTGCAGCACGGCGGGCAGGCGGAAGGGCTGTCGGGGCGGAGGAAGCGGTCCGGGGGGCGCCAGGTCGACGGTCAGCTCTCCCTGGAGTTGCCTGATACCGAGGCAGCGGCGATCGTGCCGATGTTCCCGGAGCCCAGTCGGGACCAACGGGTGCGGACCGAGCTCGATCTGACCGCCATGGACACGACCGCCCACTTGATGGAGTCGCACCGGCCGTACCTGGAGGCGCTCGGGGTGACGGCGGCGGAGGACCTGCTCGGGTTGCGGTCACAGTCGCGGGTGCTGGTGGCCGGGGTGCGGGTGGCGACGCAGACCCCGCCCATGCGCAGCGGCAAACGCGTGGTGTTCATCTCCGTGGACGACGGAACGGGTTGCGTGGACGCCTCATTCTTCACGGAGGCCCAGCATGAGACCGGTGAGATGCTGTTCTCGGCCCGGCTGATGCTGATCGAGGGCACGACGCGACGGACCGGTCCCAAGGCCATCAGCCTGCAGGCCATTCGTGCCTGGGACCTGCACCGGCCCGAGTCCCTGCCTGATCCGGACCATCTGGAGGGCACGCGGGACGAATGGCGGGCCTGGCTGCGCCGGGACCGGACCCGGGCGGGTGCGCCACCTGCTCCGGTGCCGTGGGGTCCTGCTGCCTCATCAGCCGCCCAACAGCAGGAGACCGGTGGCTCGCGTCAGGTGGCGGGGGCCACCGCGCGGCGTCCCGACATCCCTCACCATGACACCGGGTCCTGGCCGGTCAAGGTGCGCGGCCCGGTGGGAGTTCCGGAGGGTGCCTCGGCGACGGGCGGAAACCGGTCTGCCCCAGAACGTGCGACGATCGGACCATGACGAGCACATTCACGGTGGTGACCCCGTCGTCGCACGCAGCCGAGCGGCTCTTCGAGCTCTCCCTGAGCATTGACGAGCATCTCGGATCGATGGCCGCCTCCGACGAACAGGCCATCGACGGCGTGACCTCGGGGCAGATCGGTCTCGGCGAGACCGTCACCTGGCGGGCCCGGCACTTCGGGATCTGGTTCACCATGACCTCCCAGATCACCGAACATGACCGTCCCCGTCGGTTCGTCGACGAGCAGATCACCGGCCCCTTCCGCTCCTTCCGCCACGTCCACGACTTCTCGAGTGAGGTCCACGGATCCGCGGGAGCCGGACTCGCAACGGCCGGGGGAACCGCTCAGAGGGCGAGCACCATGACGGATACGATCACCGTGACGTCGCCTCTCTTCGGACGCCTGGCCGAAGGGCTGATCCTGGTGCCCTACCTCCGCCGGCTGATCCGGCAGCGCAACCGGCATCTGTTAGCCGTTCTTGACGCCGAAGCCACGGCTCAACGCCAGAAGAAGTGATGCTCCATCCCACTGGGGCTCAGGACACTCTCATGATGGAAGCGGTCCTCGAAGTCCGTCGGACTGGTCCACAGTCGCAGTCCTGAACCGATGTCATGGGGTGCGACGGCGATGTGCAGGTCCTCCACGAGGCCTGCTTCGAGGAACTCCAGCACCGTCGTGACACCACCACCGAGGCGGACGTCCTTGCCCTGCGCGGCGTCCATGGCGATCCTCAGTGCCTCGGACGGGCTGGCATCGAGGAAATGGAACGTCGTGTCGCTGAGCGAGAAGGACGGGCGCAGGTGGTGCGTCAGCACGAACACCGGGGTGCGGAACGGCGGATCATCACCCCACCAGCCCTTCCAGTCCTCGCTCGTCCAAGGGCCCCGGAACGGACTGAATTTGTGGCTGCCCATGATCTCGGCCCCGATGTTGTGGGTGAAGTCGCGGACGATGTGGTCGTCCACACCCCGGGAGCCGCCGGGATCCGTCCGATTGGGCCAGCTGTCCGTTGCCCCCGCCCACTGAGTCAGGGGGCCCGGGTCCACATGACCGAAGGGGCGTTCCAGGGTCTGGTCTTCCCCTGCGGCGACGCCGTCTTGCGAGACAAAGAAGTTCTGGACTTTGAGTCGTTGAGGCCTGCGCCGGTGAAGCGGCTCGCCGGTGGGGGAATCTGTCGTGGAAGGCATAGGTACATCCCGGTTCTGGGCTGCATTGTCAGCAGTCGGACGCTGGTGGTTGCCCCGAGTGTAGAAACGCACGACGTCGGATGGCCAGATACGTGGTGCGTGCACCTCCTGCACAGGCGACCGAATGCAGGAAGATGTCCACCTTCTGCGGTGGGGGCGCTTATCGTGTCCCGGCATCATGATCGAATATATGTACTAGGCGGACAACTTGGTGAGGTCGCAACTACACGGGGGAGGAGCACCGGTGATCGAGAAGGGCGAGTTGGCAGGGCTGGACCTGCCCAAGTTGCTGGCAGCCTCCCGCCTCCTCCTGGAGGAGCTGGCGGCACGGGTCTCGGATCCCCGGCTGCCGGATGCCGTCGACCGCATCCCGGATGGGCCGGCCCATGATCGTTCCTCGGAGTGGGGGCTGTATGCCCATGCGGACAGGGTGCTCGACGAGAGGGGCGGCGCGGACCCGGATGAGTTGCTGGGCGAAGAATCTCGGAACGGCGAGTCTCCGAACGGCGAGACCCTGGGTGTCACCGCGGAAGCTGTGCCGGAGGGATGTCTGCCGGTCGTGCTGTCCCGGGTCGAGGAGCTCGGCCGATGGGTGGATGTGGCTCGAACGGGGTTGGCGGGACATGTGGGCCACGTCTTCGAAGGGCATGCGACCCGTCGCGGCGTGTTGGGGATACCGGAGGGCAAGTGTGCCTACCGCAATGGGGCGGACTACCTCCAACAGGTCCTGCGCATCCCCCGTCATGAGGCGAAGAAGCGTGTCCGCCGCGCTGCCCGTGTCATGCCGCAGTTGTCACAGGACCGCGCCCAGGTGATTCCACCCGAGATGACTGCACTGGCCGGCACTGTGGCCTCTGCCCAGGCCGACCTCGCCGCGGTGGACACGGTGTCGGATGCCCTTACGTCTGCTCGTGCCGATGCGGCCCGGGCCGGAGCACCGAAGGACCACATCGACCTCTTGATCGCTGAGGGGGAGCGGGTATTGGTTGCCCAGGCGCAGGAGATGGACCCGGACGCCGTACGGAAGGTGTGCGCGTACTGGCGCCAACGCTTCGACGCTGTGGTGAATCCCGATGGTCTCGAGCCCACCGAGGCGCAGATGAACGCGGCCCAGGGGCTCTTCTATCACGGCAAGGGCACCGCGAACCTGCACCGCTGGTCCCTGCTGGCGACCGACGGCCAGCATGAGACGCTGAAGACCCTCGTGTCCGCGTCCTCCAACCCTCGCAGGTCTGCTGACGAGCAGCCGGGTGCCGAGGTGTGGGGGGAGCATCTGGATGTTGCGGACTCGCTGGATTCCCGGAGCCGGGCCCAACGGGAACTGGATGGACTCATCAGTGCTTTGACCGGTGCACTGGCCTTGACGAACCAAACGACTCCCACCGCCGAAGAGGGCGGATCTGACCTGCCCGATGCCGGGGGTGGCGGTGTCAGGCCCCAGGTGCTGGTGACGATCGACTACGAGTCCCTGGCGGGTCACTACACCAGCGTGAAGGGCAGCGCCGGCACCGGTCACATGGTCTCCCAGGCGGCCTATGCGGGTGCAGTCGATCCACAGACCATCCGGCAGAAGGCCTGTGATGCGGACCTGATCCCCATCGTGCTCGGCGGGTCAGGAGAAGTGCTCGATGTGGGTCGATCCCAGAGGCTGTTCACCCGAAAGCTCAGACGGGCCATCGTCGCCCGGGATGGCGGATGCGCGGCGCCCGCCTGTTCCATACCCGCTCCCTGGTGCGAAGCCCACCACATCCGCTTCTGGGAGCATGGCGGGCCCACCAGTGTCGAGAACGGAGTCCTGCTCTGCTCACATCACCACCACGCAGTCCATGCCGGCGCATGGGAGATCGAGGTCAAAGACGGTGTGCCCTGGTTCATCCCTGCCCGCTATCACGACCCCGAACAACGGCCCCGCCGCAACCACTATTGGCGCCCCCGAGATCCAGGTGGTCCTGGCAGTCCGGGGCCCGAGACACCAAGGGGACCAGGGGGACCAGGTCGCCGCGACAATCTCGATGACGCGGCGTGAACCGGATGAACCAACTGAACCAGCTGAATCAACCACCGCCACGCTTCTGACATGCGGCCGTCCGATTCGCACGCCGCCACCAGCGGCACCACGGCATGCACGCCATCAGACGGCGAACCACCCACGACTGCCCTAGAATGGCCGGTGGCTGGCGGTGGCCACCGTATGCCACCGGCCCTGAAGCCCTACCCGAGGAGGAACCGGACCGTGTCCGAGGCGTCGCAACACGAACAGATCACCATCACCGTCAACGCGGAATCGCGGGAGGTGACCTCGGGAACCACCGGCACAGAGCTCTTCGCCGATCAGAAGACCACCGTCGTGATGCGTGTGGACGGCCAACTGCAGGACCTCAGCCGCCAGATTCCGGCCGGCGCCGACGTCGTGGGCGTGGACATCTCGGACGAGGACGGACTCAACGTCCTGCGCCACTCCACCGCCCATGTCATGGCCCAGGCGGTCCAGCAATTGCGTCCGGGCGCCAAGCTGGGCATCGGCCCCTACATCACGGACGGTTTCTACTTCGACTTCGACGTCGAGGAGCCCTTCACTCCGGAGGACCTCAAGACCCTTGAGAAGATGATGCAGAAGATCATCAACTCGAACCAGACCTTCGCCCGCCGCGTCGTCACCGAGGGCGAGGCCCGCCAGGCGATGGCCGATGAGCCCTACAAGCTGGAACTGCTGGGCAAGCAGGAGGATGCGGACGCCGTGGGCGAGGGGGCGAACATCGAGGTCGGCGCCGGCGAGATCACCATCTACGACAACGTGGACCGCAAGTCCGGTGACAGCGTCTGGTGCGACCTCTGCCGCGGCCCGCACCTGCCGAACACCAAGCTCATCTCCAACGCCTTCGCGCTGACCCGTTCAGCTGCGGCCTACTGGCTGGGCAACGAGAAGAACAAGCAGCTGCAGCGCATCTACGGCACCGCCTGGCCCACCAAGGACGATCTGAAGGCATACCAGGAGCGACTGGCCGAGGCCGAGCGCCGCGACCACCGCAAGCTGGGTGCCGAGATGGACCTGTTCTCCTTCCCGGACGAGCTGGGCTCCGGCCTGCCCGTGTTCCACCCCCGCGGCGGCATCATCCGCAAGGAGATGGAGGACTACTCGCGTCAGCGCCACACCGAGGCCGGCTACGAGTTCGTCTACACCCCGCACATCACCAAGCAGCACCTCTACGAGATCTCCGGACACCTCGACTGGTATGCGGACGGCATGTTCCCGCCCATGCAGATCGACGAGCAGCGTGATCCCGTCACTGACGAGATCACCAAGCAGGGCCAGAACTACTACCTCAAGCCCATGAACTGCCCCATGCACAACCTGATCTTCGCGTCGCGGGGCCGCTCCTACCGTGAGCTGCCCTTGAGGTTGTTCGAGTTCGGTCAGGTGTACCGCTATGAGAAGTCCGGTGTGGTGCACGGCCTGACCCGCGTGCGCGGGATGACGCAGGACGACGCCCACATCTACTGCACCAAGGACCAGATGAAGGAGGAGTTGACCACCACGCTCACCTTCGTCCTGGACCTCCTCAAGGACTACGGCCTCAACGACTTCTATCTCGAACTGTCCACCAAGGACCCCGAGAAGTACGTCGGCGAGGACGCCGTCTGGGAGGAGGCCACCCGCACCCTCGAGGAGGTCGCCACCGCCTCCGGCCTGGACCTCGTCCCGGATCCGGGCGGCGCCGCCTTCTACGGCCCCAAGATCTCCGTCCAGGCGAAGGACGCCATCGGCCGCACCTGGCAGATGTCCACCATCCAGTTGGACTTCAACCTGCCGGAACGCTTCGACCTCGAGTACCAGGCCGCGGACGGCACCCGCCAGCGCCCCGTGATGATCCACCGCGCCCTCTTCGGGTCCATCGAACGCTTCCTCGGTGTGCTGACCGAGCACTACGCCGGCTCCTTCCCGGCCTGGCTGGCCCCGGAGCAGGTCGTGGCGATCCCGGTCGCGGAGGCCTTCAACGACTACCTGGCCGAGGTGGTCACCCAGCTCAAGGCCCAGGGCATCCGTGCCCGCCTTGACGACGGATCCGACCGCTTCCCGAAGAAGATCCGCACCGCCTCGAAGGAGAAGGTGCCGTTCGTGCTCATCGCCGGTGGCGAGGACGCCGAAGCAGGAGCGGTCTCCTTCCGGTTCCGGGACGGCAGCCAGGACAACGGCGTGCCCGTCAGTGAAGCCGTCGAACGCATCGTGAACGCCGTGAGGAACCGGGAGACCCAGTGACCCCGGAGCCGAGCCCGAGCGGCAGCCCCCCGGCCACCGACGACTTCGAACTCGCCGGAACACCGGACGGTTTCCAACGACTGTGGAACCCGCACCGGATGGCCTATGTCCGTGGGGGACAGGACCAGGTCAGCGGGGAATCCACGTGCCCTTTCTGCGCCGCTCCGGGTCGATCTGACGAGCAGTCACTGATCGTCGCACGGGGCAGGACGGCCTTCGTGCTGTGCAACCTCTACCCCTACAACGCGGGGCACCTGTTGGTGTGTCCCTACCGCCATGTTCCCGACTACACGGACCTCACCGTGGACGAGACCCTGGAGATCGCCCGGCTGTCCCAGATCGGCATGACGGCACTGCGTGCCACGGCGAAGGCCACCGGCTTCAACCTCGGCATGAACCAGGGCAAGACCGGCGGCGCCGGCATCGCCGCCCACCTGCACCAGCACATCGTTCCGCGGTGGGGCGGAGACGGCAACTTCCTCCCGATCATCGCCGAGACCAAGAACATCACGGTGACCCTGGATACGGTCCGCGCGGCCGTGGCCGAAGCCTGGGCAGAAGCGGAAGCCGCTTTCGACACCCACCAGGCGACCACCGCCACGGAACAGCGCGGCTGATGCTCAACCGCTACGCCCGGGCCCTGTTCACCCGGATCTTCACGCCGGCGGCCAGGTTCCTCCTGGCTCGCGGCGTCTCGGCGGATGCCGTGACCATCGTCGGGACACTCGGCGTGGCACTGGGGGCACTGATCCTGTTCCCGTTGGGTGAACTGTTCTGGGGCACCATGGTCATCACCCTCTTCGTCTTCTCGGACGTGCTGGACGGGGTCATGGCCAGGATCGCCGGAACGACGGGCAGGTGGGGAAGCTTCCTCGACTCCACCCTGGACCGGGTCCAGGACGCCGCCGTCTTCCTGGGACTGATGCTCTGGTTCTTCGGGGCAGGAGACTTCTGGATCGCCGGCGTGGCTGCCGCCGCCAGCATGGCACTCGGCATGCTGGTGTCCTATGTCCGCGCCAAGGCCGAATCATTGGGCTTCGACGCCAATACCGGCATCGCCGAACGGGCGGAGCGGCTCGTGGTGACACTGGTGTTCGCCGGCCTGACCGGCCTCGGCCTGAACCCGTGGGCCCTGGCCGTGGTCCTCCTGCTGCTGGCGGCGGCGTCCGCCATCACGGTGGGCCAGCGCATGGTCACGGTGTACCGGCAGTCCCGGAGGGTCCGCGAGACCGACGGCGGACAGTAGACCCGCCCCTGCGCAATCGGAGTCTTCTGCGCCACAATGGATGGATGAGCGAGCCCTTCACGGACAGCACTGAGGCTGTCACCGACCGACCGCTGAACCTCCCCGAGTACTTCCTGCTGCTCTGCCTGGATGACGAGAAGGGCAAGCTCCTGCTCGACGGGCCGACCGCCGGGATGGGGATCGCCGGGGCCGCACTGGTGGAATTGGCGCGCCGGGGCCGGCTCGAGGTCACGCGGAGCACGGTGCGCTCGATCGAGCATCCGCAGCAGGTCTTCGCCGCTGATCCGAATCCTCCGGCCTGGGCGCACAGCACTGGGCTCGAGTGGCCGCTGGAGCAGGTCTGGGACATCATCCGCGCCTTCACCCGCCATCGCGACGCCGAGCAGTGGATCAACCGATTCTCACGTCAGACGCTGCGGGACGCCGTGGCGGCCTCACTGGTGAAGCGGGGCATCGTGGAGGAGGACGAGAGCACGGTGCTGTGGATCTTCCACCGGACGCGCTACCGGGAGCGTGACGAGCACTTCGAGCACGAGCTGCGGGACAGGATCCGTGGTGTGCTCATGGACGGTCAACCGGCCGACGACGTCACGTGGCCGCTCATCTCTCTGATGCGCACCACCCGCCTGCTCCACCGGCTGTTCCCGGACGTGGACAAGGCGCACATCCGCGCGGCCGCCGTCACCCCGGTGGGCAGCCCCGCCACGGAGCTGTCCATGTCCGAGGCGCTCCTGGCAACGGAGAACGCCGTGGCTGAGGCCCTGACGGCGACGACGGGCGGAGCCTCAGCGCTCGACTGATCCCTGGACCTGATCCCTGGATCTCGTCGGATTCCTCTACGGAGCCGCGATCGGTGCGACGCGAGCCTGCGTCACCGTCACCAGATCTTGCGGCGCCAGTCTCACGTCGAGTCCTCGGCGACCTCCCGACACCAGGACATGGTCCAGAGCCAGGGCCGAGGAGTCGATGACCACAGCGGCTTGGTGCCGCTGGCCCATCGGCGAGATCCCACCCAGCACATACCCCGTGCGTCTCTGCGCCAGGGCCGGCTCGGCCATGGCGACCTTCTTGACCCCGAGCGCGGAGGCCAGGGCCCGCAGATCGAGGGTTCCGGCGACGGGTACCACGCCGGCGGCCAGGGAGTCGTCCGGCAGGGTCACCATCAGGGTCTTGAACACCACGGTGGCGTCCAGCCCGAGCTTCTCGGCGGCCTCCTCGCCGAAGCCCCGGCCGGATCGCTCGTCGTGCTCGTACTCCAACACCTCATGCTCGACGCCGGCCCGTTCCAGCGCGCGCAGGGCGGGCGTCGACGCGGTGGGCGCGGGCTTCTTGCGGGTCATGGGGTGTCCGGCCCGTCCGGCACGGCCGGCGGAAACTCGGCCTGCTACCGGTTCAGCCCGCCAGCTGGTCTGAGATGTTGCGCTTGATGCGACCGAGCATGGCGGACATGCCCCGCAGCCGCAGGGGAGTCAGGGCCTTCTGGAGGCCCAAGCGGGTCGAGAGGTCCTCGGGGACGGCCAGGACCTCGGCGGCCGGCAGGCCGTTCAGGCTCTGCGACAGCACCGAGGCGAAGCCGCGAGAGGTGGGAGCCTCGGGCGGGGCGGAGACGAACAGGCGGACGATCGACTCGGCGGTGGGGCCGGCGTCGGGCGCGGTGTTCTCCAGCTCCACGGCGAGGAACAACGGCGTCTGGCACTCGATGACCTGCTCCATCTGGTCCTGATGACCGGCATAGCGCTCGGGCAGGGTCGGCAGCTCCTCGGAGAACTCCAGCAGCAGTTCCAGCCGTTCCGGGTCCGGGACGGCCCGGAAGTCCTCGACGATCTCGTGGAGCTTCTCAGGGAGTTCGGTGGTGGTCATCGTGGAGTGGGTTTCCTTCCAGAGTGATCGGTGAAGGCCGGTGAAGGCCGGTGATCACCGGTGACGGGCGATTCTGTCCCTTAAACACCGCTGGGGTGCGATCTATGCCGCACCCCAGCCTAGTCCCGGCCGGCCTCGCAGCCCACCGGTGGCCCACCGGTTGCCCACCGGCAGTCTGCCGGAGCCCGGTCACTGACCGGCCGGTGCCTCGCCGCGCTCTTCGCCCACGGCGATGGGCAGGCGCACGGAGTTGCCCCACTCGGTCCAGGAACCGTCGTAGTTGCGGACCTTCTCATAACCGAGGAGGTGGCGCAGCACGAACCAGGTGTGCGATGACCGCTCGCCGATCCGGCAGTAGGCGACCACGTCGTCGGAGGTGCCGAGGCCGGCGTCGTTCCGGTAGATCTCCTCCAGTTCCTCGCGGGACTTGAAGGTGCCGTCCTCGTTGGCTGCCTTCGCCCACGGTACGGAGGCGGCGGTGGGGATATGCCCGCCGCGCAGGGTGCCCTCCTGCGGGTAGCCGGCCATGTGGGTGGTCTCACCGGTGTACTCGAGCGGCGAGCGGACGTCCACCAGGGGCTTGCCGAAATGGGCCAGCACGTCCTCGCGGGAGGCACGCTCTGTGGAGTCGTCGCGGTCGATCACGGGGTAGTCGACCGGTGTCACCGACGGGACCTCCCGGGTCGTCTCGCGGCCCTCGGCGATCCACTTGTCACGGCCGCCGTCCATCAGGCGGGTGTCGGCGTGGCCGTAGAGCGTGAAGACCCACAGCGCATAGGCGGCCCACCAGTTGGACTTGTCGCCGTAGAACACCACGGTCGTGTCCCGGCTGATGCCCTTGGAACCGAGGACGCGGGCGAACTCCTCCGGACCGACGAAGTCCCGGGAGACGGGATCGTTCAGCTCGGTGTGCCAGTCGATCTTGAGGGCGCCGGGAATATGGCCGGTGGAGTAGAGGAGGGTGTCCTCGTTGGACTCAAGAATGACAAGGTTCTGGTGGTTCTCACCCTGAACATGGTCGGCGACCCACTGTGTGGACACGAGCTTCTCCGGATGCGCATAACCGGAGAAATCGGGGGAGGGATCAGCGGTGAGGTGAACGGACGCGTCAGGCGAACTGGAGGATTCAGTGGTCATTCTCTTACATTACGCCACGGGCCCCGGTGGTAATTGGTGAGGGTTGCCTTCATTGAAATCAGTGGACATCGGCATGCGGCGACCGCCGGTAGAGTTACCGTCGTCATGGCCGGGTCGCACCGCCTGACCCAATCCGTCACACCCCATCAGGATGGAGCCGCCCGTGGCTGAGACCGTTCACCTCGCAGACCGCACCCCCCAGGTGTCCGCCGAGGACCTGCTCGCCGGCTTCCACCCCTCCTACCGGTTCGGTGAGGTCTCCTTCGACACCTACATCCCGGACCCGGCCCACCCCTCGCAGGCCGAGGCCGTGAGCCGCCTGCGCGACTTCGCCGCCTCCATCAAGGGCGGCTCGAAGGGTGGCGCCAAGGGCAACGGCGGGGGCCTGTTCGGATTCCTCAAGGGCGGCAAGTCCGGCTCGGTCGGAAGATCCAAGGGAACGACGTCGGCCGCCGGCATCTACCTCGACGGCGGCTTCGGCGTGGGCAAGACCCACCTGCTGGCCTCCACCTGGCATGCCGCGCCGGGCCCCAAGGCGTTCGGCACCTTCGTCGAGTACACCAACCTCGTCGGCGCGCTGTCCTTCCGCAAGGCCGTGGACGTGCTCAAGGAGTACACCCTCGTCTGCATCGACGAGTTCGAACTGGACGATCCCGGTGACACCGTGTTGATGTCACGGTTGATGCGTGAGCTCTCGGACGCCGGGGTGAAGCTCGTGGCCACGTCCAACACCCTGCCCGGATCGCTCGGCGACGGGCGCTTCGCGGCCCAGGACTTCAAGCGGGAGATCCAGGTATTGGCCGATCAGTTCGACGTGATCCGGGTGGACGGCGAGGACTACCGCCACCGTGGCCTGACCGCGGCGCCGGATCCGATGGAAGACGACCAGCTGCTGACGGTGCTGGCCGATCGCTTCCCGGACGCCGCCGTCGTGTCCGAGGACTCCTTCGAGGATCTGACCGCCAACCTGTCGCGGGTGCACCCGAGCCGCTACCGCAAGCTCGTGGAGGACGTCGACGTGATGGTGCTGCACCACGTGGAGACCATCTCCGAGCAGGCCATGGCCCTGCGCTTCGTGGTCCTGGCGGACCGGCTCTATGACAAGGACGTGCCGGTCATCGCCTCGGGCGTGCCGTTCGACCGGCTGTTCACCGAGGAGATGATGAGCGGTGGGTACATGAAGAAGTACTTCCGCACCGTGTCCCGCATGACCGCCCTGGTCCGGGAGGGCCAGATGGGGGAGACGGGGCTGTAGCCCGGCTGATCGGCTCCCGGCTGGGTGGGGGCTGCTGGGTGGGGAGCCACTTCCCCGTGAACGAAAAAATCCCCCGACGACGGTGACCGTCGTCGGGGGATCCTCTGTTCATCTTCAGTGGAGCGGATGACGAGATTCGAACTCGCGACCTCCACCTTGGCAAGGTGGCGCTCTAGCCAACTGAGCTACATCCGCAGGACCAGGATATCCTCGACAGGAGGATCAGTCCGTGCGCGATACTGGGATCGAACCAGTGACCTCTTCCGTGTCAGGGAAGCGCGCTACCGCTGCGCTAATCGCGCCCATGGGCTCCGGCGAACCGGAACTTCTGAGTTGCAGGTCCCCATCCTAGCGGACGGAAACCGATGCGAGGTGGGGACGGGATTCGAACCCGCGTACACGGCTTTGCAGGCCGTTGCCTCGCCTCTCGGCCACCCCACCAGGGATTGGAGACTTGCGAGCGGATGACGAGATTCGAACTCGCGACCTCCACCTTGGCAAGGTGGCGCTCTAGCCAACTGAGCTACATCCGCACAGAAAACTGGTGACCGGAAAAACCAGTCACCGTGATTTCCAACGAGAGATGACTCTAGTGCACGTCAGGTGGGAACGTCCAATCGGGATCTTTCCCGGCGTGTTCTGGCCTGTTCGATCTGTTCCGGCGCGTTCCCACCAGAATCCCCTCCCGGACGGACGCTAACGTGTCCGTCGCAGTGGGAGAATGGATCATCATGACCCAACCCCAACTCGCCCACCAGACCGAACACGGACGCATGTATGCGCGGAGTCTGTCCGGCGTGCCCGAGGTTCCGTCCATCACCACGGTCATCTCGCAGCAGAACACGGACCTCAGCGGCTGGGTCGGTCATATGGCGGCGACCGCCGTCATCGAGGACCCTCGGCTGTCCCAGGCGGTCGGCTCCAAGCCGCAACTGAAGACCGTGGCCAGGCAGGCCTCGAATGCGGCCGAGCGCTACCGGGATGAGGCGGCCGCCCGCGGGGACCGTGTCCACAACTACGCCGAGCAGGTCGGGCTGCACGCCCTCGGCAAGCCGCACCAGATGGCCCAGATGCGTGCGCTGCTCGCCGAGCATGGGGAGGGCGCCTACGCCGACCGGTTCGATGAATGGTGGGACCTCTACGACGTCCGACCCCTCGCCACCGAGATCACCGTCTGGAACGGCACCGTCGGGTACGCCGGGACCTTGGACCTGGTGGCCTCCATCGGCGGCCGCACGTGCATCATCGACTACAAGACCAAGGGCACCACGCGGGACGGGCACGTCAAACCCCTCGACGCGAAGGTCGTCATGCAACTCGTGGCCGGGCTGAAGGCGGAGGAGTCTCTCGTGGACCCCGTGGCCGGGACCTGGGAGCCGTGGAAGTACGGCGATGCGCCGCTGTTGCTGGGGGTGGCCGTCGGACAGACCGAGGTCGTCGCCCACCAGGCCAACCCCCAGGTGTTGCCGGACCACTGGCGCAAGTTCTGGTCGCTCCGCCAGGTCTGGGGCTACTCCCAGGCCGCTGACGGCGCCGGTCCGGCACTGCGACCCATCGGCCCCCCGCCCGCATCCACCGTGCCAGCAGCGTCCTCGGTGCCAGCAGCGTCCCCGGCCCCCGGGGCGCAGATACAGTAGTCGCCGTGACTGTCCTGCCCATCCGCACCGTTCCCGATCCCGTACTGCGCACCCTCGCCGACCCCGTGCCGGTCGGCCGTCGAAACCTGCACCAGCTGGTGCAGGACATGTTCGAGACCATGGACGACGTCGGCGGTGTGGGTCTCGCTGCCCCGCAGGTCGGCGTGGGGTTGAGGATCTTCACCTTCGATGTGGAGGGCCAGCGCGGGCACGTGGTCAACCCGGTCCTGGAGACCTCGGGTCAGAAGCTGACCGAACCGGGGGAGGGCTGCCTGTCCGTGCCGGGACTGCGCTACCACCCCGAACGCTTCGCCGAGGCCACCGTCACGGGCGTCGACCAGGACGGGAAACCGGTGAGCTTTCGGGGCGAAGGTCTGACCGCACGCTGCTTCCAGCACGAGGTCGACCACCTCGAGGGCATGCTCTACATCGACCGGCTCACCGGTGAGGACCGCAAGGATTCACGCCGCAAACTCCGCGACCCCGGCTACGGCCGCATCACCGGCTCCACCCGGGCCGACCGCGCGGCCACGATCAGCTCCAGTTTCGGAGGTTCTCTGTGAGCGCTGCACCGAACACTGCACCGAGCGAGAACTCCACCTACCGGATCCTGTTCGCCGGAACCCCGGACACCGCCGTCCCGTCGCTGGACGCCCTGGTGGACGCCGGCTTCACGATCGCCGCCGTGTTGACCCGTCCGGATGCGCCGGTGGGTCGCAAGCGCGTCCTGACCCCCTCACCGGTGGCCGCCCGTGCCGCGGAGCTGTGCCTGCCGATCCTCTATGCCTCCCGCCTGACTGGCGACGCCGGCCTGGAAATCCTCGACCGGATCGCCGCGCTGGACCTGGACGCGGCCGCCGTCGTGGCCTATGGGGCACTGGTGCCCACAGCCGGCCTGGACCTGCCGCACCACGGCTGGGTGAACCTGCACTTCTCGCTGCTGCCCGCCTATCGGGGCGCCGCACCGGTGCAGCATGCCGTGATCGACCAAGCACCTCAGACCGGTGCGTGTGTCTTCCAGTTGGAGGAGGGACTCGACACGGGGCCCGTGTTCTCGCGCCTGGTCCGTGACCTACACCCCGGAGAGACGTCCGGGGCGGTGCTCGCTGACCTGGCCGTCTCGGGCGCGGAGCTGCTCGCGAGCACGATGGCCGCCATCCTGGCCGGCACCGCGTCGGCCGAACCGCAGAGCGGAGAGCCCTGCCTCGCCCCGAAACTGGACCAGGCTGACGGGTTCGTGGACGCCGCACGGCCGGCGGTCGCTGTCGCCGCCCGGATCAACGGCACCACGCCGGAGCCCGGCGCCTGGGCCCTGCTGGAGGAGAAATCGGAGGCACTGGATTCACCGTCACAGCAGCGGGTCAAGCTCCTCGGTGCCGTTCCGGAGGAACTTCCCGAGGGCGCCGCTGACCTTCCTGCTCCACCACCCGGCCACCTGCACCGCGGCCGCAAGACGGTGCATCTGCAATGCGCGGACGGGACGGTGCGATTGGTGCAGGTCCAGCCCGCCGGCAAGAAACCGATGTCCGCAGCCGATTGGGCGAGGGGACTGCCGGAGGGCACCCGATTCCAGACCGGATCCACGGCAGAGACAGCGACTGAAGGAACACGATGAGCGAGCAGGGCAAGGGCCGCTGGCCAGGACAGCCAGGGAAATCAGGCCGGCCAGGCCAGCCAGGTCGGCCGGAACGCCGCAATGAGCAGCGCAGCCAGGGCCAGGGCCGCAACGAACGCCGCGACGAGCAGGGCCGCAACGAACGCCGCGACGAGCAGGGCCGCACCCGCAACCGCGGCACCTCCGGCGGACCCCGGCAGTACTCGGCGTCGGCACCCTCGCAGCGTCGCCGGTCGGCGGACCCGTCCCGGCTGGCGGCCTTCGAGACGCTGACCGCGGTCAGCAGGGACGACGCCTACGCGAACCTCGTGCTGCCGGGGCGGATCGCCGCCCACCGGCTGGACAAGCGCGATGCCGGCTTCGCGACCGAGCTGACCTACGGAGCCCTGCGCCAACAGGGCTTCTACGACGCCGTGTTGGCCACCTGCGTGGACCGCCCCCTGGACCAGCTCGACCGTCCTGTCCTGGATGCCCTGCGGCTCGGTGCCCACCAGTTGCTCGGCATGCGGGTGCCGTCCCATGCGGCCCTGGACTCGACGGTGTCCCTGGTGCGCGACCAGATCGGTGCCGGCCCCTCCGGCCTCGTCAACGCCGTGCTCCGCAAGGTCACCGCCCAGGAGCGCGAGGCGTGGCTGGACCAACTGGCTCCCGTGGACGAGCAGACCGGTGCCGCCTCGGACGCCGCCCTGGCTATCCGGCACTCCCACCCGCAGTGGATCATCCGCGCCCTGCGTCAGTCGCTGGCCAACCACGGGCGCCCGGCCGAGGGGCGGACGGCAGAACTCGAAGCCCTGCTGGAGGCGGACAACGCCGCCCCGGTGGTCAACCTGGTGGCCCTGCCCGGATTGGGCGACCTGCAGCCTGTGCTCGCGGCCGGCGCGGAACCCGGCCCATTGGTGCCGGGCTCGGCCCTCTACCGCGACGGCGACGCCGGCCGGTTGCCCGGCGTGAAGGAGGGCACCATCCGCGTGCAGGACGTGGGCTCCCAGCTCACGGCCCGTGCCCTGGCGGTGGTCCCCGTGGGGAGTGCCGCGCCGGGTGCACCGGGGGCATCAGGGGATTCGCACGCGCCGGAACGCTGGCTCGATCTCTGCGCCGGCCCCGGCGGCAAGGCGGCCCTGCTGGCCGCGTTGGCCCGCGAACAGGGGGCGACCCTGCTGGCCAACGAGCCGGCCGAGCACCGGGCCAGGCTCGTGGAGAACGCACTGGCCGCCGTGCCGGGCGGAGCGAGTGCGGCTGATGCGGCTGGTGCGGCTGATGCAGGCAAGACCTGGTCCATCCGCTGCGGAGACGGCCGGGACCTGGGGACGGAGCAGCCCGAGGCCTTCGACCGGATCCTGGTGGATGCGCCGTGCACCGGGCTAGGAGCCCTGCGACGCCGGCCGGAGTCCCGGTGGCGGCGTCAGCCCTCGGACTTGGGCCCCCTGACCGAATTGCAGCGCCAGTTGCTGGACTCAGCGGTGGAGGCGCTGAAGCCCGGCGGTGTCCTGGGGTACGTGACCTGCTCGCCCCATCCTGCCGAGACGGTGTTCCAGGTCCAGGATGTGCTCAAGCGCCATCCCGGGCTGGAGCTGTTGGACACCACCGGCTACCTGACGGAGGTGGCACCGGCTCTGAAGGATGCTGGCAGTGAGCCGACTGCGCGCTCTGCCGATTCCGGTAACACCAGCCAGCTGTGGCCCCACCTGCACGCCACCGACGCCATGTTCATGGCTCTCTTCCGGAAGGTGGAGTCGTGAGACACGCCATGCCCCACCACGCGGAGCACTCCCGCGGCATTCACATCCACCCGTCCATCCTGTCGGCCGACTTCGCCCGGCTGGCCGAGGAACTCGCGCGGATCCGGAACGCCGACGCCGTGCACGTGGACGTCATGGACAACCACTTCGTGCCGAACCTGACGCTCGGTCTGCCCGTGGTCCAGGCCATCCGCCGGGCCACCGACCTGCCCCTGGACGTGCACCTGATGATCCAGGACGCCGATCGCTGGGCGCCCGCCTACGCGGAGGCTGGTGCCGAGTCCGTGACCTTCCATGCGGAGGCGGCCGGGGCGCCCCTCCGGCTGGCCCGGGAACTGCGCTCCCACGGAGCCAAGGCGGGCATGGCGCTCAAGCCCGCGACCGCCGTCGAGCCCTATCTGGACCTGCTCGAAGAGCTGGACCTGCTGTTGCTCATGACCGTGGAGCCCGGCTTCGGCGGCCAGCCGTTCCTCGACGTGGTCCTGCCGAAGATCCGGCGCGCCAGGGAGGCGCTGGACGGCTCCGGTGTGCCGGTCGCCCTGCAGGTGGACGGGGGCGTCACCCGGGACACCATCATGCGCGCCGCCGAGGCCGGTGCGGACGTGTTCGTGGCGGGCTCGGCCGTCTACGGAGCCGAGGACCCCGAGGCCGCAATTGACGAATTGAGAAGCGCCCCGCTCCGCTGAGGGCGGACAGACCGTGTGTTGTGGCACAATCGAGTCAACGTGCTCCGGGGTCGGTGTAAATCCGAACCGGCGGTCAAAGTCCGCGACCCGCGCGTCGACCCACACCCGTGGCCATCGACCAGCGGTTGAACCGGTGGAATTCCGGTACCGACAGTTAAAGTCTGGATGGGAGAAGCACGTGCAGCACCGCCGTTCCGGTGGGTGTGGTTTCGCGGTAGCCGATTCGGGCTACCCGGGACCGCCCGACGGGAGGGGCGAATCCGCAGCATGATCCCCCGGAGCCGCCGCGTTCCGAAGGAGGATTCATGGATTTTATGCGGTGGCTCGTCGAACTCTTCAATTGGTACATCCCGGTCGCCGGCGGCGGCCTGTTGATGCGAGAAGTGGTCGGCAACATCTTCGGTCTGGCCTCGGCCCTGGGCGGCATGCGCCGCAAGGTCTGGGCCTGGCCCATCGGCATCATCGGCAACGTCATCCTGCTCACGGTGTTCCTGTCCAGCCTGTTCGGCGGGGCGGACGCCGCGAACCTGCTGGGCCAGGCCGGTCGCCAGATCATGTTCATCACCGTCTCGGTCTACGGCTGGGTGCAATGGCGCCGCGCCAAGGCCGAACGCGCCGGTGACGCAACGGCGATCTCCCCGCAGTGGGCCGGGCTGAAGGCCCGCATCGGGATCGTGGCGACCATGGTGATCGGTACCCTCGCCCTCACGCCGCTGTTCACGGCGCTGGGGTCCTACGAACCCGTCTGGGCGGATGCGTGGACCTTTGTCGGCTCGCTCATCGCCACCTACGGCATGGCCCGCGGCTGGGTCGAGTTCTGGCTGGTGTGGGTGGCGGTCGACGTCGTCGGGGTGCCGCTGCTCTTCAGCGCCGGCTACTACGCCAGTGCGTTCATGTACATGTTCTACGGGGCCTTCACCCTCGTCGGCTTCTTCGTCTGGGTGCATGCCAAGGCGAATGAGAAGCCCGAGGTCGAGACGGTCATGCCGGACCCGACGGTGCGTGTCCCATGAGCGCGTCTGACAGCGTCATTGCTGGCGGCCAGATCGCCGGCCCCCAGGTTGCCGGCCCCCAGGTTGCCGGCACCCAGGTTGCCGGCACCACAGTTGCCGGTCCCGAGGAGGCCCTGACCCTGGCCGTGGCGCAGGCCCTGCGCGGGCCCCGAGGTGCCAATCCGCTCGTGGGAGCGATCATCACCGCCTCGGACGGCAGGGTGCTCGCCTCCGGATACCACCGGGGCCGGGGAACCGCCCACGCCGAGGTCGAGGCCCTGGCCGGCTTCAGCGGATTCGGTAGCTTCAGTGGCTTCAACGAGTCCAGCTCGACCTCGAGGCTCGGCCCCGCAGACGCCACGCTCTGGATCACCCTGGAGCCCTGCGACCACACCGGCACCACCGGCCCCTGCACCGAAGCCATCCTGGCCTCGGGGATCCGCACGGTGCGGTACGCGGTGGCGGACCCCACCGGGCCCGACGGCGGCGGCGCGGCCCGGCTGCGCAGCGCCGGCCTCGACGTGGAACAGGTCGACGCGGATCAGGTGCGGCGTGCCGGGGCGGCCGACCTCAACCGACGGTGGATGCTGGCGCGTGACAGCGGACGCCCCTTCGTCACGGCACATCTCGCCCAGTCCCTGGACGGCCGCGTGGCCGCCGCCGACGGCACCAGCCAGTGGATCACCGGTCCTGAATCCCGGCGGCATGCCCACCGGGTGCGCTCCCGGGTGAACGCGATCATCGTCGGGACCGGAACCGTGCTCGCGGACGATCCGCGGCTGACGGCCCGGGATGAGGACGGCCGTGACCTGCCCCGCCAGCCGGTCCCCGTGGTCCAGGGCCGTAGGGCCGTTCCCGCCGGGGCGGCTCTCAGGGGTGGCGCCTCCTGGGTCCATGTCGAGAGCCATGACCCTCAGGTGGTCCTCGATCAGCTGACCGCCGGAGACGTCGCCGAAGGCAACACCGAACGCCACTCCGTCTCCACCTCGTGGCCCCACGGAGGTACCAGTCCGGGCCATGTCCTGATCGAGGGCGGCCCCACCGTGCTCTCGGCCTGGATGGGGGCCGGCCTCGTCGATGAAGTGTTCCTCTACCAGGCCCCCCTGGTCCTCGGCTCCGGCCCTGCCGGACTCGACCTGCCACAGCACACCACCCTGTCCCACGCCCTGCGCCTGACGCTGGACGCAGCCGAGAACGGCGCCCTCAGCCGGCTCGGGGACGACGTCCTGCTCCACTATGCGGCCCCCTAGGGGCAGAGCCGCGAGCTGCACAGACCCCATGACCCATCACGGACCTCCCGGAGGGAACCCCATGTTTACCGGAATCATCACTGAACTCGGCACCATCACCGAGCTCGAACACCGCCCGGACCAGGACTCGGCGCGGCTCACCATCCACGCCCCGGCCTCGAGTGTCGATCTTCCCCTCGGGGGATCCCTCGCCGTCAACGGCACCTGCCTCACCGCCACGGCGGTGTCCGTGGCCGATGGCGCCAGCACGGAGGACCTGAAGCCCGGCTCGGTCATCGTCGACGTCATCGGTGAGACGTTGCGCCGGACCGCCGTCGGAGACCTGCAAGCGGGGGACCGGGTCAACCTGGAACGCTGCATGCCGGCCTCGGGCCGCTTCGACGGCCATATCGTGCAGGGCCATGTCGACGGCACCGGGACCATCGCCAAGATCGAGGTCCACGGATCGTGGCGCCAGGTCCGCATCGCCCTGCCCTCCGGGCTGGGCCGCTATGTCGCCGAGAAGGGGTCCATCGCCGTTGACGGCGTCTCCCTGACCGTCACGGCCGTCAATGACGTGAACCGAGCTTCGGAGTCAGAAACCCTGTCCGGGGCACCGTCCGGAGCAGCCAACGACTGGTTCGAGATCGGCCTCATCCCCGCCACCCTGGCCGAGACCACTCTCGGCACCCGCAGCGTGGGGGACCGGGTCAACCTCGAGGTCGATGTGGTGGCCAAGTACGCCGCCCGGCTGACGGACCATGACCGCGCCAGTGCCAGTGCCACCGCAGGGCAGGAGGTGGCGGGATGAGGTCCCCAGCACAGCCAACTGAGGCACAGCCGAATCAGGCAGCACCGAACCAGGCAGCACCGAACCACCCGACGATCCAGCACCCGATCCAGCTGGACTCGATCGAGAAGGCGATCGCGGCCATCTCGGCCGGCCGGGCCGTCGTCGTGGTGGATGACGCAGACCGCGAGAATGAGGGCGACATCGTCTTCGCCGCGGACGCCGCCACCCCGGAGATCGTGGCCCTGACCGTGCGCTACACGTCCGGGGTGCTGTGCGCTCCGATGCCGGCCGACGTCGCCGAACGCCTGGACCTTCCGCCCATGGCCGCGCGCAACGAGGACCCCAAGGGAACCGCGTACACCGTGTCCTGTGATGCGATCGCCGGCACCACCACGGGCATCTCCGCCGCGGACCGCGCGACCACGCTCAAGGTGCTGGCCGATCCGTCGGCGACCGCCGACCTGGTCAGCCGCCCCGGGCATGTCTTCCCGCTGGTGGCAGCGGCCGGCGGCGTGGCCGAGCGGCGCGGACACACCGAGGCGGCCGTGGAACTGAGCCGACTCGCCGGGCGGGCCCCGGTGGGGGCCATCGCCGAACTCGTCAATGACGACGGCTCCATGATGCGCCTGCCCGGCCTGCGCCGCTTCGCCGATCGGCACCGGCTGCCACTGGTCTCGATCGAGGACCTCGTCGCGTATCTGGCCGCCGAGGGAGACGAGCACCGTGTGGTTCAGGGTGTGGAGCACGCTGTAGAGCCAGCGGACGAACCCGACACCAGCACGCCGACGGTGAACCTGCCCACCCGATACGGCACGTTCCAGGTGTCCGTCCATCCCGACCAGGAGACCGGCGCCGAGCATGTGGTGCTCCAGGCGCCGGAAGCCGGGGCCACCGGGCTGGACGTCGGGGCTCCGCTCGTCCGGCTGCATTCCGAGTGCCTGACGGGGGACGTCTTCGGTTCGGAACGCTGCGACTGCGGCGCCCAACTCGACCATGCCCTGCGGCAGGCGATGGCCGAGGGTGGAACGGTGATCTATCTCCGCGGCCACGAGGGGCGGGGGATCGGCCTGGCCAACAAGATCCTGGCCTACGCACTGCAGGACTCCGGACTCGACACCGTCGCCGCGAACGAGCATCTCGGCCTGCCCGCCGACGCCCGCAGTTACCGGTCCGCGGCCGCGATCCTGCGCCGGCTCGGACTGGACCGCATCCGTCTGGTGACCAACAACCCGGACAAGTCAGAGCAGCTGGAACGGGAGGGGATTGAGGTGGCGGAGATCGTCCCGAGCCCCGCCCCCGTCACCGAGTACAACCGCGGCTACCTGACCACCAAGCGGGACCGCATGGCGCACCGGCTCTCCGGTGACCTCGTGCTGCGGCAGGCGAGCACGATGCCCGGGTCACCAGCCACGTCACCGGCAGCAACATCACCAGTAACCACACCACCAGTAACCACACCACCCGAAACCACAGGAGACACAGCATGAGCGGTCACGGAGCACCCCAGGGACTGGGCGCAGCCCTCGGAGAGAAACTGGCGGGGAAACGCACGACGGCGGCCGGCACCACGGACTCGAACGGCCCCTTGCGCGTCGCCGTGGTCGCGGCCCAGTGGCATGATCAGGTCATGGAGGGGCTGCTGGCCGGCACCCGTCGGGCGGCCGCCGACGTGGTGGCTGCAGCGCAGCCCGTGGCTGGGGCCGGGATCGAGGTCGAGGAGTTCCGCGTCCCCGGGACCTTCGAACTGCCCGTGGCGGCGGCCAGGCTGGCACCCCGTTTCGACGCGATCGTGGCCCTCGGCGTCGTGATCCGAGGCGGAACCCCGCACTTCGAGTATGTCTGCTCCGGTGCGACTCAGGGGCTCGTGGACGTCTCCGTGCGCACCGGGACCCCCGTCGGCTTCGGGGTCCTGACCTGTGATACCGAGGAGCAGGCCCTGGACCGGGCCGGGCTCGAGGGGTCCAGTGAGGACAAGGGGTACGAGGCGTTCCAGGCGGCCGTCCTGACGGAACTGTCGCTGCGCTGAGCGGTGGCTTCTGCGTCACATTGGACGGGCGCGGTCAGAGGTACTGCCCGGCGGTGGCTACGCTGGGAGGGTGAAAACCTTCGATGAACTCTTTGCTGAGCTGAGCCGGAAGGCCGAGACCCGGCCGGAAGGGTCCGGGACCGTTGCCGAACTCGACTCCGGAGTCCATGGGATCGGCAAGAAGGTCGTGGAGGAGGCCGCCGAGGTGTGGATGGCCGCCGAATACGAGTCGAAGGACGAGGCGGCCGAGGAGATCTCCCAGTTGCTCTACCACCTGCAGGTCATGATGATCGCCAAGGGCCTGACCCTTGAGGACGTCTACCGCCACCTCTGAGGAGTCCCGGCCGCACGCCGACCACCTCACCATCCGCCGCACCACCCACCACACCAGGAGAACCAGCACCTATGCTGCGCATCGCCGTTCCCAACAAGGGCGCCCTGTCCGAGGCCGCCCGAGACATGCTCCAGGAAGCCGGATACCTCCAGCGGAGGGACACCAAGGAACTGGTGATGATGGACCCAGAGAACCAGGTGGAGTTCTTCTACCTGCGGCCCCGTGACATCGCCGTCTACGTGGGACAGGGCACCCTGGACATCGGTCTGACTGGGCGCGACCTCTTCCAGGATGCCCAGGTCGGCGGGTCCGCGGAGGAGATCATGGCCCTGGGCTTCGGCAAGTCCACCTTCCGCTTCGCCGCCCCGGTCGGACGGTTCTCCTCGCAGACCGAGCTCGAGGGCAAGCGCATTGCCACCAGCTATGACGGGCTGCTCGAGGACTACCTCGCCACCCAGTCGTTGAAGCCGGAGATGATCGTGCACCTTGACGGTGCCGTGGAGTCCTCGGTCAACCTGGGCGTGGCGGACGCCATCGCGGACGTGGTGGAGACCGGCAGCACGCTCAAGGCAGCCGGCATGGAGACCTTCGGGGAACCGATCATGCAGTCCGAGGCCATCATCATCGGTCAGACCGGGCGCCGCCCCGAGGGCCTGGATGTGTTGCTGCGGCGCCTGCAGGGTGTCCTGGTGGCCCGCCGCTACGTCATGATCGACTATGACGTGAGCCGCGCGAACCTGGACCGGGCCTCGGCCGTGACCCCCGGACTGGAATCGCCGACCATCTCCCCGTTGCAGGACGAGAACTGGGTCGCGGTCCGTTCCATGGTCAAGAAGGGGGACACCAACAAGGTGATGGATGAGCTCTATGACCTCGGCGCCCGCGCCATCCTGGTCTCCGCCATCCACGCCATCCGCATCTGATCCCGAACCACCCGAGGAAGTGCCCATGCCCGTTGCCGTACGCGTGATCCCCTGCCTGGATGTCGATGCCGGTCGGGTCGTCAAGGGCGTCAACTTCGCGGCCCTGCGGGACGCCGGCGATCCGGTCGAGCTGGCCCGACGTTACAACGAGGCCGGCGCCGACGAGCTCACGTTCCTGGATGTCACCGCCTCCACCGCCGACCGTGCGACCACCTACGAGGTGGTCTCCCAGACCGCCGAGGAGGTGTTCATCCCGCTGACCGTCGGCGGCGGCGTGCGTACCGTGGACGACGTGGCCCGGCTGCTGAGGTCCGGCGCGGACAAGGCGTCCATCAACACCGCGGCCGTGGCTCGGCCGGAGGTCATCAACGAGATCACCCAGCGCTTCGGATCCCAGGTCCTCACCCTCTCTCTCGACGCCCGCCGCACGGATGATCCGGCGGTGGGCTCCGGCTACGAGGTCACCACCCACGGCGGACGTCAGGGCACCGGGATCGACGCCGTCGAGTGGTGCCGGGAGGCCTCCGCGCGTGGTGTGGGGGAGATCCTGTTGAACTCCATCGACGCCGACGGCACCAAGGAGGGCTTCGACCTGGACATGATCCGCGCCGTGCGCGCCGTGACCACCGTTCCCCTCATCGCCTCCGGGGGTGCCGGCGCACCGGAGCACTTCCCGCCGGCCATCGAAGCCGGGGCGGACGCCGTGCTGGCCGCCTCGATCTTCCACTTCGGACCGGTGGACATGATCTCCCGGGTCAAGGCCGCCATCAGGGAGGCCGGCTATCCCGTCCGCTAACCGCCCTACCCCTCCGCCTCCCTCCCCAGTCGAGCTGCAGCGCTTGACCCTCCTGGGCTGGCCGGCCATCGAGTCACAAGAGGTCAACGGCTGGTCCGTGCGCTTCTCGTCCGGCATCACGCGGCGCGCCAATTCCGTGGTGTCCGCGACGATGCCGGCCTCCGTGGCGGAGATCGAGGCTGCCGCGGACGAAGTCGAGCGGCGAAGCGCCGAGCGCTGGCTGGCTCCGACCTTCCAGCAATGGCTGCCGGCGTCGGGATCCTGGCTGGAAGGCTCTGCGGAAATTTCTTCGGAGACCTCTTCGGAGGGATCCTCGGGGATTCCTTCAGCGGGCGTCACCATCGCGGCAGACCACGTGGAGTCTGAAGCGTTCTTCGAGGGCCAGCAGCGCCTGGGCCAGCTGTTGGAACGCCGCGGCTACGAGGCCGTCGCCCCCACCGGCGTGCTGTGGATGGATCGGGAGGCTCTCCCGGCGGACGCCGAGTGGGACCGGCGCATCCTCGTCAGCGACACCCTCAGCGACGAATGGCTGGAGGCCTACATGGGCCGGGACGCGGGCAGCGGGCCGTCGGGGGACGACTCCGCGAGCCGGATGGTCCACCGCCGCCTGCTCGGGGGCGGTCGCAGCCGGTTCTACAGCTGCCTGGACGAGGACGGCAACATCGCCGGCGGGGCGAAGGTCTCCCTCGTGACCCCGGAGGGCTCCTCGTCGAACAACTACGCGGGAATCTATGCGCTGTGGGTCCGTGAGGACCGGCGCGGGCGGGGACTGTCGGCTCTGCTGTTGGATGCCATCTTCAACCACCTCGTCCGGCTGGACGTCTCCGGGTGCTGGCTGCAGGTGGAGGAGCGGTCCACGCGGGCGAGCGCCGTCTACCAGGCGGCCGGCTTCTCGACGGTGGCGCGGTACCGGTACCTCACCCGCGCCCACTGACACTGTCCACCAGGATCAGCAGAATCGGGTCAGGCGAATCGGATCACCAGGATCAGTCCAGCAGCACCAGGGCATGGTCGCGGCGGCCGAACGCATGCAGCACGAGTTCCCCGGCCGGACCGGAGACGGTCCGGGTCTCCTCGTCCTTGCCGGTGGGGCGCGCCACCAGGCGTTGGCCCGTACTGCGGGCCAGGACAACCCCGGTCGGCTCGGAGCGGTACATCATGCGCACCCGGCGGCCGAACTCGGTGAACAGGGCGTTGGCGTAGTCATCGGCGAGGTGGCGCGGGGCCCAGCGGTCCTGGGCGCGCCGGACGTCCTCGGTGTGGACGAAGAACTCAAGCAGGTTCGTGGCCTGGGCGGCACGCCGGGCTGCTGTGGACCCCTGGATGGTCTTGGTGAGTCTCGAGGCCTGCGGGTTCTGGCGCAGTCGCGCCGGTGGCTGCGGTCCGGAGGCCACCCGGTCCACCAGCTGCTGGTAGGCGGGCGGCGAGGACGAGGCGGCGCCGAGTTCCATGGTCTTCCGCTCCAGGGTGCGGGCCAGGGGGCGGAGCACCAGGCCGGCCACGAGCGGCGAACTCTCCCGCAGGACGATATGGGCTGCGAGGTGCTCTGTCTGCCATCCCTCGCACAGGGTCGGTCGGCCGGGACCGGCGGACAGCAACGACTCGACGAGTGCATCCCGAGAGGCCGCGGTGAAGTCGCGTCCAGGTGTCTGGCCGGTGGTCCGGTCGGCGTGGTTCCCCATAACAGGGACAACGCTACACGGAGCCTAGACTGGATCACCATGGACAACACCGCCTCCGCCGATGTGGCACTCGACCCGGCGATCGCACAGCGGCTCAAGAAGACGCCCGACGGCCTCGTCGCCGCCATCGCCCAGCAGCACGACACCGGCGAGGTGCTGATGCTGGGCTGGATGGACGAGGAGGCCCTGCGGCGCACTCTGGACTCCGGCCGGGCCACCTACTATTCGCGCTCACGGCGGGAGTACTGGCGCAAGGGGGACACCTCCGGCCACATCCAGGAGGTCCGCTCCGTGGCCCTGGACTGCGACGGCGACGCGTTGCTCGTGCAGGTCGACCAGACCGGCGCCGCCTGCCACACGGGCACCCGCACGTGCTTCGACGGACGCCAGCTGCCGCTCTCCGGCCCTGACCGTCCAGATCGTCCTGCCCTTGCTGACGTGCCTGCAAGCCCCACAGCGAAGGAGACCACCACGGATGCGTGAGCTCGGCACCATCACCCCCTCCGCGGAGGATTTCGAGGACCTCGCCGGACAGCACCGGGTCATCCCCGTCACCCTGACGGTGCTGGCGGACGGCCTGACTCCGGTCGGCATCTACCGCCGCCTGGCCGCGGACGAGCCCGGCACCTTCCTGATGGAGTCAGCGGCGCAGGGTGGCGTCTGGTCCCGCTACTCGTTCATCGGGGCGGGAAGCGCTGCAACACTGACCACGCGCCGGCAGGGAGGGGACGCCGTGGCCCACTGGCTGGGGGAGCCCCCAGCCGGAGTGCCCACCGAAGGCGACCCCATCGAGGTGCTCCGGGCGACCCTGGACCTGTTGTCCACCGACGTACGCGAGGGGTTGGGCAAGGACCTGCCCAACCTGGTCTCCGGGATGGCTGGTTTCCTCGGCTGGCCCACGGTGCGCCGCTGGGAGAAGCTGCCGAGCCCGCCGCCCGACGACCTCGGGCTGCCGGAGATGGCCATGAACCTCATCACGGACCTCGCCGTGCATGACACCGTGGACGGCACCGTCACCCTCGTGGCCAACGCGATCAACCACAACGGCCTGGCCTCCGGCGCCCGCGAGGCGTGGACGGACGCCGTGGAGCGACTGCGCTCGATGGCCGTCCGGCTCACCGGTCCGGCCCTGCCCGGCGCACCGACGTCCGCAGGGGGCAGGCCAGAAGGCGGCGTGCCGGCCAGTGGTGACCCGGTGTCCGTCGCCCCGAGGGACTGGCTGAACCTCGACGTCTCGGCCCACGTCCACGATTCGTGGACGCACGAGGGCTTCCTGGACGCCGTCGCCAAGGCCCAGCAGGCCATCGTGGACGGTGAGGTCTTCCAGATCGTCGTCTCGCGCCGTTTCTCCGCGGACACCACGGCCAGCGGCCTGGACATCTACCGCGTCCTGCGCGCCATGAACCCCAGCCCGTACATGTACCTGTTCTCCTTCGAGAAGCCCGGGCCCGACGGCGGCCGGTACCAGATCGTCGGCTCCTCGCCGGAGGCGCTGGTCACCGTCAACGACGGCTCGGTGATCACCCACCCGATCGCCGGATCGCAGCCCCGCGGAGCCACCGTGGAGGATGACCACCTGCACGAGAAGCTGCTGGTCAACGACCAGAAGGAGCGGGCGGAACACCTGATGCTCGTGGACCTCTCCCGGAACGACCTGTCCAAGGTCTGCGTGCCCGGCAGCGTGTCCGTCACCCAGTTCATGGAGGTGGAGCGGTTCAGCCACATCATGCACCTGGTCTCCCACGTGGAGGGCCGGCTGGAGCCGGGGCAGAAGGCCCTGGACGTCCTGGCCGCGGCCTTCCCCGCCGGCACCCTGTCCGGGGCGCCGAAGCCGCGGGCGCTGCAACTGCTGGATGAGTGGGAACCCCAGGAGCGAGGCCCCTACGGGGGCGTGGTCGGCTACTTCGACCTGGCCGGCAACATGGACATGGCCATCAACATCCGCGCCGCGACGCTCGTGGACGGGACCGCCTACGTGCAGGCCGGCGCCGGGATCGTGGCCGATTCAGTCCCGGAGACGGAGGCCGCCGAGACGGTGACCAAGTCCAGCGCCCCGATGCGGGCCGTCCTCGCGGCTGGCCTGCTGAGCACCCTGGACCCGGAGGTGACGCCATGATGCTGAAGAGGCGCACCGCGGTCCTGTGGGCCATCGCTGCTGGTGCCATCATCCTCGGCACCGGGGCCCAGACCTGGATCGAGTCGACCCAGATCTCTGGGCTGCCGGGCGACTCGGTGACCACCACCGGGAACCAGGCTGCCGCCGTCGTGCCCGCCATGGCCCTGGTCGGGATGGCCGCCGGCATCGCACTGTCCATGGCCCGCCGGATCGGCCGGTGGATCACGGCGCTGCTCCTGCTCCTCGCGGGGGCGGCGACCGCCTGGTCCTCCCTCCAGGCCGCCCTGGACCCGGCAGCTGCAGCCCGCGCCCAGGTCTCCGAGGCCAGCGGCACCACTGCGGACGCGGGAGCCTACGCCGTCACCGTGTGGCCATGGCTGACCCTCGTCGGCGGCGTCCTGCTGTTCCTCTGCGGTCTCGCCGTGCTCCTGTTCGGCCGACGGTGGACCGCCACCCGCCGCTATGAGGCGGCACCGGCCACTGGAACAGCCACAGGAGCTCCAGGAGCCACCGGAGCCACTGCAGCCACCGCGGCGGCGACCCCGGACGCGGGGGACACGGGAGACCTGGACGAGATCGACGCCTGGGACGAGCTCAGCCGCGGCCAGGATCCCACCTGATCGAGACGGGGCGAGACCTGCGGGTCCGGCACGGACTTCCGTGGCAGAATGAGGCACAGACCTGATCAGCTGCCGCACGCCTGGAACGCGGGCAGTGCTGGCCTGGATAGACCTGGATATACCTGGAACGAAAGGGACGGTCCATGACCACCTCGCACCGCACCACTGACGACGACCTCGTCCTGAATGACCCGACTCACGCCGAGCCCCTCGGCCACGGCAACTCGCCGGCCGCGTGGACGCTGGTGCTGCTGATCCTCGCCGGAACCCTGCTGGTCGGCGTCGGCATGCTGGCCGACCTGATCGTCCTGGTCATCGCCGGTGCCGTCGTCGCGGTGGCCGGACTCGTCGCCGGATTCATCATGGGCAAGGCCGGCAAGGGCACCAAGGGTCACGCCGAGCCCGCCCGGCACTGATGGCCACCGTTCTCGACGAGATCATCGTCGGGGTCCGCGCCGACCTCGCCGAGCGCCGCCGTACGGTCTCCCTGGACGCCGTCCGGATTCTCGCGGCCGAGGCCACGGACCGGGCTCCGGCCCGGGACGCCTACGCCGCCCTCGGCGGGGGACGCCTCGACCCGCAGGGCATCCGCATCCTGTCCGAGGTCAAGCGGTCCAGCCCCTCCAAGGGGGCCCTGGCGGACATCGCCTCCCCGGCTGACCTGGCCCGGAGGTATGAGGCCGGTGGGGCGTCCGCCATCTCCGTGTTGACAGAGCAGCACCGCTTCGGCGGCTCACTCGCTGACCTGGACGCCGTCCGGACGGCCGTGGACATCCCGGTGCTGCGCAAGGACTTCACGGTGGACGAGTACATGATCCACGAGGCCCGGGCCCACGGGGCGGACCTGGTCCTGCTCATCGTGGCCGCCCTGGACGACGCACAGCTGGCGGAGTACCTGGCCGTCACCCATGAACTGGGGATGAACGCCCTGGTCGAGGCCCACACGGTCGAGGAGATCGAGCGTGCCGTGGCCGTGGGCGCCAGGATCGTCGGTGTCAACGTCCGCAACCTCAAGACCCTGGACGTGGATCCGCGGAACTATGCCACCCTCGCCCCGCACCTGCCCGAGGACGTGGTCCGGATCGCCGAATCCGGCGTCCAGGGGCCGGAGCAGGTGGCCGACTACGCCCGGGACGGGGCCGACGCCGTCCTGGTCGGTGAGGCCCTCGTCAAGCACGGCGACCCGACGCAGGCCATCCGCGACTTCCGCACCGCCTCGCTGGCCGTCCGCGGCTGACGTGTCCGGATCCCGAGGCGCACGCGCCGCGCCTCCCTCCTGACGCATCCCTGACGTACCCCCGAATCTCCGGAAGTACCCGAATACAGACTGGAACGTACGATGATTGAGCACACCGGGAGCTACCAGAACCAGCCGGGGCCGTACTTCGGCCCCTACGGCGGGCGCTGGATGCCCGAATCCCTGATCGCCGCACTTGAGGAAGTGGACCGGACCTTCACCGAGGCCCGGAACGATCCGGAGTTCACGGCCGAGCTGCAGGACCTGTTCACGAATTACGTGAACCGGCCGTCCCTGCTGACCGAGGTGCCGCGTTTCGCCCAGGATTCCCCGGGTGTGCGGATCTTCCTCAAGCGTGAGGACCTCAACCACACCGGGTCCCACAAGATCAACAACGTGATCGGGCAGGCCCTGCTGGCCCGCCGGATGGGCAAGACCCGCCTCATCGCGGAGACCGGTGCCGGTCAGCACGGCGTGGCCACCGCCACGGCCGCGGCCCTGTTCGGCCTGGAGTGCACCGTCTACATGGGCGAGGTGGATACCCAGCGCCAGGCGCTCAACGTCGCCCGCATGGAGATGCTCGGTGCCACCGTCATCCCCGTGACCACCGGCGCCCGCACGCTCAAGGACGCCATCAACGAGGCCCTGCGCGATTGGGTCGCCTCCGTGGACACCACCCACTACCTGCTGGGCACCGTCACCGGGCCGGCCCCGTTTCCGGCCATGGTCCGCTACTTCCACTCGGTCATCGGCGAGGAGGCCCGCGAGCAGATCCTCGCGCAGGCCGGTCGGCTGCCGGACGCCGTGTGTGCCTGCGTCGGCGGGGGCTCGAACGCCATGGGTCTCTTCCACGCCTTCCTGGACGACTCCGGTGTGGAGCTCTACGGCCTGGAGGCCGGTGGCAAGGGGATCAGCACGGGCGAGCACGCCGCGTCGATCAACCTGGGCCGCACCGGTGTGCTCCACGGCGCCCGCACCTACCTGATGCAGGACGAGGACGGCCAGACCATCGATTCACACTCGATCTCGGCCGGCCTCGACTACCCGGCCGTCGGCCCCGAGCACGCCTGGCTCAATGACACCGGCCGGGCCACCTACGAGCCCGTGGACGATGCCGAGTGCATGGACGCCTTCCAGCGGCTGTGCCGCACCGAGGGCATCGTGCCGGCCATCGAGTCCGCCCACGCCCTGGCCGGTGCCCTGCGCCTGGCGCAGCGCTGGGCGGACGAGGGCGTCGTCAGTGCAGGCACCGCCGTTGGTGAGGAAAAGATCATCGTCGTCAGCCTGTCCGGACGTGGTGACAAGGACGTGGCGACGGCGGCGAAGTACTTCGGCATGCTGCCGGTCGCCCCGACCCCCGAGGGCGGCGACGCGGAGGCCGTGGCCGCCCGCCCCGAAGGAGCGCAGAACTGATGACCGAGCAGAACACCGGACAGCAGATCCGATCGCTGACCACCGAGAGCATCGAGGCCGCGCGCGACGCCGGCCGCACCGCCTTCATCGGCTACCTCCCCGCCGGCTTCCCGACCGTCGAGGACTCGATCGAGGCGGCCGTCGCCTTGGGCAACAACGGTGCCGACGTTATCGAGATCGGCATCCCCTACTCGGACCCGGTGATGGACGGGCCGGTCATCCAGGCCGCCACGAGCCAGGTGCTGGCCGATGGCTTCCGGATCGATGCGGTCTTCGACATCATCCGCGCCGTCACGCAACGCACTGACGCCGCGGTGGTGGTCATGACCTACTGGAACATCGTCGACCGGATGGGCGTGGAGACCTTCGCCCGCCGGCTGGCCGAAGCCGGGGGTGCCGGCATCGTCACGCCGGACCTGGTGCCGGAGGAGGCCGGAGCGTGGTTCGAGGCCTCCGACCGCTACGGACTGGACCGGATCTTCCTGACCGCGCCGAGTTCCACGGACGAGCGCGTGAAGCTGATCACCGAGTCCTCGCGGGGCTTCGTCTACGGCGTCTCCGTCATGGGCGTCACCGGAGCCCGCTCCGAGGTCTCCACGGCCGCCGAGAACGTCGTCGCCCGGGCGCACGCCGCCGGGGCACCTCGGGTCGCGGTCGGCCTGGGCATCTCGAAAGCCGAGCACATCCGTGAGATCGGTGCGTATGCCGACGGTGCGATCGTGGGCACCGCACTGGTGGTGGCCCTGCGGGACGGTGGCCCGGCCGCCGTCGGGACCCTGGCGGCCGAACTGGCCACGGGCGCCGTGAAGAACTCCCGAGGAGACGCCTGATGTACGGTGCGCTGACCACAGCTGCCATCCCCGCCCCGGTCTGGGACGGCTTCGATATCGGTCCCGTCACAATCCACGCCTATGCGCTGTGCATCGTGGCCGGGATGATCGTGGGCCTCTGGCTGGCCTCGCGGCGCTGGAAGGCCCGTGGCGGCCCAGAGGGCAGCATCATCGACATCTCGATCTGGGCCATCGTCTTCGGCCTGGTCGGCGCTCGGCTCTACCACGTGGTCTCGTCCCCGGATGCCTATTTCGGCCCCAACTTCGACGGCACAGGTGACCTGACCAAGATCTGGCGGGTCTGGGAGGGCGGCCTCGGGATCTGGGGCGCCGTCGCCCTGGGCGCCGTGGGCGCATGGATCGCCTGCCGCCGCTACGGTTTCAAGATCTCGGCCTATGCCGACGTGGTGGCGCCCGGCGTGCTGCTCGCCCAGGCCATCGGCCGGCTCGGCAATTACTTCAACCAGGAACTCTTCGGCGGCCCCACCACGGCGCCCTGGGGCCTGCAGGTGGCCGCCGACCACCCGAACTTTCCCGCCGGTGCCCTCGAGGGCACCCTCTTCCACCCCACGTTCGCCTACGAGATGCTGTGGAACCTGCTGGGGGTGGCCCTGCTGCTGCTGATCGACCGCAGGCTGCAGCTGCGCCGCGGCATGATGGTCTGGTCCTACGTCGCCTGGTACACGGCCGGCCGCACCTGGATCGAGATGCTCCGGATCGACGATGCGGAGATGATCACGCTCTTCGGCACCACCCAGCGCCTGAACGTGTGGACCTCGCTGCTGATGTTGCTGATTGCCATCGGCTTCCTCATCTACCTGGGTCTCACCCGGCCGAAGACCGCCGAGGCGAAGGCCGAGGCCGATTCGGTGTGGCGTGCGGGCCGTGAGCCGATCGAGGAGACCGAGACTGAGCCTGCGACCGAGACCGGGACTGAGACTGCGACCGAGACCGGCTCCACGGCTGAGTCCGCGACGGCCGCAGGGGCGGCGGATCCAGCCGAGCCAGTCGAGCCAGCCGTCGACGGGACGAAAGTTAACGCAGCCGAAACAAAAAAAGTGGCCGATCCGACCGAAAAATGAGATGGACGGCCTCGCGCCTCGGTAGTATCGACTCCACTGCATTGACGTGAGGTGAAGCGGGCGAAACCGTCTGTTCATCTCTCGTCATAGGGGCCGATGATGTCCCCTTCCACCGCAGCAGAACCCCTGCGCAACGGAAGGAATCTCATGACATTGCGCCGCGACGACCAGTACGTCCGCCCTCCTCAGGGCCAGCCCGCCGAGGCTGGGGACCCTGTGGAGTCCGCCGCGCCGGCGCAAGCCGTCCGCCCGATGCCGGACGACTCGGCTCAGGACGCCTTGGCCCGGGACCCGAAGAACCCCTTCAACCGGTTCTCCGCGATCCCCGCCGAGCAGGGCCTGTACCGACCCGACACGGAGACCGACAACTGCGGCCTGGCAGTCATCTCGACCCTGCGGGGCACCCCCGGGCACGACATCGTGCAGCACGCCCTCGTGGCGCTGCGCAATCTCGAACACCGCGGCGGCGTCGGCGGGGATGACGGAACCGGAGACGGGGCCGGACTGCTGCTGCAGATCCCGGATGCGTTCTTCCGCGACGTCGTCGACTTCGATCTGCCGGCCGCCGGTGAGTACGCCGCCGGCACGGCGTTCCTGCCGCAGGACGCGGCCGAGCGCCGTGAGTGTGTGGATGGCATCCAGGAGCGCGCCGCCGAGGAGGGCCTCGTGGTCCTGGGCTGGCGCGACGTCCCGGTGGACACCGAAGTCCTCGGTACCTCGGCTCGAGCGGTGATGCCCCACTTCTCCCAGCTGTTCCTCGCCCTGGACCCCTCGGTGGGGACCACGGCCGGCGACTCGCTGGACGCCCGCGTCTTCCGGGTCCGCAAGCGCACCCAGAACAAGTTCGGGGTCTACTTCCCCTCCCTGTCCACACAGACGATCGTCTACAAGGGGATGCTGTCCACGGCCCAGCTCGAGCCGTTCTATCCCGATCTCTCGGACGAGCGCTTCGCCACCGCCCTGGCCGTGGTGCACTCCCGCTTCTCCACCAACACCTTCCCGTCCTGGCCGCTGGCCCAGCCGTTCCGGGCCATCGCCCACAACGGCGAGATCAACACGGTCAAGGGCAACCGGAACTGGATGCGCGCCCGCCAGTCCCAGCTGGCCTCCTCGGTGCTCGGCGAGGAACCGGAGAAGCTGTACCCGATCTGCACCCCGGGCGCCTCGGACTCCGCGAACTTCGACGAGGTCGCCGAGCTGCTGATGCTCGCCGGCCGGCCCCTGAGCCACGTGGTCATGATGATGATCCCGGAGGCGTGGGAGAACCACGAGTCCATGGACCCGGACCGCCGGGCGTTCTACGAGTACCACTCCATGCTCATGGAGCCGTGGGACGGCCCCGCCGCCGTGGCCTTCACCGACGGCCGCCAGGTCGGTGCCGTGCTGGACCGCAACGGTCTGCGCCCGGCGCGCTACTGGGTCACCGATGACGGGCTCGTGGTGCTGGCCTCCGAGGTCGGGGTGCTGCCGCTCGAGCCCTCACGGATCGTCCGCAAGGGCCGCGTGGCACCCGGCCGGATGTTCCTCGTGGACACCGCCGAGGGTCGCATAATCGAGGACAACGAGGTCAAGGCAGAGGTGGCCTCGGCCAACCCGTGGCGTGAGTGGGTCCGCGAGAACCTCATCGATCTCGCCGACCTACCTGAGCGCGAGCACGTCAACTACTCGTCCACCTCCGTGGCGCACCGCCAGCGCACCTTCGGCTACACCACCGAGGAGCTGCGGCTGCTCATCGGCCCCATGGCGGAGAAGGGTGCGGAGCCCCTGGGGGCCATGGGCACGGACACCCCCATCGCGGTGCTCTCGAAGCGGCCGCGGCTGCTGTTCGACTACTTCACCCAGTCCTTCGCGCAGGTCACGAACCCGCCGCTGGACTCCATCCGCGAGGAACTCGTCACCTCCATGCGGACCTCGATCGGCCCGGACGGAAACCTGCTGTCCTCCGACCGGGTGCGGACGAACCATGTGAACCTCGAGTTCCCGGTCATCGACAACGACCAGCTGGCCAAGATCGCCAACCTGCGGTCCGATGGCGGAGAACAGCCGGGAGATCAGCCCGGAACCAAGCCGGGCACCAAGGTGGCCCTGAAGGTCCGTGGCCTGTACCGGGTCGACGGCGGCTCGGCCGGCCTGCGTGACCGGCTCACCGAGATCTGCGAGCAGGTCTCGGCCGCGGTGAACCGCGGCGTGCAGTACATCGTGCTCTCCGACCGCGATTCGAATGCCCAGTGGGCTCCCATCCCGTCCCTGCTGTTGCTCTCCGCCGTGCACCACCACCTGTTGTCCTCGGCCAACCGCACCCGCGCCTCGCTGCTCGTCGAGGCCGGGGACGTGCGCGAGGTCCACCACGTGGCCGTGCTCATCGGCTATGGTGCCTCCGCGGTGAACCCGTACCTCGCCATGGAGTCCGCCGAGGACCTGGTCCGTACCGGGGCCATCACCGGCGTGACCCGCGCCGAGGCTGTCGCCAACCTCATCAAGGCGCTCGGCAAGGGCGTGCAGAAGATCATGTCCAAGATGGGCATCTCCACCGTGGCGTCCTACTGCGGGGCCCAGACGTTCGAGGCCATCGGCCTGTCACGGCCCCTCGTGGACCGGTACTTCGCCGGCACGCACACCCCCATGGGCGGGGTCGGGCTCGGCGTCATCGCCGCCGAGAACGAACAGCGCCACTGGGCGGCCTACCCACCGGACGGCAATGACATCGATCCGTACCGGGAGCTGGAGACCGGGGGCGAGTACCAGTGGCGCCGGGACGGGCCACCGCACCTGTTCAACCCGGAGACCGTGTTCCGGCTCCAGCACGCCACCCGGACCCGCCAGTACGGCATCTTCAAGGACTACACGCAGCGCGTGGACGAGCAGGCCCGGGACCTGATGACCCTGCGCGGGCTGCTGACCCTGAAGACCGGGGTGCGCCAGCCGGTGCCGCTGGACGAGGTCGAGCCCGTCTCGGAGATCGTCAAGCGCTTCTCCACGGGGGCCATGAGCTACGGCTCCATCTCCCGGGAGGCCCACGAGACCCTCGCGATCGCCATGAACCGGCTGGGCGGCAAGTCCAACACCGGTGAGGGCGGCGAGGACCCGGAGCGACTGCTGGATCCGGAACGCCGCTCGGCCATCAAGCAGATCGCCTCCGGCCGCTTCGGCGTGACCAGCCTCTACCTGGCCACCGCGGACGACCTGCAGATCAAGATGGCACAGGGGGCCAAGCCCGGCGAGGGCGGCCAGCTCATGGGCACCAAGGTGTACCCCTGGGTGGCCTCCACCCGGCACTCCACGCCCGGCGTCTCCCTGGTCTCGCCGCCACCGCACCATGACATCTACTCGATCGAGGACCTCGCCGAGCTGATCTATGACCTGAAGCGGTCCAACCCGGCGGCGCGCGTGCACGTCAAGCTCGTCTCGGAGTCCGGAGTGGGCACCGTGGCGGCGGGCGTGACCAAGGCCAAGGCCGACGTCGTGCTGATCTCCGGGCACGACGGCGGCACCGGCGCCTCCCCGCTGAACTCGCTCAAGCACGCGGGGGCCCCGTGGGAGCTGGGCCTCGCCGAGGCCCAGCAGACCCTGATGCTCAACGGCCTGCGGGACCGGGTGGTGGTCCAGGTGGACGGCCAGCTCAAGACCGGCCGGGACGTGGTCATCGCCGCGCTGCTCGGCGCCGAGGAGTTTGGCTTCGCCACCGCACCGCTGGTGGTCTCCGGCTGCATCATGATGCGCGTCTGCCACCTGGACACCTGCCCGGTGGGCGTGGCCACCCAGAACCCCGAGCTGCGGTCCCGGTTCACCGGCCAGCCCGAGTTCGTGGTCACCTTCTTCGAGTTCATCGCCCAGGAGGTCCGTGAGTACCTGGCCGAGCTCGGCTTCCGGTCCATCGAGGAGGCCATCGGCCACATCGACGTCCTGGACCGGGACGCGACCCGGAACCACTGGAAGACGGAGGACCTGGACCTCAGCGGCATCCTGGCCGGATACGATCCGGCCGATCCGGCCAAGGCCCGTCAGCTGTCCAACACCCACGGACAGAACCACGAGCTGGACCAGCACTTCGACAACGAGCTCATCACCCTGGCCGAGCCCGCCATCGCGAACGGCACCCCCGTCGAGGTCACCAAGCGGATCGTCAACACGGACCGGGCCGCCGGCACCATGCTCGGCTACCACGTCACCAAGGCCCGGTTGCTGGACGAACTGCCGGCGGACACCATCACCGTGAACCTCACGGGTGAGGCCGGTCAGTCGCTGGGTGCCTTCCTGCCGGCCGGGATCACACTCCGGCTGCAGGGTGACGCCAATGACTACGTGGCCAAGGGCCTGTCCGGCGGACGCATCATCGTGCGCCCGGACGCCTCGGCCGGGTTCGCGGCCGAGGACAACGTGGTGGCGGGCAATGTCATCGGCTATGGCGCCACCTCGGGCGAGGTCTTCCTGCGCGGACGCGTGGGGGAGCGGTTCCTGGTCCGCAACTCAGGGGCCACCGCCGTCGTCGAGGGGATCGGTGACCACGGCTGCGAGTACATGACCGGGGGACAGGCCCTGATCCTCGGCCGGACCGGCCGCAACTTCGGGGCCGGCATGTCCGGTGGCACCGCCTGGGTCCTGGACCTGGACGAGACCACGCTGAATCCACTGGCGGTGGAGCAGCACGATCTGTTGCTGCTCGAGCCGCGGGCCGAGGACCGCGAGGCCATCATCGGCCTGCTGGAGCTCCACCGTGCGGAGACCGGCTCGCCGGTGGCCGCTCACCTGCTCTCCGACCTGGAGGCAGACCCGGAGGCGGTGATGGCACGCTTCACCACCGTGCTGCCGGCCACCTACGACGCCGTGCTGAAGACGCGTGCGGCCGTCATCGACGAAGGACTAGACCCGGACGGCGACGCCGCCTGGGGTCGGATTGTGGAGGCTACCCGTGGCTGATCCCCGTGGATTCCTGAACACCCGTGAACGGCAGGACCGGCCGTCCCGGCCGGTACCCGTGCGCATCCTGGACTTCAAGGACGTCTATGTCCGCCAGGACGAGGCCGTCATCCGGACACAGGCCGGACGCTGCATGGACTGCGGCGTGCCGTTCTGTCACCAGGGCTGCCCCCTCGGGAACCTCATCCCCGAGTGGAACGACCTGGTCCGCCGGGGCCGGTGGGAGGAGGCTGCTGCCCGGCTGCACGCCACCAACAACTTCCCCGAGGTCACCGGCCGCATCTGCCCGGCACCCTGCGAGTCGTCCTGCGTGCTGGGCATCAACCAGCCCGCCGTGACGATCAAGCAGACCGAGGTGTCCATCGCGGACGCGGCCTTCGACAACGACTGGCTCGACCCCGTGGTCCCGCAGCGGCTCAACGGTCACACCGTGGCCGTCGTCGGCTCCGGCCCCACCGGGCTGGCCGCCGCCCAGCAGCTGACGCGGGCCGGCTTCACCGTGGCCGTCTACGAGCGGGACGGGAGGGTCGGCGGCCTGCTGCGGTACGGGATCCCGGACTTCAAGATGGAGAAGGACATCCTGGACCGCCGGATCGAGCAGATGGAGGCCGAGGGGACGCGTTTCCGCACCAACGTGGCCATCGGCACAGACATCACGTGGGCCGAGCTGCGGTCTCGCTACGACGCCGTGATCATGGCCACCGGGGCGCCCGTGCCGCGTGACCTGCCCGTAACGGGCCGGCAGCTGGATGGTGTGCACTTCGCCATGGACTACCTGGTGCAGTCCAACCGCGCCGTGAACGGAGAACTGGACGAGGCGGAGGCTGCTGCTCAGATCCGGGCCGACGGCAAGCACGTGGTGGTGCTCGGCGGCGGTGACACCGGCGCCGACTGCATCGGCACGGCTCACCGCCACGGGGCCGCGTCCGTGACCACCCTGGCCATCGGCAAGGAGCTGCCCGCGGAACGTCCGGACGACCAGCCGTGGCCGACCGTGCCGCGGGTCTACGAGGTGACCTCCGCGGACGCCGAGGGCGGCACGCGCGAGTACCTGGCCTCCACGGTCGAGTTCCTGGGCGAGGTGGGCGCCGACGGCGTGGAGCGGGTCCGGGCCGTGCGCGTGGCCGAGACTGAGTACCTGCCGGACGGCCGCCGCGTACCCAAGCCCGGCACCGAACGGGAGATCCCCGCGGACCTGGTGCTGCTGGCACTGGGGTTCACCGGGGTGGAGGATGCCGGACTGACCTCCGGAGAGGGTCACGCCGGCGTCGTGCTCGAACGGGGACTGGTCAAGCGGGACCACCGCTACGAGACCGACACTCCGGGGGTCTTCGTGGCCGGCGATGCCGGGCGCGGTGCCTCGCTCGTGGTGTGGGCCATCGCCGAGGGACGGGCCTGCGCGAAGGCCGTGGACGAGTCGCTCGAGACCTGGACCCGGCTGCCGTCCCCGGTGGAGCCGACGGATCGAGCCATGTCGGTCTGAGAGTTGCCACGGTTGTTCACCTCAACGTCAGTTCGGCTCGTTAGGCTGGGAACATGAGACACGCGAAGATCGTCGCCACGTTCGGCCCGGCCAATGAGGGATACCAGAACACCAAGGACCTGATCGCCGCGGGGGTCGATGTCGCGCGCATGAACATGAGTCACGGCAGCTGGGACGTCCACGAGCAGACCTACGCGGACATCCGGAAGGCGGCCCGGGACCTGGACCGTCCGGTGGCGATCTTCGCGGACCTGCAGGGTCCCAAGATCCGGCTCGGACGGTTCGCCGACGGACCGCACGAGCTGAGGGTGGGCGACCGGTTCACCATCACCACGCAGGAGGTCGAGGGCACCGCGGAACGCTGCGGCACCACCTTCAAGGGGTTGCCCGACGACGTCAAGGCCGGGGACGCCCTGCTGATCGACGACGGCAAGGTCGCCCTGCGTGCCGTAGAGGTGACCGGGACCGACGTCGTGACCGAGGTGGTGGTCCCGGGAACGGTGTCCAACAACAAGGGCATCAACCTGCCCGGTGTGGCCGTGAATGTCCCCGCCCTGTCCGAGAAGGACGAGGACGACCTGCGCTGGGCCCTGGACCTGGGCGTGGACATGATCGCCCTGTCCTTCGTCCGCTCCGCCGAGGACGTCCAGCGGGTGCACGAGATCATGGATGAGAAGGGCCGACGGGTCCCGGTGATCGCCAAGATCGAGAAGCCCCAGGCCGTGGAGGCGCTGCACGGGATCGTGGACGCGTTCGACGCCATCATGGTGGCCCGCGGTGACCTCGGCGTGGAGCTGCCTCTCGAGGATGTCCCGCTGGTGCAGAAGAGGGCGATCGAGCTGGCCCGCCGCTGGGCCAAGCCCGTCATCGTGGCCACCCAGGTGCTGGAGTCCATGATCGACAGCCCCCGGCCCACCCGCGCCGAGGCCTCCGACTGCGCCAACGCCGTGCTGGACGGGGCCGATGCCGTCATGCTCTCGGGGGAGACCTCGGTGGGCAAGTATCCGGTGGTCACCGTCGAGACGATGGCACGGATCATCGAGTCCACCGAGATCCACGGACTCGACCGCATCCGTCCGCTGGGCTCCAGGCCGAAGACCCGCGGCGGGGCCATCACCCGGGCCGCCGTGGAGATCGCCGACCAGTTGGACGTCCGCTACCTGGCCGCCTTCACCCAATCGGGCGACTCCGCCCGGAGGCTCTCCCGGCTGCGTCCCCAGCAGATGATCTACGCGTTCACGCACGTGGAGCACACGCACAACATCCTGTGCCTGTCCTGGGGCGTGCTGCCGAAGATGGTGCCCTTCGCCGACTCCACGGATGAGATGACGGCGCAGGTGGACCGTTCACTGCTGAAGGAGGGCATCGCCGGGGTCAACGACCTGGTGGTCATCGCCGCCGGTTCCCCTCCCGGGAAGACCGGGTCCACCAACATCGTCAAGGTGCACCGCATCGGCGACCTGGACGATTCCGGGGGACTCGTGGAGGGCTACCCACGGCCGAACGCCGAGCGGGTCGGGATGTGGCCGGCGCGTTCGCCCCTGTGACGGTGGGCGTGAGCCTGCATATGACCTGCGTGTGACCGAGCGTGAGCGCGAGGTCAGCCCATCTGGTCGATGACCGTCTGGGCGACCTCGCGCATGCTCAGCCGCCGGTCCATGGAGCTCTTCTGGATCCACCGGAAGGCCTCCGGCTCGGACAGGTTGAGGGTGGTCGTCAACAGTGACTTGGCGCGGTCCACGAGCTTGCGGGTGGCGAACTGCTCGGCGAGGTCGGAGACCTCCTCCTCAAGCGCCCTGAGCTCGTCGAAGCGGGCCACCGCCAACTCGATCGCGGGCACGAGGTCGTTCTCGTTGAACGGCTTGACCACGTAGGCCATGGCCCCGGCCTCTCGGGCCCGCTCCACCAGCTCCCGCTGACTGAAGGCCGTCAGGAGCACCACGGGGGCGATCTTGGCCTGGGCGATGTGCTCGGCGGCGGTGATGCCGTCCATCACGGGCATCTTGACGTCCATCAGGACCACGTCCGGCTCCAGCTCGGTGGCCAGTTCCAGGGCCTTCTGGCCGTTGTCCGCCTCGCCGACCACGTCATAGCCCTGCCCGGTGAGGATCTCCACGATGTCCACCCGGATGAGGGTCTCGTCCTCGGCAACGACGACGCGCAGTCTCGCGGGCTCCGCCTCGGGGCGGCTGGTCGATTCGCTCTGTTCGGTCGGCATGAAGACTCCTTGCGCTCGGTCAACGAACAGCGTATCGGTTCCACGTCGGGCCACGACGCACAGCGTGTTCGTGACGTGTATCCTTGTAGGGTTGTCAGGCCGGTTCCGGCCGGCACCAACCTTGTAGCAGTACGCAAGCCCGAATGGCGGAATTGGCAGACGCGCCGCACTCAAAATGCGGTATCGAAAGATGTGTGGGTTCAAGTCCCACTTCGGGCACCAGCAGCCCCGATCCCTTATTTGTTAAGGGATCGAGGCTTATTCGTTCCCGGGTTCGGGCATCTCCAACATCTCGGCTTCGGCCGGTCCGGGGACACTCTTCTGTAGGACCGTCTCCACGCGATCGACGGCGTCGGCCATCAGCTCCAGCATCACGTGACTGTAGGTGTCCATCGAGAGCTTGATCGCGGAGTGCCCGAGGATCTCCATCACGACCCGTGCGGGCGCCCCGAACTGCACGCGCTCAGCGAGCTGGACTTTCCGGTGGTCCTTGAGTGCCCGGACCAGGGTGGCGGGCAGCTTCACGGTGCGGTGGTCGGACTGCTCTGTCTTGATGTCCTTGAACCGGGCTGGAACGCCAACGCGGGGCCGTGCCCACTGGCGTTCGATCTGGATGCTGCCGGTCTTGAGATTGACCTTATCCCAGCACAGGCCGAGGGCCTCGCTCTGGGGGAGGCCGCGGACGAGGACCCAGCGTGCCCTGTTCCGTATCCCTGCGGCCTCCTGGAGGATCCTGGCGGCCTCGGCGCCCGCGAGTGGCTCTACGCGCGCTGGACGTCCTGGGGGCGTCTACGCCGCTGCAGGGGTTGATGCCGAGCAGTCCGTGCTGCACGGCGTCCTTCAGTACCAGGGAGAGCACCCGGTGGGCTTTGAGGCCCATGGAGGGTGCCCGGCCGGCCTCCCGTATCTCGGCATGCAGCAGCTCGATGTGCTCCGCGGTGAGCTTGTCCAGGCGGTAGTGGCCCAGGACCGGGACGATCCAGTTCCGGTTGATGGACTCGTAGTCTCCGATGGTGGAGTCGTCCACGTGGGCCTTGGCTCGCCCGTCCAACCAATGCTGCATCAATTGCTCGAGCGTAGGCGGCCGCCCCTCCGGAAGGGTTCCGGCTTCAGCCTTCTGTCGGAGGTCTTGGGCCTTGCGGCGGGCTTCGCCGGCGGTGGCACCGTAGACGTTGCGGCACCGGGCTACCCGTTGGCCTTGAGTGTTGACGGTGACCTTGACGACGAACCGGCCGTCGGCTGCTTCTTGGGGACGGTGCCCTCGCCGTTGCCGCGGCGTGTTCGGTCTTTGCCAATGCTGTTGTGCTCGTGTGGGTGTCGGTGTTCACCCTGAGGTGTCTGCGGGACGTAAGGGATGGTGCTGGAGAAGCTCCAGCTGCTGGAGGATGGTTCGCTCGTGGTGACTGAGGCCGGCGAAGCGATCCGCGAGGACCATGGGGATGACCCAGAGCTCGGCGACACAGTCCCTGGCCCAGGGCAAGGCTTCCGCCAGATGCTCGAGGCTGATGAGCCGCCGCGCGGCCTCCTGGCGGACTGAGATCTCGACGGCCGGCGGTTGGCACCCCAGATGCTCGCTTCACCGGATCCGGTGAAGGCGGTGTAGCTGGGGTCCGCGGCGCTGTGGTGTGCGCTCGCGGGCCCCGCCGTGGTGGTGCGGTTGATCAGTCCATCGTGGACCCGGAGCAGGTGACGATACTGGTACCGGTCTGGGTGGTGACGGATTCGCCGTTGACGATGATCTCGCAGGTGAGTTCCTGGTCCTCGGCCATGGGGTCGCCGGTGATGGTGAGGCTGGCAGCGTCGAAGCCGGTCACGGTGGCGGACTCGGTCCACTCTCCTTCGAAGTCAGCAGTGGACTGGCCCTCGATGGTGCCGTAGGAAGCTGAGGCGGCGCCGGTGGAGACGGTGGCCTTGTACTCGATGGTGTGCTCAGTGTTCATCTGCTGGTCGACTTCGTTGATGAAGGCACCTGCGATCACGGTGGCGATGATGCTGACGATGACAGCGACGGCACCGAGGATGAGGCCAGCGATGGCCATGCCCTTGGCGCGGTTCTTCAGGACGAGCCCGATGATGCCGAGGACGACGGCCGCGACGCCGATGATGATCCCGACCACGGGGATCAGGGACAGCAGGATGGCGATGATGCCGACGACGAGGGCGGCGATGCCGACGCCGTTGGTGCGCTTCGTCGGTGGCATGGTCTGTGCGGGAGGCATGGGCGCGGTGGGTTGTTCGTAACTCAAGTGGGTTCCCTCTTCTGTTGGTGCGAGCTCTGACGATGACGGGTCAGTTCTGCTCTTGGTTTCCTTCGCCGAGTTCGTCGAAGTACTTATCGGCGCGGTCGGCCGCGATTTTCATGTCTGGGTGCGCGGCGTGGTCGAAGTCCCTGCCGGCCGGCACGCCGCCGGCCCGGCCGGTCTTCTGTTCTTCGATAGCAACTGGGTAGTCCCCTTGCTCCTAGCCAGAAGTCGACTCTGTTGCCTTACGGATTAAACCCATCACGGCTGCCTTCAGCCGTACGACGGCGCTCTTGGTCTTCCTGATGCAGGTCAAGACTCCACTGCCGGCCGGCCAGGCCTACATCTTGGGCTTCTCCACAGGGCAGGCGTATCGGGACGGGATCGCATTGCGGGACTACGAGCGGGCGAGCAAGATTCGCATCCGGCACGGGATGCCGCAGACCCTGCGGGACCGCCCCTCGGGGCGGCATCGGTGACCGAAGTTGTCGAAGTGCAGGACACCTGGATCTCAGGGAGGGGATCGCCCGGGCATTTACGTGTACCACCTGGTGGACTTCCTGACCGGTGAGCGGATCCTGCCGATACAACCGGTGTCCGTTCGCGGCTGGGCGCGCCGCCCGGAACCGACGGCATTCTCGGTCGACGTCCAAGTCTGGCTCCAGCCTCGGCGAATCGAGGACTGCACGGACGAGGGCAACCCGAACGCTGGCCAGCAGCAAAGCATCCCTTCCTGACGGGACGCAATCGTGGAGGCATGGGCAGGCAGACGACGACGGCAACCTCACGATGGAGGCCATCGACGAAATCAACACGGCCATCAAGTACCGGCCAAAGCACTCGTTCGAGACCGCCACCGATGATGCCGGCGGCCCGGTCACGCCAGCCAAATGTGTCACCGAACACAGAGCCGCCTCCGCCGCATCATGAGGGGCTCTTCGTGTGGGGGACATCTAGCTTTGGCAGATGCGGATCAATAGCCGTAGAACTGCTGGCGTGTCCTTGCTTTGTGTATGAGGCCTTTGATCTGATTCATGAGGTCCGAAGCCGGCGTCACCTCCCGGTGAGTTACTTCCTCCGTAGCTGCTCGCCTCCCGATGGTGATCGTGACGCGATCTTGCCGACCGTCACCCTCGAGTATCTGATCGTTGATGAGTCGCAGAGGTAAGACCCAGCCATGGAAGTCACCCGTGTACTCGATCCTTACCGTGTCCCCGCGGCCACTCAGCGCCGGCTCGGATCCAGGATCATGTTCGTGATCTTGGCCGTGGACAATCGTTTCCCCTGCTCATCGGTCATGACGATCTCATGCGTGGTCAGCGTCCCGCCCAGGTGGATCGGCGTGCAGGTCCCCGTGACCAGGCCGCCCGTGGCACCGCGATGATGGGTGGCGCTGATCTCGATCCCCACCACCGGTTTCTGGCCCTGCGTGTGCAGCACGGCGCCGATCGATCCCAGGGTCTCGGCGAGGACCAGGTGGGCGCCGCCGTGCAGCAGCCCCGCGTTCTGCTCGTTGCCCGCCACCGGCATGGTGGCCACCATCCGAGCCACGGTCATCTCCTGGAACACGATGCCCATCTTCGCCGCCAGCGGGCTGATGCCCAGCACGCCCAGCTTGTCGTGGAGCTCCTCCGGGATCCCGGAGTCGAGCATCATCTGCCGTCGTTCCTCGGGACTGAGATCCGGGGTGGTGCCCGGCACGAAGGCATAGGGCGCCGGCCCCGTGGTCGGTGTTGAGGCAGATGGTGTGGCGGGCGCAGTGCCCGGCGATGTGGCGGGGGCTGCTGTCTGGGCATCGTTCATGACCATTAGGCTGGCACCCGTGACTGATTCGAGCAATCCCGTACCCGATTCCGCCGTCCCCGCCGCGCCACCGGCCGCCGACCAGCGCCTGCTGGTCATCGATGGCCACTCCATGGCCTTCCGGGCCTTCTACGCGTTGCCGGTGGACAACTTCGCCACGGACACCGGTCAGCACACCAATGCCGTCTACGGCTTCACCACCATGCTGCTGACCATGATCCGCCAGCAGAAGCCCACGCACGTGGCGGTGGCGTTCGACCTGGACACCCCCACGTTCCGCTCGGAGGAGTACACGGAATACAAAGCCGGCCGCTCGAAGACGCCCGAGGAGTTCCACGGGCAGATCAACCTGATCATCAAGGTCATGGAGGCCATGAACATCCCCACCGTCTCGGTGGACGGGTTCGAGGCGGATGACATCGTGGCCACCTTCGCCGCGCAGGCCGAGGCCGCCGGCTGGGACACCCGCGTGGTCTCGGGGGACCGGGACGCCTTCCAGCTCATCACGGAGCAGACGACGGTGCTCTATCCGAAGAAGGGCGTCTCGGACATCCCGCCCATGGACGCCGCCGCCATCATCGAGAAGTACGGCGTGGCCCCGGAGCGCTACCCGGACCTGGCCGCCCTCGTCGGCGAGACCGCGGACAACCTGCCTGGCGTCCCCGGCGTCGGCCCCAAGACCGCCGCCAAGTGGATCAACCTCTACGGCACCGTCGAGGACGTGCTCGAGCACGCCGACGAGATCAAGGGCAAAGCCGGCCAGTCCCTCCGGGACCACGCGGACGACGTCCGGCGCAACCGTCGCCTGAACCACCTGCTGCGGGACATGGAGCTGCCCGTGGCCCTCGAAGCCACCGAGCTCACCCACCCGGACCACGAGCAGGTCGAGGAGCTCTTCGACGCGCTCCAGTTCAACACCGTGCGCCAGCGCCTCTTCGACACCCTGGCTGAGCGCCTCGGGGGCGAGCCGGAGAGCGCCCCGGTCGAGGCCACCCCGGAGTTCACGGTCCTCACCCCGGATGCCGCCGGCGCGGCCGCGCTGGAGTCCTTCCTCTCCGAGCACGCCGCCAACCTGATGGGTGTGCACGTCGTCCTGGACGGCCCGGCCATCCTGCCCAAGCGCAAGATCCCGGCCCCCGGCGACTACGGCGTGGCGATCGGCGCCGCCCTGGTGGCAGAGGTCAGCGGCGGTGCCGGCACTGCGGGCACGAACACCGGGCAGGCCGCGAAGGCTGCCGTCTATGTTGACCTCTGGCTCCCCTCTGGGAGCACCTCCCCTGAGGACACCACGCCCGACGCCGGCCCCGGCCGGGTGCTTGCGGCCTACCTCGCGGAGGCGGGCCACCCGAAGGCGATCTACGACCTCAAGGCCGTCGCCAAGTCGCTCTCCGCGGCCGGGCACCGGACCGCACTCGGGACGGATCTGGTGCTGGCCGGCGTCGTGGACGATGTCCTGCTCTCCGCCTATCTGATCCAGCCGGACCGCCGCAGCTACGGCCTGGACGCCCTGGTGCAGACCTATCTGCAGTCCACCCTGGAGATGGAGGACGACCCGACCCAGGCCGGGGACCAGCTGGAACTGGATCTGGACAGCGCGGTCGAGGCGGGGGCCTCCTCGGAGGGGGCCGCCCTCCAGGCCCGGGCCGCCGCCTCAGTTCGGGCGGGATGGATGGTGCGCCGGCTCTCCGAGGTCTTCTCGCCGGCCCTGATCGAGCGTGGCGCCCAGCAGCTGCTGCTGGACCTGGAGATCCCGCTGGCCGAGGTCATGGTGGACATGGAGCTGGCCGGCATCGCCGTGGACCGCCCGGTCCTGGACGGGCTGTTCGCCGACTTCACCGAGCGCATGGAGGCGGCCCAGGAGTCGGCGTGGGCCTCGGTCTCCGAGGTGACCGGCGGGGAGAAGGTCAACCTCGGCTCCCCGAAGCAGCTGCAGGCCCTGCTGTTCGAGAAGCTGGACATGCCGAAGACCCGCAAGACCAAGACGGGCTACTCCACGGACGTCGACTCCCTCAACGACCTGCTGAACCAGACCCAGCATCCCTTCCTCGAGAACCTGATGCTCCACCGGGACGCCACGAAGCTGCGGCAGACGGTGGAGGGGCTGCGGGACACCGTGGCGGAGGACGGGCGCATCCACACCACCTACTCGCAGACGGCCGCCGCCACCGGACGGCTGTCCAGCCTGCACCCGAACCTGCAGAACATCCCGGTGCGCACCGAGGCAGGCCGGAAGATCCGCGACGTATTCGTGGTGGGGGAGGGCTACGGCACCCTGCTGACCGCGGACTACTCCCAGATCGAAATGCGGATCATGGCGCACCTCTCCGAGGACGAGGCCCTGATCCAGGCCTTCCGGGACGGTGAGGACCTGCACCGGTTCGTCGGAGCGCAGGTGTTCGGCGTGGACCCGGCAGACGTCTCCGGTGAGATGCGGGCCAAGGTCAAGGCCATGAGCTACGGACTCGCCTACGGGTTGAGCTCCTTCGGGCTGTCCAAGCAGCTGCAGATCCCCGTGGATGAGGCACGGGGACTGATGAAGGGCTACTTCGATCGCTTCGGTGCCGTGCGCGACTACCTGAAGGACGTGGTGTCCCAGGCCCGCCAGGACGGGTTCACGGCCACGATCAAGGGCCGGCGCCGTTACCTTCCGGACCTCAACAGTGACAACCGCCAGTTGCGGGACATGGCCGAGCGGGCCGCCCTCAACGCCCCGATCCAGGGTTCCGCCGCGGACATCATCAAGCAGGCCATGCTGGACGTGCAACTGGCCATCAACGAGCAGGGCCTGCGTTCCCGGATGCTGCTTCAGGTGCATGACGAGCTCATCCTCGAGGTCCCGGACGACGAGCTGGAGGCGGCCACCGCCCTGCTGGAGGACAAGATGGGCCATGCGGCGCAGCTCACGGTACCCCTGGACGTGAATGTGGGCGTGGGGCGAAGCTGGCATGATGCAGCCCACTGATCGGCCTGACGGGCACACGGACGGGTTCACGGACGAACGTACCGCCGAGATCCTGCCCGGCCTGGACCTGCTCCGTTTCCGGTCCTCCGGCCGGCCAGCCGCAGAGGACCCCCGCGGTGCCCGCATGATCGCCGCGGTCGAGCGGGGCTTCTACGAGGCGGTCCCCACCGGGGCGGCGCTGGACCAGGTCCTGGACCTGGACGCACAGGACCAGCGCACCTATGTGGGCGTCTATGAGGCCGGGGCGGCACCGGAGACCACGGAGCCGGTCGGCACCTTCGCCTCCTTCAGCAAGAACCTCCAGACCGGGCCCGGCCGGGAGATCGAGGGCTTCCTCATCTCGGACGTGACCGTGCGCTCCACCCATCGCCGCCGGGGCATCCTGAGGGCCATGATGCGCGCCGAACTGGACCGAGCCGCCGCTGCCGGGATCCCCGTGGCCGCGCTGAGCGCCTCGGAGGCCACGATCTACCGGCGGTTCGGGTTCGGGGTGGCCACCACCCGACGCACGGTGGAGGTGGACACCGGCGGTGAGGTCGCCCTCGCCGGGCCGGTTTCCGGGTCCATGAGGATGGTCGAGCCGAAGGACCTGCGGGACCTGGGGCCGGCCCTCTACGACCGTGCACACCGCCAGAGCCCCGGCGCCGTGGGCCGCACGGCCGCCTACTCGGTGATCGAGACGGACACCTGGATGTCCAAGAACGATGGCAAGGGCACCGGGGTGCTCGCGGCCGTGCATCACGACGACGGCGGCACCCCCCGCGGGTACGTCACCTACACGTTCACCGGCTGGGACCAGAAGGTCCCGACCGTCAAGGTCGGGGTGCTTGTGGCGAGCACCGCCGCCAGTTACCGGGCGATCTGGGACTACCTCATCCACCTGGACCTCATCCGGAAGGTCGAGTGGGGCTTCGCCTCGGACGACCGGCTGCTCGAGAACCTGCTGGTGGACCCGCGCCGGGTCAAGACCACCGGGCATGCGGACCAGCTGTGGCTGCGCATCCTCGACGTTCCGGCCTGTCTGACGGGCCGGCCGTACCACCGGGACGGCGAGTTGGTCCTGGAGGTCACGGACCCCCTCGGCTATGCCGCCGGGATCTGGCGGCTGACCGTGGAGGGCGGCACGGCCGGCGTCGTGCGGGTGGGGGACGCCAAGACGGAACTCGAGACGGTGACGGCGGACCTCTCCCTGGACATCGCCGAACTCTCCAGCGTGTACCTCGGCGGGGTGTCGGCGGAGATGCTGCGGCAAGCCGGGAGGATCACGGAGCTCCGGCGGGGTGCCGCGGCGGAACTGACCGCCCTGCTGGCCCAAGACCGGCCGGTGTTCTGCATGACGGGTTTCTGACGGACTGCCTTTGACCCAGACTTGCCAATGTCGTTAGACTGAACGAGCACTTTCTGTGCGCTACCAATATTCATATCAACCCACTATCCGGGTTGTCGCGTTCCCCTCGTGTGTCCGCGTCGCCCGGCCGAGTGAACAATCCACATCGGAGCCCCTACTACATGACCATTACCTCCACCGCCCCGCAGGTTGCCATCAATGACATTGGCACTGCTGAGGACTTCCTCGCCGCCGTTGACGCCACCATCAAGTACTTCAACGACGGCGATCTGGTCGAAGGCACCGTCGTCAAGGTCGACCGCGACGAAGTGCTGCTCGACATCGGCTACAAGACCGAAGGCGTCATCCCGTCCCGGGAACTTTCCATCAAGCATGACGTGGACCCGGACGAAGTTGTTGCCGTCGGCGACAGCGTGGAGGCCCTTGTCCTCACCAAGGAGGACAAGGAAGGCCGCCTGATCCTCTCCAAGAAGCGTGCTCAGTACGAGCGTGCCTGGGGCTCCATCGAGAAGATCAAGGAAGAGGACGGCGTCGTCACCGGCACCGTCATCGAGGTCGTCAAGGGCGGCCTCATCGTGGACATCGGCCTGCGCGGCTTCCTGCCCGCCTCCCTGGTCGAGATGCGCCGCGTCCGCGATCTGGCCCCGTACATCGGCCAGGAGCTGGAAGCCAAGATCATCGAGCTGGACAAGAACCGCAACAACGTGGTCCTGTCCCGCCGTGCGTGGCTCGAGCAGACCCAGTCCGAGGTCCGCTCCAACTTCCTGCACAAGCTGGAGAAGGGCCAGGTCCGCACCGGCACCGTCTCCTCGATCGTCAACTTCGGTGCCTTCGTGGACCTGGGTGGCGTCGACGGCCTGGTGCACGTCTCCGAGCTGTCCTGGAAGCACATCGACCACCCGTCCGAGGTTGTCGAGGTCGGCCAGGAAGTCACCGTCGAGGTGCTCGAGGTGGACATGGACCGCGAGCGTGTCTCCCTGTCCCTGAAGGCCACCCAGGAAGATCCCTGGCAGCTCTTCGCCCGCACCCACGCCCTCGGGCAGGTCGTGCCGGGCAAGGTCACCAAGCTGGTTCCGTTCGGTGCGTTCGTGCGCGTCGAAGACGGCATCGAGGGCCTGGTGCACATCTCCGAGCTGGCCTCCCGCCACATCGACACCGCCGAGCAGGTCGTGTCCGTCAACGACGAGCTGTTCGTCAAGGTCATCGACATCGACCTCGAGCGTCGCCGCATCTCGTTGTCCCTCAAGCAGGCCAACGAGGGCGTCGATCCGGAGGGCACCGAGTTCGACCCGGCGCTCTACGGCATGGCTGCCGAGTACGACGACGAGGGCAACTACAAGTACCCCGAGGGCTTCGATCCCGAGACCAACGAATGGCTCGAGGGCTTCGAGACCCAGCGCGCCGCTTGGGAGCAGCAGTACGCTGACGCCCAGGCCCGCTGGGAGGCTCACAAGGAGCAGGTGTCCCGCCACCTCAACGAGGATGCCGAGGTCGCGGCCGACGTCGAGTCCGGCGCCGCCTCCTACTCCTCTGACGACAACAACCAGGTTGCCGATCAGGGCACCCTGGCCTCCGACGAGGCTCTTGCCGCCCTGCGCGAGAAGCTCACCGGCAACTGATCTGCTGATCAGTCACGGGTCGGCCATGGGCTGACCCGCCGACCTGACAGGCCCCGCACCCTCCGGTGCGGGGCCTGTCTGCGTCTTGGGGGCGGAGCCGGGGTGCGGATTCAGCGGCGGGTGCTGACGGTCACCGTGAACGTCCGATTGCGGGCGAGCTGCCGGGTGGGGCCGACGAGGCGCTCGAGCTCAGCCCGGTACATCAGGTGCGAGTTCCACACGCACCACAGCTCCCCGCCGGGACGCAGAACCCGTGCCGAGGCGGCCATCAGGCGCACCGCGACCCGCGTGTCCACCGTGTTGCCCGCGTGGAACGGCGGATTGAGGACGAGGAGGTCCTCGCTGGCACCGGGGAAGGTGGACAGGGCGTCATCCCGGCGGACCTCGATCCGGTCCTGGACCCCGTTGAGTGAGGCCGTGAGCCGGGTGGACGCACACGCGTCCGCGGACTGGTCGGTGGCGATGACGCTCACACCCTCCATCCCGTCCAAGGCCTCCATCCCGGCCGGCTGAGAGGCCAAGTACACCGCGATCGTGCCGTTGCCGCAGCCCACGTCCACGGCCCGCTTCCGTCCGGCCCACTCGAGCCCACCCCGCTGGAGCTCCGACTCCAACGACCGGAGCAGGAAGGCCGTCCCCGGATCGAGGTTCGTCCCCCCGAAGGTGGCCCCGTGGGCGGCCAAGGTGACCGGGCCCAGGCCGGGCATCTCGTGTTCGGCGGTCCGAGGGAACGGGGCGGGGCGTCCGCGCCGCGGGCCGCGTGCGGTGATGACCCGGGACTTGGACCGGCCCCGGCCGGGCACCACCGAGCCGAAATGGCGCTCGAGGACGGTGTTCTGGCGCGGGGTCATGTGCTTGTCCCGGCCGCCCGCGAGGAGTAAGACGTCCTCGTGTGCGTGTGCGGCGATCAGGTGCGCCCACTGCTCCAGGGCGTCCAGGGACCGGGGCAGTTGCAGCAGGATCATGCGCGCACCGGCCACCAGGTCGGGGTCGATGCCGTGACGGCTCAGCGGGCCGGCGTCCTCCAGCGCACCGGAGCCGCGGAACGTCGTCACATTGGCGTCGAGTGAGCGCTCCTGGCCCAGAGCGTCCTGGCCGATCCGGACGGCATGTCCCGCGGTCAGCAGGGGCAGGGTGAGTGCGCCGTGACGGTCCTCGAGGACGCCGACCGGAGGGACGCCGCTGTCATCCCGCGATGCGGCATCCCACCAGGCCTGCGCCGTGTCCAGCAGCAGCAGATCCGCGGCGTCGTGGGCCTGGAGTTCAGGGGACTCGGGATAGGGCCACCGGGAGAGGGCGGCGAAGTCGAAGCCGGTGGTCAACGAGGTCCGGTGGACCGGCGGGGTCTGGCCTCGGGGGACGGAGTTCAGGGCAGGAGAATTCACGGCAGGTCCACCCACTCGGTGCCCAGCGTGCGCACGTGTCCTGCCCCTGCGGTGACGGATGCCAACCGCTCGGTGAACGCGGCGCCGGACCGGCCGTCGTCGGGCAGGGCCACCACCAGCGTGGCGGATCCGGAGCCGTAGCGTGTCTCCTGGACGTGGAAGCCCGCGGCCCGCAGCTCGTTCTCCCACCGCCCGGCCTCGGCGTGCGGAGCGTCGACGCCGGCCAGCACCATGCGCTGCCGCGTCACCGTCTCGGTCTGGTCCAGGGTCGCGGAGACGGCGTCCGAGTAGGCGCGAACCAGGCCTCCAGCACCGAGCTTCACTCCACCGAAATAGCGGACGACGGCGACGCCCACGTCGGACAGGTCCCTCGCCGCGGTGCCCTCGGGCCGTGGCCGGGTCTCGCGCTGGGACAGGGCCTCCAGCATGGGGACGCCCGCCGTCCCGGCGGGTTCGCCGTCATCCGAGGAGCGCATGACGTCACGGTCCGGGCCGAGGATGAACGCGCTGCACACGTGCCGGGCCTCGTGGTGCTGCTTCCGGAGGGACGCGATGAACGTGCGGGCCTCATCTTCAGTGGTGACGCGCAGGGCATGGCCGATGAAGCGGGAGCGCTTGATCTCCAGTTCGTGGACGACCGGGGTGCTGATCGTGATCGACGGGAGCACCGCATAGCATGATGCCCGGGATCCGGGCTGCTCCACAGACATGCCGTCCACTCTACTGCCGAGTACCCATCCGGCCGTGATGAGGTAGTTTGTTTGCGAGCGTGAACCCGCCCCGGCACGACCGCCGGTGACGGCTCGATCGGAGGGGGACTCCACATGCTGACCCGATTGCACAACCGACTCGGTCTGCGCACCGGCCCGGCCATCTTCTTCATCTCAGCGTTGATCATCGTCGTCTTCACCCTGGCCATGGCGATCTTCCCGGGACCGGTCCAGGGCGCCTTCGGCGTGGTCTCCACCTACCTGCGCTATGACGTCGGCTGGTTCTACACCCTTGGCACCACGTTGCTGGTGGTCTTCGCGGTGGGACTGGCCCTGAGCCGGTTCGGCCGCATCAAGCTCGGGGACGACGACTCCGAACCCGAGTTCTCCGGAATGGCGTGGTTCGGCATGCTCTTCGCCGCCGGCATCGGCGCCACCCTGATGTTCTGGGGCGTGGCCGAGCCGATGAACCACTACGCCAACCCGCCGCTGTACGGCACCGAGCCCTTCTCGGACCAGGCCGCCACGCAGGCCCTCGCCATCTCCAACTTCCACTTCGGCATCCACATGTGGGCCCTGCTGGTGGTCCCCGGGCTGTGCTTCGGCTACTTCACCTACAAGCGCAAGCTGCCGCCGCGCGTGTCCTCGGCCCTGCAACCCCTGCTCGGGGACCGGATCCACGGCCCCTGGGGCAAGCTCGTGGACATCATCTCCGTGCTGTCCACCGTGTTCGGCCTGGCGGTCTCCGTGGGCCTGGGCGCCATGCAGATCAACAGCGGCATGAACTACGTCATGGGCGTCCCCATCAGCGGGTGGCTGCAGGCGGGCATTGTCGCCATCATCACGGGCATCGCCCTGGCCTCGGCCCTGGCCGGTCTGGACAAGGGCATCAAGCGGCTGTCCTACCTGAACATCGTGCTGGCGATCGTGCTGTTGGTCTATGTGCTCATGTGGGGCGCCACCATGGACACCGTGCGCGGCATCGTCGAGTCGGCGGGGGCGTACCTGTCCCACCTTCCGGCGCTGTCCTTCTTCAACGACACCTTCGGCGGCGGTGAGTGGTCGGGTGACTGGACCGTCTTCTACTACGCCTGGACCGTGACGTGGTCGCCCTTCGTCGGGCTGTTCATCGCCCGGATCTCCCGCGGCCGCTCGATCCGTGCCTTCGTCACCGCCTGCCTCGGCCTGCCGACGGCCTTCGTGGTCATCTGGTTCGGTATCTACGGCCTGAGCGCCTTCAGCATCGACCGTGCCGAGGGGACCGCGGGGTCCTTGACGGAGACGATCGTCACCGACGGGAACGTGGAGGCGGCACTCTTCCAGCTGCTGCAGTCCTACCCGCTGTACCTGGTCACCGCCGTCCTGGCCCTCATCGTCATCGTCATCTTCTTCGTGACGTCACTCGACTCCGGGGCCCTGGTCCTGGACTCCATGGCCTCCGGGCACGAGGACGAGGGCCCGAAGCGCCAGCGCGTGTTCTGGGCCGTGTCCGTGGGCCTGGTCTGCGCCGTCATCCTGGTGACCTCGGGGGAGAACGGCCTGAACGCGCTCCAGGAGGTCATCATCGTCATCGGTGCCCCGGTGATGGCGCTGTCCCTGTTCCAGGCCTGGCTGCTGCTCCAGGCCCTGCGCGAGGACGCCGGAACCGCCCGGCCACTGCGCACCCGGCAGTGGAAGCAGGTGCTGCCGATCGAGGAGTACCACCGCCGCGCCCACGAGGACGAGCACGACTTGGACGAGTACGTGATCCGGCCGGAGTACGAGGTGGGCACCGAACCCGAGTACGAGGCACTCCAGCCGAACACCTACCACCGGCAACAGGCGCTGGAGAGCCGTGGGCTGTTGACGGTCGGCCTGACCGGTGGCATCGCCTCCGGGAAGTCGCTCGTGGCCCGTGACCTCGCGGAGTGGGGCGCCGTGGTCATCGACGCCGACGAGCTGGCCCGCGCGGCCGTCGCGCCGGGGTCCGAGGCCCTGGCAGAAATCCGTGAGGGATTCGGTCCGGAGGTGATCGCCGATAACGGTGAGTTGGATCGTCAGGCCCTGGCACAGCTCGTCTTCGGCAACACCGTGGCCCGGGAGAGCCTCAATGACATCGTCCACCCGAGGGTGCGGGAGGAGATCCAGCGGATCGCCCGCGAGGCCGGCCCCGAGGCGGTGGTGGTGGTCGACCTGCCGTTGCTGGTGGAGACGGCCTCTGCGGGCGAGTTCGACGTGGTGCTCACCGTGGAGACCCCTGCGGAGGCGAGGGTCAACCGGCTCGTGCACGAGCGCGGGATGTCCATGCAGCAGGCCTGGGCGCGGGTGGATGCCCAGGCCACGGACGCCGAGCGCCGGGAGATCGCCGACCAGATCATCGTCAACGATGCGAGCCTCAACGACCTCTCCGAGGCCACGCGGCGTTTCTGGGACGAGTATGTGCAGCCGGTCCTCGATGAGCACCACGCCACCACCGCTGCGGGCAGCGCCACTCCTGAGGGCGGATCCCAGTGAGCGAGGTGAACGAGACCGAAGACGGAATGGTCAGGCCCCGGCTGCACATCGGACTGACCGGCGGCATCGCCAGCGGCAAGTCCACGGTGGCCGCGGAGCTGTCCGCCCTCGGCGCCATCGTGGTGGACGCAGACGCCCTCTCCCGCGCCGTCGTGGCGCCCGGCAGTGAAGGCCTGCGCCGCGTGCGTGAGGCCCTCGGCCCCACAGCGATCGCTGCGGACGGCTCCATGGACCGCGCCGCCGTCGCGAAGCTGGTGTTCGCCGATCCAGAGGCCAGGGCGCTGCTGAACGGGATCATCCACCCCCTGGTGCGGGCCGAGGGCCGGCGGCTCGTCATCGAGGCCGGCCCGGACGCCGTCGTGGTCCAGGACGTGCCGCTGCTGGTGGAGTCCGGGCAGGCGGGCTCCTACGACCTCGTGCTGGTCGTGGAGGCGGACCCAGAGGAGCGGGTGGTGCGGATGATCCGGGACCGGGGGATGACCGAGGATGATGCGCGGGCCCGTATCGCTGCCCAGGCCACGGACGAGCAGCGCCGCGCCGCGGCGGACGTGCTCATGGTCAACGACGCCGGCCTGGAGGACCTGCGCCGCACGACGCGCCGGGTGTGGGACGAGTATGTGGTGCCGTTCAAACCGACCGGAGATTCAGACCCGTCTCGGCGTGGAAGAGATACGCCTCGTCGATGACCGGTTCGACGGCCAGGGTCTCACCGGGTTCCACCCGGTGCCCGCGGGGCAATCGCACGCAGACGCGGCCGCCCCGCACCGTGACTCCCTCGGTTGGACGCGCGGGCAGCCCGTAGGCGAACTGGTCAGCACCGAGGTCCTCCACGAGCGCCACGGTGATCTGGAGGGCGCCAGGGTGGGACTCCAGGCTGACCGTACGCCAGGCCTCCGGGCGCAGGCCGACGGTGAGGACAGGACCTGCGTCCGAGGCACCGGCGGGCAGAGCGATCCGGTGCCCGGTGCCGCCGAGGTGGGCCGCGCCGTCACGCACCGGGACGCCGTCCACGAGGGTGATGGCAGGGGTTCCGATGAACTCGGCCACGAAGGTGTTGCGGGGCCTTGAGTACAACTGCTGCGGGGTGCCGACCTGCTGCAGGAGGCCCGCGTTCAGCACGCAGACCCGGTCACCGAGGGTCATGGCCTCGGTCTGGTCATGCGTGACGAACACGGTGGTGGTGCCCAATCGTCGCTGTAGCTCTGCGATCTGCGCCCGGGTGGACACCCGCAGCTGGGCGTCCAGGTTGGACAGGGGCTCGTCCATGCAGAACACCTGTGGTTGGCGGACGATGGCCCGGCCCATGGCCACCCGCTGGCGCTGGCCACCGGACATCGCCGCCGGCCTCCGTTCCATGAGGTCGTCGAGCTGGAGGATCCGGGAGGCCTCCTCCACAAGTTCCGTGATGCGTCCACGGGGCACCTTACGGTTCTGCAGCGCGAAGGCCATGTTCTGCCGTGCGGTCATGTTCGGGTAGAGGGCATAGGACTGGAAGACCATGGCCACATCCCGCTGGGAGGCCTTCTGTCCGGTGACGTCCCGGCCGTCCATCAGCAGCCGGCCGTCGTCAATGGGTTCGAGGCCGGCGAGCATGCGCAGGGTGGTCGACTTCCCACAGCCGGAGGGTCCCACGAGCACCAGGAATTCACCGTCGTGGATCTCCAGGTCCAGGCCGACCACCGAGGGGTGGGGGTTGCCCGGGTACTGGCGGGTGAGGTTCTCGAACGTGATGCTGGCCATCTGAAGGGGCTCCTGGAGAGGGGGGTCGGGGGGTGGACGGCCGGTCCCATCCCCGCGCAGGGGACGGGACCGGCGGCTCGGGCTGGCGCTGCCGGCGGCTGCCGGGTGCGACTGTCTACTGCTGGTCGAGCTTGGGCTTGATGTCCCGGTCGATGATCTCCTGGGTCTCCTCCTCGAGGCGCGTGAAGACCTCGGTGACGTCAGCGCCGCCGGTGGTGATCTCGTCCAGGGCGCCACCGATCCGGGCCCCGCCGCCCTGTACGAGGACGCGGGCGGCATCCTGCGGCTGGGTGTTCTCGTTGAGCTGTTCGATGGCCGTCATCGCGTTCGGGTTCTCCTCCAGGAAGGCCACCTCATCCGGGTGCTCCAGGGCGGACTTGCGCACGGGCATGTACCCGGTGGCCTGGCTGAACTTCACGGTGTTGTCGGTGTTGGTGAGGAAGTCGATGAATCGCACGGCGTTGGCCTGGCGCTCCTCGGAGATCCCGGACGGGATCGCGAGACCCGCACCACCAGTGGCGGCACCCGGCGTGGGACCCGGCAGGTAGGCCGTGGTGAAGTCCATGGCCGCTGTCTCCTTGAGGCCCCCGAGGGAGCCGGTGGACTCGAGCAGGGCCCCGGCGGAGCCGACGCCGAAGGTGTTCACGGCGTCGTTGCTGATCTCGATATAGCCCTCCTGGACCATCTCCTGGAGGAACTCGCCGGCCTCGATCGACTCGGGCTGGGTGAAGGTGGCGGTCCAGTCCTCGGAGTAGGCCCCGCCGAAGGTCCAGATCATGCCCTGGAAGTACCAGTCGAGGTAGTTCGAGCCGTCCGGGATCACGAGCACCGGATCATCCCCGGTGACCTCCTTCAGCGCCGGGGCGGCCTCGGCGAAGTCCTGCCAGGTCTCGAAGCCCTCCGCCGGCAGACCGGCCTCCTCGAAGATCTGGTCATTGACGTACATCAGGTTGGTGGAGCGGGCGTAGGGCATGGCCCAGTGCTCATCGTTGAACTCGTAGTCGTCGCGCAGGGTGTCCACCAGGTCGTCGGACTCCACGTCCTGGGACTCCCAGAGCGGACCCATCTCGGCGAAGTTGTCGTTCAGCGCGAAGTTGAACCAGTTCACGTCCGAGGCCACCACCACGTCCGGGAGGTCGCCGCCGGCCAGGGCTGCGTTGAATTTCTGGGCCACCTCCTCGTAGTTCGCTCCGGCGTCCACGAGTTCCACCGGGGTGTCCGGGTTCTCCTCGTTCCATTCCGCGATGATCTCCTCCTCGATGTCCTTGGAGGAGCCCGGGTGGTTGGACCAGAAGACGATCTTCTCGGCGGAGCCGGTGTCCGCGGCCTCCGAGGTGGTGGCGCCGCCGGTGCCGGCACAGGCGGTCAGGGCGAGGGCGGCAATGCTCAAGGTGGCCGCGCCGGACATGAGGCGTCGGGTGGAGAGACGGGTCATCATGGGGATCCTTTGTTGGTGTTGGTGTTGGTGTTGGTGATGAGTGATGTCACTGATGTAGGGGACGGGAGATAGGGGATGGATGGTCTGGATCAGCCCTTCACCGCGCCAGCGGTGAGGCCCTTGATCATCTGCTTCTGCAGGATCAGGAAGACGATGAGTATGGGGATCATCGTGAGAATGGTGCCGGCCATGACCGGGCCCCAGTTGGTGCTGCCCTCGTTGTTCTGCAACAAGGTCAGGCCAACCGGGAGCGGGGCGACGGATGCCGTGTCCGCCATCAGGAAGGGCCACAGGTACTGGTTCCACTCCGTGACGATCGTGATGAGGGTGAATGCCACCACGGTGGGCCAGGACATCGGCAACAGGATCCGGAAGAGCAACCGGAAGGGCCCCGTGCCGTCGAGGTGCGCCGACTCCACGATCTCGCGGGGCAGGGAGGCGAAGTGGTTGCGCATCAGGAAGGTCCCGAAGGCCACTCCGGCCAGGGGGATGATGATGCCGGCAAAGGTGTTGCGCCAGTTGAGTTCGGCCACCAGCGCATAGTTCGAGATCACCGTCACCTGGTTGGGCACCATCAGGGAGGCGACCACGAAGAGGAAGACGATGCGGCGGCCAGGGTAGTGGAGGAACACCAGGGCGAAGGCGGTGATGATGCCCAGCACCACCTGGACCACGGTGAGGACGGTGGTGATCAGCAGGGAGTTCAGGAAGTACCGGATGAAGGGGACGTCGTCGATGACGGTGGCGTAGTTCTCCGCCGTGAACGGATCCGGGATCCACTGCACCGGCTCCGTGTAGATGTCCGGCCGCTCTTTGAGGGAGGTCAGCAGGATGAACGCGATGGGCACCAACACGATGGCCGCAATGACCACCATGGATGCGTATCCGAACAGGGTGCCGGGCGTGACGGAGGGCTTGGAGGCGAAGAGGGTGGAGCGGGCCATGTCTGGGTCCTCAGTCCTTCTGATCCTGGAAGCGCACCTGGATCACGGTGATGACCAGCAGGATGACGAACATGATGGTGGCCACGGTGGCGCCATAGCCGGCGCGGGAGTTGACGAAGGTCTCCTGGTAGATCTGATAGACCATGGTGGTGGTTCCGTTACCCATGGGTCCGCCGCGCGTCATCACGTTGATGATGTCGAAGACCTGGACCGAACTGAGCAGCACCGTGACGGACAGGAAGAAGGTCGTGGGCCTCAGCTGGGGCAGCACGATCCGGAAGAAGTGGCGGAACGGCCCGGTCCCGTCGATCTGGGCCGCCTCGTCCAGCTCGATCCTGCGTCCCTGCAGCGCGGCCAGGTAGATGACGAAGACATATCCCACGTTCTTCCAGATGTAGGTGCTGGTGACCATGAACAGCGCCCAGTCCGGATCCTGGTAGAAGTTCGGGCTGTCCAGGCCCACGCGCGCAAGCAGGTCCTGGATCATGCCGAAGCGGGGATCGAAGACGAACTGGAATGCCACTCCGATGGCGGCACCGGAGATGACGTACGGGGCGAAGACCAGGGAACGAACCAAGCCGCGGCCGCGGAGGTTCTGGTCCAGTACCAGGGCCATGACGAGGCCGATCACCATGGAACCGGCCACGGTGGCGACCGTGAAGACCAGGGTGATGCCCAGTATCTTCCACGAGTCCGGCCGCCCCGCCCACTCCACGTAGTTGTCGAAGCCGATGTACTGGGCTGTGGGGGAGGAGATGTTCCAGTTGGTGAAGGACAGCCGGATATTGTCCAGCAGCGGTCGGTAGGTGAACACCACCAGCAGGATGAGGTTCGGCGCCAGCAGCAACACGGCCAGCCAGAGGTCTCGGCGTTGCCATCGGCCGCGTCGAGGTGCCGCAGGAGTGCGGGAGGTCGACGGGATCGCCGGCGTGGCCACGGTCAGGGGGACCGCGCCGGGCACGGGGGCACCAGGGCGAACAACAGAAGGCATGCGCTGACCGTAGGGAGCCGCCGTAAACGATTTTGCGTTCCCGGGTGACGGGGTTGGGGGCCAAAGGTGAACAACAGGACTTGGGGACCTGGGCACATCCGGTCCCCGGCGTAGGCTGGGTCCATGAGTCTGGCGCAGAAGATCAACCGGCAGGTGGCCCCGTTCGAGGTCATCTCGGAGTACCAGCCCTCGGGCGACCAGCCGAAGGCGATCGCCGAGCTCGCCGAGCGGGTGCAGGCCGGAGAGAAGGACATCGTCCTGCTCGGCGCCACCGGTACCGGCAAGTCGGCCACCACGGCCTGGCTGGTCGAGAAGGTGCAGCGTCCCACGCTCATCATGGTGCAGAACAAGACGCTCGCGGCGCAGCTGGCCAACGAATTCCGGGAGCTGCTCCCGAACAACGCGGTCGAGTACTTCGTCTCCTACTACGACTACTACCAGCCGGAGGCGTACGTTCCGCAGTCGGACACCTTCATCGAGAAGGACTCCTCGATCAACGAGGAGGTCGAACGTCTGCGTCACTCCGCCACCAATGCCCTGCTGACCCGCCGTGACGTGGTGGTGGTCGCCACCGTGTCATGCATCTACGGCCTGGGTACCCCGGAGGAGTACATCGAGCAGATGGTCACCCTGCGCCGGGGCGCGGAGATGGACCGGGACACGCTGCTGCGCCAGTTCGTGGCCATGCAGTACGTGCGCAATGACCAGGACTTCCACCGCGGGACCTTCCGGGTCCGCGGGGACACGGTCGAGATCATCCCGATGTACGAGGAACTGGCCATCCGGATCGAGTTCTTCGGGGACGAGATCGAGGCCATCCAGACGCTCCACCCCCTGACCGGGCACGTGGTCCGCGAGGAGGAGGAGATGTACATCTTCCCGGCCTCGCACTACGTGGCCGGGGACGAGCGGATGCACCGGGCCATCGGCACCATCGAGGACGAGCTGCGGGACCGCCTGCAGGAGTTCGAGTCCCAGAACAAGCTGCTCGAGGCCCAGCGGCTGCGGATGCGCACCACCTATGACCTCGAGATGATGCAGGAGATGGGGTACTGCAACGGCATCGAGAACTACTCGCGGCACATCGACGGCCGCGACGCCGGTTCCGCCCCGCACTGCCTGATCGACTACTTCCCGGACGACTTCCTTCTGGTGGTGGACGAGTCCCACGTGACCATCCCGCAGATCGGGGCCATGTACGAGGGGGACATGTCCCGCAAGCGCACCCTGGTGGAGCACGGGTTCCGGTTGCCGTCCGCCATGGACAACCGGCCCCTGAAGTGGGACGAGTTCCTGGAACGCATCGGCCAGACCGTCTACCTCTCCGCCACGCCCGGCAAGTACGAGCTGCGCCAGGCCGACGGCGTGGTGGAGCAGATCATCCGGCCCACGGGGCTGGTGGACCCGGAGCTGGTGGTCAAACCGACCCAGGGCCAGATCGACGACCTGCTCGAGGAGATCCGCGTCCGCAGCGAACGTAACGAGCGGGTGCTGGTGACCACGCTGACCAAGCGCATGGCCGAGGATCTCACCGAGTACCTGCTCGAGCACGGGGTCAAGGTGGAGTACCTGCACTCGGACGTGGACACCCTGCGTCGCGTGGAGCTGCTGCGGGACCTGCGCAAGGGCGTCTTCGACGTCCTGGTGGGCATCAACCTACTGCGTGAAGGACTGGACCTGCCCGAGGTCTCCCTCGTGTCCATCCTGGATGCGGACAAGGAGGGCTTCCTGCGCTCCTCCACGTCACTGATTCAGACCATCGGCCGCGCGGCCCGCAACGTGGACGGACAGGTCCACATGTATGCCGACCGGATCACCGACTCCATGCGGCAGGCCATCGACGAGACCAACCGGCGCCGCGAGGTGCAGGAGGCCTACAACAGGGAACACGGCATCGACCCGACGCCGCTGCGCAAGAAGATCGCGGACATCACCGACCAGCTCGCCCGGGAGGACGCCGACTCCGCGGACTTCCTCGCCGGCATGGGCGGGGTCAAGAGCGGCTTCGACTACGGGATGGGCAAGCGTGGCTACACCGCCACGATCACCGACGAGCAACGTGCCGCAGCCGCCCACGCCACCGAGGGCGACTCGGCTGGTGGCTCCGGCGGTGCGGGTACCCCGGACTTCGCGAAGCTGCCGGCCAAGGACCTGTCCGAGTTGATCGAGCAGATGAGTGCACAGATGCACCAGGCGGCCGTGGACCTGCAGTTCGAGCTGGCCGCGCGCATCCGTGACGAGGTGTCTGAGCTGAAGAAGGAGCTGCGGCAGATGCAGCGCGAGGGCCACGCCTGACGGCCGCCACTCCTGACTACAGGCGTTGGCGGGGTACACTGGTCCACGGCGTAGGGGAGTATCCCTAACACTGCGATCGTCAACACGCTGGATCTGTCCACGGGGAGAGCCGGCCGGACGCAGTGGCCTGCCGGGACCGTAACCCATAGGGAGCGGCCCCTGGCAGGCGGAGAGACTTGCGGCACCCACCTGAATGTGTGCAACGTTTCCGACTCCCTTACTGGCGGGAGCGGGTCGCGCACCGCCCTCCTCACGGAAAGTGACCGCATGGTTATCAACGGCTGGACCTGGGCTATCACGATCGCTGTCATCGTGGCCCTGCTGCTCTTCGACTATTTCTTCCACGTGCGCAAAGCACACATCCCCACCATCAAGGAGTCGGCCCTCTGGTCGTCCATCTACGTGGGGATTGCCTTGGTGTTCGGCCTGGTGTTCTTCGCCTTGGGCGACTCCCAGCATGCCGTCGAGTATTACGCGGGCTACATCACCGAGAAGGCGCTGAGCGTCGACAACCTGTTCGTCTTCCTGGTCATCATGGCGTCGTTCAAGGTGCCCCGCGAGGACCAGCAGAAGGTCCTGCTGTTCGGCATCACCTTCGCGCTGATCTCCCGGACCGTCTTCATCTTCCTCGGCGCCGCCATCATCGAACTGTGGTCGGACGTGTTCTACCTGTTCGGCCTGGCCCTGCTGCTGATCGCCGGCGGCCAGCTGAAGGGCGCGCTGTCCAAGGACGAGGAGAAGGACGAGGCAGACAATGTGATGGTCCGCCTGGCCAAGCGCGTTATACCGGCCTCGGACAAGTACGACGGCGACAAGCTGTTCACGATCGAGAACGGCAAGAAGGTCATGACCCCGATGCTGTTGGTCATGGTGGCCATCGGTGCCACGGACGTCCTCTTCGCCTTCGACTCCATCCCGGCCATCTACGGCCTGACCCAGGAGCCGTACATCGTCTTCACTGCCGTCGCGTTCTCGCTGATGGGTCTGCGCCAGCTGTACTTCCTCATCGACGGCCTGCTGGACCGGCTCGTCTACCTCACCTACGGGCTGGTCGCGATCCTCGGCTTCATCGGCGTCAAGCTCATCCTGCACGCCCTGCACGAGAACAACCTGCCGTTCATCAACGGCGGAGAAAACGTCGCGGTCCAGGAGATCCCGACCACGACGTCCCTGCTCGTGATCGTGGTCATCCTGGTGATCACGGTGCTGGCCTCGCTGTACAGCCCGAAGGGCCGGGCGCTGATCGCCCTGCAGAACGCCGAGAAGTTCGCCTACCGGTACACGAAGCTGGACGAGTCGGCCTCCACGGAGGAGCGCCACGAGGCTGCCGAGAAGATGGACCGGTGGACCAGTGCGGCGGAGCAGGTCTCGCCGAAGTGGCGTGGCGAGCTCGTCGAGCACAAGGACAAGTACTCGCGGGTGATCCGGACCGCCCACGAGACGCGGCTGGCCGATGCCATGGCCGCCGGCCGTGAGGCCCCGGTGTCCCAGCACATCGTCGACCGGGAAGGCCCGACGATCTAGGTTTGCCCGTCCTGCCACCTTTCGCGGAAAGCTGTGGTCAATATCGAAGCCCCGGTCCGGAACAATCCGGGCCGGGGCTTTCGTGCGCCCTGAGCCAGTCAAGAGGCGCATGCCGGGAACCGCTGCCTATCGCCTAGGGGCCGGTCATCTCCAGCAGCCGGCGGAGGATGCCCGGACCGTCGTCCCCGATGCCGTCATGGTGGAACGCGTCCGTCTCCCAAACCGTCAGGCCCTGGACCCGGGAAGCCGTCTCCAGGGAGAGGTCCCGGTCCACGTAGACATCGTGGGTGTAGACGGCGGCGGCCGTCGGGACGGTGTTGGCGGCCAAGGCCTTCGGGTCGTACAGGGGGCCCCAGTCGGTGCGGCGCGCCAACTCCTCGGTCACGGACTGCAGTGGCCTGAGGGCGGGGTCCAGATCCGCATACCAGTCGAAGACCATCTCCCCGGTGAGCAGCGGGTGTGCGGTCCGATCCGGATCGAAGTCCGCGAGGTCGGAGAACGACCGCAGGACGCGTTGGGCGGCCCACGCCGTGGCCGTGGCGTCCTCCGGCGGTGGAGCCAGCTGTGCCGCCGGTGGCGATCCCGGCTGCGCGTGCGAGACCTGAGCCGGCTGGGCGTAGATGGACTCGTGCATCACCAGATAGAGCGGATTCGTGGCCCGGGAGACCTGCTGGTACAGGCCGTGGAGGAAGGTGTCGGTGAGGGTGTGCGTGAGGGCTTCGGTGAAGGTCCCCGCGGCGGACGGCACCCGTTCGAACGCCTCCTGGAGCAGGTAGTGAAGCTGGTCCATCCGGGTGTTGCCCCCGAGGAACATCCCCAGCATCTGGACGCGCCCCACCGTGACGGGCGACCCGTCCGGGAGTACCACCGACAGCGCGGCTCCCGTCTCGCCGGCACGAACGGCATCGTAGACGCGGCCCAGGATCTGACGGTCCTCTGGAAAACGCCCGAAGTACTCCTCGTTGCGCGCACGCATGCGTTGGTAGGTGGCGCGGTACACCCGGTCAGCGGGGCCGTCCAGCGGCGCGAGCCCTCCGGTGATGAGGGCCCGGGACATCCCCTCGGGGTGCCAGGACAGGTAGCTCAGGGCACAGAACCCGCCGAAGCTCTGCCCGAAGACCGTCCACGGCTCCGCACCGAGCATCAGCCGGATCAGCTCGGCATCCTGCACGATGGAGGGTGCCCGGAAGTGCACCAGGTAGTCCGCCTGCTCCTCGGGAGTGCCGATCAGGGGCAGTGTGTTGCGGTTGGCGGGGGTGGACAGGCCGGTGCCGCGCTGGTCCAGCATCAGGATCCGGAACCGCTGGGATGCCTCCTTCATCCACCCGCCCAGCTGGGCCTGGCGCACGCCCTTACCACCGGGCCCGCCCTGCAGGAACAACAGCCATGGCAGGCCGTCCTGTGCGCCGGCTGCCCCATCCTCTGCCGAACTGTCCAGGGGCGCTGCGCTGTCCGGGTCGGTGCCGGAGACGTACTCGCGGGCGTACACCCGGATCCGCGCCCCCTCCGGCCGGGCATGGTCCAGCGGCAACTCGAACCAGTGGTCGGTGATGCGGGTCCCGTCCAGCAGCCGAGCCTCCGCGCCGGCGCGGTGGGTACACACACCTGAGGCGAGCACCTCGGCCGGCCGCGCAAAGGTGCGGGGATCACCCGCGACGCCGGCTGTCACCGGTGGCCGTCCGAGGTGACTGGGTGGGCGCCGGCGGCGGCCTCCTCGAGTGCGGCGCCCGTGAGCCGGAACGTCGTCCACTCGTCCTGGGAGATGGCGCCGAGAGAGCGGTAGAAACCGATCGACGGCTCGTTCCAGTCCAAGACGGTCCATTCCAAACGCGCATAGCCGCGCTCGGCCGCGATCCCGGCCAGGTGCAACAGCAGTCTCTTGCCGTGCCCGCGTCCCCGCATGGCCGGGTCCACGTAGAGGTCTTCGAGCCAGATCCCGTGGGTGCCCTCCCACGTGGAGTAGCTCAGGAACCACAGCGCCATGCCCACCACGGTGGGGTCGGACGCCGGAAGCGTGTCCTCGATGACGTGGCAGAAGACCGCCGGCTGGTCGCCGAAGAGGCTCGCCTCCAGGGCGGACTCCGTGGTCTTCACGGCGTCCGGCTCCTTCTCATAGATCGCGAGGTCCCTGATGAGCCGGAGGATATGCGGGACGTCTGCTGGGACGGCCGGACGGACAGTGCCGGGAACGGTTCCGGGGATGGTGGCGCTCACGCGTCGGGTCTCCTTCTCACAGAGGTCAGGTCACGCTGTTGAGTTCACAGGTTCAGTTCAGCGGCTCAGCTCACCGGTGCAGCTCACACGGTCCAGCCGGGCTCTGGGGCACCCACGGACACCACGTGCACCACGGGGTGCGCGGCATCGTCCGAGGCGTCCAGGTCGACGAGGGCGTTGATGCCCCAGTCCAGGTGGCCCTCCGGGTCGACGAGGACCTGCCGGACCGTCCACCAACGGGAGCCGGAGACGCCGGCCGGGGCGCCGCCGTCGGGCCCTGGTTGGGGAGTGGTGTCCACGCGGAAGTACTGGGGCCCGCGGGCGGCGGGGCCGTCGTCGATGTCCTCGTAGTCCCCGAAGTAGCCGTCCAGGGCGTCCGCCCAGTCGTCGGCGGAGAACGCATCACCGGCGTCCTTGCCGAGCTCGGCGAGGGCGCCGTCCTGCTCATCGCCGAACAGCCGCACCCGGCGGAACAGGGCGTTGCGGACCATCACGGTGAAGACCGGCTTGTTGGCGGTGAGCCGTGGGGGCTCCGGCGGGGCCAACTGCTCGTGGTCCTTCTTCAACTCCTCGATGTCCCCGGCCAGCAGGTCCTCCCACTCCTCGATGAGCGAGGAGTCGGTCTGCTTGACGATCTCGTCCAGCCAGGCCACCAGGATGTCGAGTTCCTCGTCCCGGTCGTCCTGCGGGATGGTCTGCTTGAGCGCCTTGACGGCATCGGTCAGGTAGCGCAGCAGCACCCCCTCGGAGCGGGACAGCCCGTAGAAGTTCACGTAGTCACCGAAGCCCATGGCGCGTTCGTACATGTCCCGGACCACGGACTTCGGGGTCAGCTCGAAGTCATGGAGCCAGGGGGCTGAGGCGCTGTACAGCTCGAACTGCTGCTCGAGCAGTTCGGCCAGCGGCATCGGGTACGTGACCTCATCGAGGGCGTTCATGCGGTCCGTGTAGTCCATGCCCTCGGCCTTCATGGCCGCCACGGCCTCACCGCGGGCCTTCTTGACCTGGGCCGAGAGCACCTGCCGGGGAGGCTCGAGGGTCGACTCCACGATGGAGACCATGTCCAGGGCGTAGCCCGGGTCGGCCGGATCGAGCAGGTCGAAGGCGGCCAGGGCGAAGGGGGAGAGGGGCTGGTTGAGGGCGAAGTTCGGCTGCAGCTCGACGGTGAGGTCCACGGTGCGGCCCTCGGCGTCCGGCTCGGGCAGCTTCTCCACCACGCCGGTGGCCAGCAGCTCGCGGAAGATGCCCAAGGAGCGGCGCACGTGGGCGGCCTGCTTGGCCGGGGTCTCGTGGCTGTTGCGCAGCATCCGGCGGACCGCGACGACCGGATCACCCGGGCGGTCGAGGATGTTCAGCAGCATCGAGTGGCTGATGCGCATCTGGCTGGTCATGGCCTCGGGCTCGGCCGAGATGAGCTTCTCGAAGGTGGCCTTGCCCCAGGAGACGAAGCCCTTCGGCGGCGTCTTCTTCGGGGAGGACTTCGTGGACTGCTTCATGCGCTTGCTGCGCTCGGCCTCGTCCTTGATGTTCGCGAACTTGGCGGCCGCCTTCTGCTGGGCCTTGGCGTTCTCGATGACGTGCTCGGGGGCCTGTACCACCACGAGTCCCGAGGTGTCATAGCCGGCGCGGCCGGCCCGTCCGGCGATCTGGTGGAACTCGCGGGCGTGCAGGATGCGGGTGCGCTGACCGTCGTACTTGCTGAGGGCCGTGATGAGCACGGTGCGGATCGGCACGTTGATACCGACGCCGAGGGTGTCCGTGCCGCAGATGACCTTCAGGAGCCCCTCCTGGGCCAGGCGTTCCACGAGCCGGCGGTACTTGGGCAGCATCCCGGCATGGTGGACCCCGATGCCGGCCCGGACCAGCCGGTTGAGGGTCTTGCCGAAGCCGGAGGAGAACCTGAAGCCGGCGATCCGCTCCGCGATGGCGTCCTTCTCCTCGCGGGTCGCCACGGACACGGAGGACAGGGACTGCGCCCGTTCGACGGCGTCCAGCTGGGAGAAGTGGACCACGTAGACCGGTGCCTGACGGGTCTCCACCAGCTCCGCGACCTTGTCCTGCACCTGCTCCTCGGACCACTCATAGGACAGGGGGATGGGCCGCTCCGCGTGCGCGACGGTGGTGGTGGTCCGGCCCGTCCGTGCGGTCAGGTCCTCCTCGAACCGGGTGATGTCCCCGAGCGTGGCGCTCATCAGCAGGAACTGCGCCTGCGGCAGCTCTAGCAGGGGCACCTGCCACGCCCAACCGCGCTGGGGATCCGCGTAGAAGTGGAACTCGTCCATGACCACAGGCCCCACGTCCAGGCCGGACCCCTCCCGCAGGGCCTGGTTCGCGAGGATCTCGGCCGTGCAGCAGATGATCGGGGCATTCCCGTTGACGGAGGAGTCACCGGTCACCATGCCGACGTGGTCTGCGCCGAAGATCTCCACCAGGGCGAAGAACTTCTCCGAGACCAGGGCCTTGATCGGGGCCGTGTAGTAGGTCCGCTGGCCGGTGGCCAGTGCCTGGAAGTGGGCGGCGATGGCCACCATGGACTTACCGGAGCCGGTGGGGGTGGCCAGGATGACGTTGTTGCCCTGCACGAGTTCCATGACGGCCTCGTCCTGCGCGGGATACAGGGCGATGTCCCGGGACCGGGACCACTCGAGGAAGCCCTCGTACACGGCATCGGGGGAGAGGCGTTCCGGCGCGGTCGCGGGGCCGCCGGCGGGGGAGGGAATCAAGTCGGAGAGCAACATTACGTCCAGCTTACGTCTCGCCGGGGACGCGCTAGCGTGGGAGCATGCAGGAGTTCACCTGGGATCCCCAGCAGTACACCGTCTTCGCCGACCGCCGGGCCCGGCCGTTCCGCGACCTCACGGCGCGGGTCCGGGCCACCGACCCGAAGGTCGTGGTGGATCTGGGCTGTGGCCCCGGCAATATGACGCGGACCCTGGCCGAGCGCTGGCCCGGCGCCCGCGTGATCGGTCTGGACTCCTCAGCGGACATGGTGGCCTCCGCCCAGCAGTTGGCCGCGGAGTCGGGAGCGCCCGGCAACCTGGAGTTCGCCCAGGTGGATGCCGCGCGCTGGGCGCCGGACGACGAGGTGGACGTGATCGTGTCCAACGCCATGCTGCAGTGGATCCCCGATCATCGGCAGCTGGTGCGGGGGTGGCTCGAGGCCCTGAAGCCCGGAGCCTGGTTCGCCGTGCAGGTCCCCGGCAATTTCGCCGCCCCCTCGCATGCGACCATCGCGGAGATGTCCCGCCGCCCCGAGTTCGAGGACGCCCTGGAGGGCGTGGTGGCACGGGAGTCGGTCTACACCACGGACGAGTACCTGGAGACCCTGATCGGAGCGGGTTTCGAGGCGGACATCTGGGAGACCACCTACAGTCAGCCCCTCAGTGGACCCGATCCGGTGTACGACTGGGTCCGCGGCGCGGCCCTGCGTCCCTCGCTGCAGCGGCTGGAGGCCGCCGACCGGCGTGATGGCACCAATCTCCAGGAGCGGTACATCGAGGAGTACCGGCGGATCATGCGCGAGTCCTACCCGACCTACACCACGCCCGAGGGGGTGCGGCTGACGGACTACCCGTTCCGCCGCATCTTCATCGTCGGTGTGAAGAACGACCTCTCGCCCAGCATCTGAGCTGAACTCCGGGGGGTGACGTCAGGTCACCGCCGTCTCGGGCCTACCAGCCGCGTACGCGCCAGTCCCCGAGGTGAGGGCGTTCCGTGCCGAGGGTGGTCGCGTCGCCGTGGCCGGGATGGACGATCATGTCATCCGGATACTGCTCGAACAACCGCTCCACCACGTCAGTGAACAGCGAGTCGAAGCGGTCCGGGTCCTGCTGCGTGTTCCCCACGCCCCCGGGGAACAGGCTGTCGCCCGAGAAGCAGAGCGGCGGCCCGTCCTCCGGCTCGTAGACCAGCGCCACGGAGCCCGGGGTGTGCCCACGGAGCCCGACGACGGCCATCGAGATCCCGTCGAACGTCGCCGTATCGCCGTGGTTCAGCAGGACCTTCGCGGGCACGCCCGTCTCCCGCTCGATGGCGTCGGCATCGTCCACGCCGGCCGCGGTCGGAACCCCCGTGGCCTCCACGACCTCGGCCAGGGCCCGAATATGGTCCCAGTGCTGGTGGGTCGTGATGATCACGGCCAGCTTGAGCTCACAGGGGGTGTCGTCCTTCGCTGATTGCAGCAGCTCACCGACGGCGACGGCGTCGTCCGCGGCATCGATCAGCACCTGCGTCCCGGACGTCTTCGAGGTGAGGACGTACACGTTGTTCGCCATGTCGGAGACCGACCGCTGGCGGACCGTCACCCGGGGCAGATCGTGCAGCAACCGGATGGGGGAGGTGGATGAAGGCATGAGCAATAGTCTAAGGACGTTGACCGCCACCGGGGCAAGCCCAAACCGGGAGTCAAGTCTCGATCCCCGCAGCTCCGTCCCCTCTGGACCGCCTCGGGTCTTGGCGCGGATCGCCCCGCATCTCGGCGCTCCGCGCTCCGATAGGGTGTCTGGACACACAGGCACGGGACAGGGCTCGAAACACGGCACGGACCAGGCAGGGACACGGGGGGACACATGGCGGCACGGGGCGCATCAGGCCAACCGGAGGATCCATCGGCGGGCACACCGCCGGCGAAGTCCCCCGCCACTCCGGTCCCCGCGTGGCTGGTCAACGCCCTGTCCATCAATACCGGCTCCACCGTCCCGCCCTACGAACAGGTGCGGACCGGACTGCTCGACCTCATCCACCACAACCGGCTTCCGGTCGGCAGCAAGCTGCCCACGGTGCGCGCACTCGCCTCGGCTCTGGGCGTGGCCGCGAACACCGTGGCCCGCGCGTACAAGGAACTGGAACAGGCCGCCGTCGTGACCGCCCGGCCCCGGCTGGGGACCGTGGTGGCGCAGGGCAATGACACGGCGGAGTCCCAACTCGCCGCCGCGGCGGTCGTCTATGCCGAGGTCGCGCGTACCCTCGGCTACGGCCCGCGTGAGGCGACGCGGCAACTCGAGGCCGTCTTCCCGGCCTCCTGACGGAGAATTCGCTCAGGGCCGACGATTCGAAGAGGTGTTCGAAGCCTCTCTGCCATACAGTGGATTCCGTGCCGAAATCCCTCACGACTCCCGACTCCGATACGCTTTCCGCCACGTCCGCGTCCTCCACGTCCCGCAACTCCCGTGGTCTCGCCTCCGGCCCCGCAAGTGGGGCGCACCGCCATGATCCCGATCGGATCGTGGTCAAGGGCGCCCGCGAGCACAACCTGAAGAACGTGGACCTGGACATCCCGCGCGATGCGCTGGTCGTCTTCACCGGGCTCTCCGGCTCGGGCAAGTCCTCCCTCGCCTTCGACACGATCTTCGCGGAGGGCCAGCGCCGCTACGTGGAATCGCTGTCCTCCTATGCGCGCATGTTCCTCGGCCGGGTGGACAAGCCCTCCGTGGACTTCATCGAGGGTCTGTCCCCGGCAGTCTCGATCGACCAGAAGTCCACGAACCGCAACCCGCGCTCCACGGTCGGGACCATCACCGAGGTCTACGACTACATGCGCCTGCTGTGGGCACGTATCGGCATCCCGCACTGCCCCGAGTGCGGCGAGCCGGCCAGCAGGCAGTCGCCACAGCAGATCGTGGATCAGCTCAGCGAGCTGCCCGCCAAGACCCGTTTTCAGGTGCTCGCCCCCGTGGCCCGGGGACGCAAGGGCGAATTCGTGGACGTCTTCACCGACCTCGCCACCCAGGGCTTCTCCCGGGCGATCGTGGACGGTGAAGTCATCCAGCTGTCCGACCCACCGAAGCTGAAGAAGCAGGTCAAGCACACCATCGCCGTGGTGGTGGACCGCCTGGCCATGAAGGACGGCATCCGCCAGCGGCTCACCGACTCGGTGGAGACCGCCCTGAACCTGGCGGACGGCCTCGTGGTCATCGACTTCGTGGACGTGGACGCCGCCGTGGACCCGGCCAAGGCCAACGCGGGCGAGTGGGATGCCTTCGATGCGGAGGGGACGCCCAAGTTCCGCTCGTTCTCGGAGAAGCTGTCCTGCCCCAACGGCCACCAGCTGACCATCGACGAGATCGAGCCCCGCTCGTTCTCCTTCAACAATCCCTTCGGCGCGTGCACGGTCTGCACCGGTATCGGCACCAAGCTGGAGGTGGACGAGGACCTCGTGGTCCCGGACCAGGACAAGACCCTCCTGGAGGGGGCCATCGCCCCCTGGTCGATCGGCAAGTCGACGTCTGAGTACTGGCAGCGGCTGCTCTCCGGCCTGGCCAGCGAGGTCGGCTTCGGCATGGACGTGCCCTGGAAGGACCTGCCGGCCGCTGCCCGCAAGGCCGTCCTGCACGGCAAGGACTTCAAGGTCGAGGTGTCCTACCGGAACCGCTTCGGCCGCGAACGCCGGTACACCACCGGCTTCGAGGGGGTCATCGACTACATCCACCGTAAGCACCTCGAGACCGAGTCGGACCATGCCCGGGACCGCTACGAGTCCTACATGCGGGAGATCCCCTGTGCGGCGTGCAACGGCACCCGCCTGAATCCGACCTCACTGTCCGTGACCGTCGGCGGGAAGTCCATCTCCGAGACCACGGTCCTGCCGATGCAGGACGCCATCGACTTCTTCGAGCAGCTGGAGCTGTCCGAGCGGGACGTGCAGATCGCGGACCAGGTCCTCAAGGAGATCCTGGCCCGCCTGCACTTCATGCTGGACGTGGGCCTCAACTACCTGAACCTGGAGCGGCCGGCCGGAACGCTGTCCGGCGGCGAGGCCCAGCGCATCCGCCTGGCCACCCAGATCGGTTCCGGGCTCGTCGGGGTGCTCTACGTCCTGGACGAGCCGTCCATCGGCCTGCACCAGCGGGACAACCGGCGGCTGATCGAGACGCTGCTGCGGCTCCGGGACCTCGGCAACACCCTGATCGTGGTGGAGCATGACGAGGACACGATCGCTGAGGCCGACTGGATCGTGGACATCGGCCCCCGGGCCGGTGAGCACGGCGGCGAGGTGGTCCACTCCGGCTCCCTCGAGGGCCTGAAGGCGAACGAACGCTCGCTGACCGGTGACTACCTGGCCGGGCGACGCGAGATCGCCCTGCCGGAGCAGCGCCGCCCCCTGGACAAGAACCGGAAGATCACCGTGGTCGGGGCGCGGGAGAACAACCTGCAGGACGTCACCATCGACTTCCCGCTCGGTGTGCTGACCGCCGTGACCGGCGTGTCCGGCTCCGGGAAGTCCACGCTCGTGAACGAGATCCTGTACAAGGTCCTCGCCAACCAGCTCAACCACGCCAAGCACGTCCCGGGCCGGCACAAACGGGTCAACGGGTTGGACCAGCTGGACAAGGTCGTGCACGTGGACCAGAGTCCGATCGGCCGCACTCCGCGCTCCAACCCCGCCACATACACCGGCGTGTTCGACACGATCCGGAAGCTCTTCGCGGACACCCAGGAGGCCAAGGTCCGCGGCTACCAGCCCGGACGCTTCTCCTTCAACATCAAGGGCGGCCGCTGCGAGGCGTGCTCCGGTGACGGCACCCTGAAGATCGAGATGAACTTCCTGCCGGACGTCTACGTCCCCTGCGAGGTCTGCCACGGCGCCAGGTACAACCGGGAGACCCTCGAAGTGCACTACAAGGGCAAGAACATCGCCGAGGTGCTCCAGATGCCGATCGACGAGGCGGCGGACTTCTTCTCCGCCTACACCAAGATCTCGCGCTACCTCAACACCCTGGTGGACGTCGGGCTCGGGTACGTCAAACTGGGTCAGCCCGCCACCACCCTCTCCGGCGGCGAGGCACAGCGCGTCAAGCTCGCGGCGGAGCTCCAGAAGCGCTCGAACGGCCGGACCATCTACGTGCTGGACGAGCCCACCACCGGCCTGCACTTCGAGGACATCCGCAAGCTGCTGGGCGTGCTGCAGTCCCTCGTGGAGAAGGGCAACACGGTGATCACGATCGAGCACAACCTGGACGTCATCAAATCGGCCGACCATGTGATCGACCTCGGCCCGGAGGGCGGGTCCGGAGGCGGCAGCATCGTCGCCACCGGGACCCCGGAGCAGGTCGCCCGGAACGCGGCCAGCCACACCGGCCAGTTCCTCGCGGAGATCCTGTGACCGCTCCCGTCACCGCGATCCTGTTCGACCTGGACGGAACCCTGGTGGACCCCGCGGGGGCCATCACCGGGGGCATCGCCACCGCCCTGGAGCGCCACGGCCTTCCCGTGCCGAGCCCGGACCGGCTCGCGTCCCTCGTGGGGCCGCCGTTGCAGGAGAGCCTGGCCTCCCTCGAGGGCGTCACGGCGGAGAACATGCCCTCGGTGATCCGCGACTACCGGGCCGGCTACCTGAGCCACGGGATGGCGGCCAGCACCGTCTACCCCGGTGTCCGCGACGCCCTCGAAGACCTGGAGGCAGACCACCGGCTGGTCGTCGCCACCTCCAAGCCCCGCTCACTCGCGCGCCAGCTGTTGCGCGTCCAGGGCCTGGACCACCTCTTCGCGGCGGTCTGCGGGTCGAACGACGACGAGACCGCGCCGCTGCCGCCGCACGGCACCAAGGTGCAGGCGATGGCCGAGGCGCTGGCCGCCGTCGGGCATCCGGAGCGGGCCGTGATGGTGGGGGACCGGCACTTCGACCTGGCCGGTGCCACCCACCACGGGATCCCGGGGGTCGGAGTGCTCTGGGGCTTCGGCAGCCGGCACGAGCTGGAGGGAGCCGGGGCCACGGTCCTGTGTGAGGACGCGGGTGACCTGCCCGCGCACTGCCGAGCACTGCTGACCGCGGCCCGGACCTGACCCGGGCACTATGATGGACCGGGTCCGCGGGAGCATCCGGGACACTCAGCTCTGTCGATTCCACTGGAGAGGACGGCCATGGCGACCAATGAAGCCGTGCGCACGGGGATCCGTGCCCTGGTCAAGGTCACCTGCCGGCCGACCATCACCGGCCTGGAGAACGTGCCGGAGTCAGGCGGGTTCATCGTGGCCAGCAACCACCTGTCCTTCTTCGACTCCGTGATCCTGCAGGCGGTCATGCCGCGCATGGTGCACTTCTTCGCGAAGGCCGAGTACTTCACCCAGCCCGGCGTCAAGGGCAAGGTGATGAAGGGCTTCTTCGACTCCGTGGGATCGATTCCCGTCGAGCGGGGTGAGATGGCCGCCTCCGTGGCAGCCCTGGAGTTGCTCGTGGGCCACGTGGAGGCCGGCTCGGGCGTCGGCATCTACCCCGAGGGCACCCGCAGCCGGGACGGCCGCCTCTACAAGGGCCGCACCGGCGTCGGCTGGCTGGCACTGGCCACGGGGGTGCCAGTGGTGCCGGTCGGTCTGCGGGGGACCGAACGCCTCCAGCCGCCCGGTTCGAACCGGTTCACGCCGCACCGCTTCTCCCTGACCGTCGGCCAGCCGCTGCAATTCGAGCATCTCGGCACCAAGCACCCGCTGCCGCCCCGGCGGCAGGCGACCGCGCAGATCATGGACGCCATCGCGGCCCTCTCGGGCCAGGAACGCGCGGCCACCTACAACGAACCGGTCTCGGGCAACACCTCCGGCGGCCACGCCGGACAGAACCCGACGCCCGCCCAGGACTGAGGCGCCATGGCTGATCCGGCCAGCTACCGCCCGAGGACCGGTGAGGTGCCCACCTCGCCGGGGGTGTACCGCTTCCGCGACCCGGACGGGCGCGTCATCTACGTGGGCAAGGCCAAGAACCTGCGGTCCCGCCTCGCGTCCTACTTCCAGGACCCCAACGGGCTGCATCCCAAGACCCGGGCGATGGTGTTCACCGCTGCCTCGATGGAGTGGACCGTGGTCGGCTCCGAGCTGGAGGCCCTGCAGCTCGAGTACACCTGGATCAAGCAGTACACGCCGCGATTCAACATCATGTACCGGGATGACAAGTCCTACCCGTACCTCGCCGTGACGATGAACGAGAAGTACCCGCGGGTGCAGGTCATGCGCGGGGACAAGCGCAAGGGCGTGAAGTACTTCGGACCCTTCCACCCGGCCAAGGCCATCCGCGAGACCGTGGACCTGATGCTCCGCGTCTTCCCGGTCCGGACCTGTTCCTCTGGCGTCTTCCGCCGGGCCGAGCTCTCGGGCCGGCCCTGTCTGATGGGCTACATCGACAAGTGCGCCGCGCCGTGCGTGGACCGGATCAGCCAGGCGGGGCACCGGCAGCTCGCGCAGGACTTCTGCGACTTCATGGCCGGGGACGCCCAGAAGTACATCCGCCGCCTAGAAGCCCAGATGAAGGAGGCCGTGGCGGACCTGCGCTACGAGGACGCCGCGCGGCGCCGGGACGACATCGCGGCCTTGAAGCGGGTGTTCGAGCGCAATGCCGTGGTCCTCTCGGAGTCCACGGAGGCGGACATCTTCGCCTTCGCCGACGACGAGCTCGAGGCCGCCGTCCAGGTGTTCCACGTCCGGGACGGGCGCATCCGCGGTCAGCGCGGCTGGGTGGTCGAGAAGGTCGAGGACGTCTCGGGTGCCACCATGGTGGAACAGCTGCTCGAGCAGGTCTACGGCTCGCTCGAGGACACCAGCCGCATCCCGCGCGAGGTCCTGGTGCCCGAACTGCCGGAGAACGCCGACCAGGTGGCCGCCCTGCTGTCCGGCATGCGGGGCGCCCAGGTGAGCCTGCGGGTGCCGCAGCGCGGTGACAAGAGGTCCCTGATGGAGACCGTCAAGGAGAACGCCGTGCTCGCCCTGCGGGTGCACAAGACGCGCCGCTCCGGAGACCTGACCACTCGCTCCGCCGCCCTGCGTGAGCTCCAGGACGCCCTCGAACTGCCCGAGCCGCTGCTGCGGATCGAGTGCTATGACATCTCCCACGTCTCCGGGACCAACGTGGTCGGCTCCATGGTGGTGGTCGAGGACGGGATGCCGAAGAAGGCCGACTACCGCAAGTTCAGCGTGACAGGGGACGCCGCCCGGGATGACACCGCCGCCATGCGCAACGTCCTCACCCGCCGGTTCCGCCACTACCTGGAGGACCAGGAGCGCAGTGGCACGTTCGCCACCGGGGAGATCGCTCTCGAGACGGATCCGGCGGCTCCGGCGGCTCCGGCTGATCAGACGGTTCCCGGCGGAGCGGCCGAGGGCCCGGCCGGGGCACCCGCGGACGGCCCGTCCTCGCGCCGTTTCGCCTACCCGCCCTCCCTCGTGGTGGTCGACGGCGGCCCCCCACAGGTGGCCTCGGCCGTCCAGGCCCTGGCGGACCTGGGGATCACCGACCTGCCCGTGGTCGGCCTCGCCAAGCGGCTCGAGGAGCTGTGGCTGCCGGGTGAGGAATTCCCGCTCGTGCTCCCACGTGCCTCCCAGGGGCTCTACATGCTGCAGCGGATCCGCGACGAGTCCCACCGCTTCGCCATCACCTTCCACCGGGAGAAGCGTGGCAAGTCCATGATCTCCTCTGCCCTGGACGGCATCGAGGGCCTGGGCCCGGCCAAGCAGAAGGTCCTGCTCAAGCACTTCGGCTCGGTCAAGCGCATCCGTGCCGCCAGCGTGGATCAGCTGCAGGAAGCCAGGGGCATCGGCCCGGCCCTGGCGGCCACCGTCCATGCGGCGCTGCACCCCGAGACCGCGGCGCCCGGAAGCGGGTCCGCTGAAGCCGCTGAGACTGCCGAGACTGCCGAGACTGCCGATATGGCCCCGGCGGACCGGGTGACGCACGGCGTGAACCTGACCACCGGGGAGATCCTGGACTGAGTGGGAAGATCCTGGACTGAGGGGGGTGGACTGGACTGGGTAGTCTGGACGCATGAGCGACGGCCTGACCCCGGTGAAACCACCCACCTCTGAAGTCCTCATCGTCACCGGCATGTCGGGGGCGGGACGGACCACCGCCGCCCACGCGCTGGAGGACCACGGCTGGTACGTGGTGGAGAACATCCCACCACAGCTCTTCCTCACCCTGACGGACCTGGTGGGCCGTTCCCCGGAGGCGATCCCGCGGCTGGCCCTCGTGGTGGACGTGCGGTCCAAGGAGCTCTTCAAGGACATCCAGGAGGCCCTGGGGCAGTTGCGTGCCCAGGGCGTCGACTACCGGGTGCTCTTCCTGGATGCCAGTGACGAGCTGCTGGTGCGCCGTTTCGAGTCGGCCCGCCGCCCGCACCCGCTGCAGGGTTCCGGGCGCATCCCGGATGGGATCGCCGTCGAACGCCTGCTCCTGCGGGAGCTGAAGGAAGAGGCCGAGATCGTGGTGGACACCAGCACGAAGAACGTGCATTCGCTGGCGACCACCATCACGGAGCTGTTCACCGAGTCCGGACCCATCGTGCTGCGCCTGAACGTCATGAGCTTCGGCTTCAAGTACGGGCTCCCGCAGGACGCGAATTTCATGGCCGATGTCCGGTTCCTGCCGAACCCGCACTGGGTCCCCGAGCTGCGTCCCTTCACGGGCCGCGACACCGCGGTCTCGGATTTCGTGCTGCAGCAGCAGGGCGCCAGTGAGTTCGTGGACCACTATCTCGAGGCGCTGGTGCCCGTCCTGGACGGATACCGCCGGGAGAACAAGCACTACGCCACCTTCGCCATCGGCTGCACGGGCGGCAAGCACCGCTCGGTGGCCGTGGCCGAGGAGCTGGGCCATCGGCTGAGCCAGCAACCGAGGGTCACGGTCAACGTGCACCACCGGGACCTGGGCCGGGAATGAGTGGGATGGCGGGGATGCCGGGCATGAGCAGCCACTTCACGGGCCAGTTGCCCCTGGCGCCCAGTTCCGTTCCGGCTCCGGGCCAGCCCGCCGGGACGTACGATCCGACCCTCCGCGTCACCGCGCTCGGCGGCGGCCACGGGCTGTCGGCCACGCTGCGGGCCCTGCGGCTCATCGCCGGGGAGATCACGGCCGTGGTCACGGTGGCCGACGACGGCGGATCCTCGGGCCGCATCCGCCGGGAGATGGACGTGTTGCCGCCGGGTGACCTGCGGATGGCCCTGGCCGCCCTGTGTGATGACACGGACTGGGGGCGGACCTGGCGCGATGTCATGCAGCACCGGTTCACCTCCAAGGAGGGCACCGAGGCCACGCTGGACAACCACTCCCTGGGCAACCTGTTGATCGTGGCCCTGTGGGAGCTGCTCGGAGACCCGGTGGGCGGACTGCGCTGGGCCGGGGCCCTGTTGGGTGCCCGCGGCCAGGTGCTGCCCATGTCCACCGTGCCGCTGGCGATCTCCGGTGCCGTGCTGTCCGAGAACGAGAAGGGCGAGCTGGTCCGGCGGACCGTGACGGGCCAGTCCTCGCTGGCCGCCGCCGGGAAGAACACCAGGGTCTCCCACATCCGGCTCGAACCGGAGAATGCTCCCGCCTGTGAGGAGTCCATGGAGGCCATCGAGCTCTCCGACTGGATCGTCCTCGGGCCGGGCTCCTGGTACACCTCCGTCCTGCCGCATCTGCTGCTTCCCGAGCTGCGTGAGGCCCTGGTCCGCACTCCGGCCCGGAAGGCGCTCGTGATGAATCTCACCACGGATACCGCGGAAACCTCCGGCATGAACGCGGCGGACCACCTGGAGGTCATCCACCACTACGCGCCCGATCTGCGGTTGGACGTCGTCATAGCAGACCAGGACGCGGTCCAGGACGCCCAGGGCTTCGTGGATGCGGCCGAGCGTCTGGGGGCCGTGGTCCTGTTTAGTAGGGTTGGTGCCGGTTCGGGGACCCCGATCCATGACCCACTGCGTCTGGCTTTGGCCTTTCAGGAGGCCTTCAAGGGCTCCTGATACGGTCATCGTCGTCCGTCACGCCCACCGGTATGGCGGCTCCACCAGTACAAGCGAGAGATGTGAGGCGAGACGCCATGGCGTTGACGGCGGCGGTGAAAGAGGAATTGGCCCATCATGGGATCAAGAGCTCTTCCGAACGGAAGGCCGAGGTCTCGGCCATGCTGCGCTTCGCCGGGGGACTGCACATCATCTCCGGCCGGATCGTCATCGAGGCCGAGCTGGACCAGGCCGCCACCGCCCGCCGGCTCCGGACCGCCATCGCCGAGGTCTACGGCCACGGCAGCGAGATCATCGTCGTGTCCGGCGGCAACCTGCGCAAGGGCAGCCGCTACGTCATCCGGGTGATCCGCGACGGCGAGTCCCTGGCCCGCCAGACCGGCCTGCTGGACGTCCGCGGCCGCCCCGTGCGTGGCCTGCCCCCCATGATCGTCAACGGTTCCGTCGCCGACGCCGAGGCCGTGTGGCGCGGAGCCTTCCTGGCCCACGGGTCCCTGACCGAGCCGGGCCGCTCTTCCTCGCTGGAGGTGACGTGCCCCGGCTCCGAGGCAGCACTGGCGCTGGTGGGGGCCGCCCGCCGGCTCGGCATCGCCGCCAAGGCCCGGGAGGTCCGCGGCGTGGACCGCGTGGTCATCCGTGACGGAGACGCCATCTCGGCCCTGCTGACCCGGATGGGGGCGCATGACACCGTGCTGGTGTGGGAGGAGCGCCGCACCCGCAAGGAGGTCCGGGCCACCGCCAACCGGCTGGCCAACTTCGACGACGCGAACCTGCGGCGTTCGGCCCAGGCCGCCGTCGCCGCCGGGGCACGGGTGGAACGCGCTCTGGACATCCTCGGCGACGAGGTCCCGGACCACCTCAAGTACGCCGGGCAGCTGCGCGTGGATCACAAGCAGGCGTCCCTGGACGAGCTCGGCCGGCTGGCCGACCCGCCCATGACCAAGGACGCCATCGCCGGCCGGATCCGCCGACTGCTCGCCATGGCGGACAAGCGGGCCATCGAGGAGGGCCTGCCCGGGACCGATGCCGCCCTGCCGTCGGACACGGCCGAACACGACGCCTGACGACTCCTGAAGCCACGACCTGCGGGGTGCTGTGATGACCCCACCGCAGCTGGCCTGCAGCTGGCCTGCAACTTTCCGGCGGCTGAACATTCCGGCTCTGAGCGGAACCGGTGGCCAACGCCCCCACAGGGGTGCTTAGGATGGGAAGCAAGGTCTCCTGACGGGGGCCAGACACCAGGGCCCGGCACCCCGGGCCCTGGATACATGTCCATCAAGGAGGAAACATGGCTGAATTCACCCTGCCGGAACTTGATTACGACTACAGCGCGCTGGAGCCGCACATCTCGGCGAAGATCATGGAGCTGCACCACTCCAAGCACCACGCCACCTATGTGAAGGGTGCCAACACCGCCCTCGAGAAGCTGGCCGCCGCCCGCGAGGCCGGCGATTTCGCCACCGTCAACCAGTTCTCCAAGGACCTGGCGTTCAACCTGGGTGGGCACACCAACCACTCCATCTTCTGGAAGAACCTGTCCCCGAACGGCGGGGACAAGCCCGAGGGCGAACTGGCCGCGGCGATCGACGAGTTCTTCGGCTCCTTCGACAAGTTCCAGGCCCACTTCACCGCCGCCGCGCTGGGCATCCAGGGCTCCGGCTGGGCCGTGCTGGCCTACGAGCCGATCGGTGGCAACCTGGTCATCGAGCAGTTCTACGATCAGCAGAACGGCGTCCCCGTGGCCACCATCCCGCTGTTCCAGCTGGACATGTGGGAGCACGCCTTCTACCTCGACTACCAGAACGTCAAGGCGGACTACGTCAAGGCCATCTGGAACATCGTGAACTGGGCGGACGTCTCGGCCCGCTTCGAGGCCGCCCGTGCCGGCGCCTCCAAGCTCATCACCCCCTGAACCAGGTGACCCGTTGACGGGCCGGCCGGCCACTGCGGTCGGCCGGCCCGCTTCGTGTCTTCAGACCACACTTCTCGTTCCTCTCCGTCCGATCGAAAGGCACCACCGTGAGTACTGCAACCAGGATCGCCATCAACGGATTCGGCCGCATCGGCCGCAACGCACTGCGTGTCATCGAGCAGGAGGGCCACGATCTCGAGCTGGTGGCCGTGAACGACCTCGCGGACGTCGAGGACCTGCTGTACCTCGTGAAGTACGACACGGTCCTGGGACGCTACCCGCACGGGATCGAGCTCGTGGACGGCAATCTGGTCGCCAACGGCAGGACCATCCGGGTCTTCTCCGAGAAGGACCCGTCGAAGTTGCCCTGGGACGAGCTCGGCGTGGACATCGTCGTCGAGTGCACCGGTCACTTCACCCAGGCCGAGGATGCCCGCAAGCACCTGGAGGCCGGCGCCCGCAAGGTCGTGCTCTCGGCCCCCGGCAAGGGCGTGGACGGCACCTTCGTGATGGGCGTCAACGACTCCTCCTACGACCCGGCCATGGACATCATCTCGGCCGCCTCCTGCACCACGAACTGCCTGGCCCCCATGGCCAAGGTCCTGCACGACTCCTTCGGGATCGTGGACGGCATCATGACCACCATCCACGCGTACACCGGTGACCAGAACCTGCATGACGGGCCGCACCCCAAGGACCGCCGCCGCGCCCGGGCGGCCGCCCAGAACATGGTCCCCACCTCCACCGGCGCCGCCAAGGCCATCGGCGAGGTGATCCCCTCGCTGAAGGGCAAGCTGGACGGTTTCGCCATGCGGGTGCCCACGATCACCGGCTCCGCCACGGACCTCACCGTCGAACTGGAGCGGGAGGCCTCGATCGACGAGGTCAACGCCGCCTTCCAGGCCGCAGCACAGACCCCCGAGCTGGAGGGCCGCCTGGTCTACAACGTGGACCCCATCACCTCCTCGGACATCATCACCTCGCCGGCGGCCTGCACCTTCGACGCCCCCTTGACCAAGTCGATCGGCAGGACCGTCAAGATCATCGGCTGGTATGACAATGAGTGGGGGTACACCTGCCAGTTGATGGACCTGACCTCCATGGTCGCCTCTAAGCTGTAGTCCGGGTTCGAACCCCGCCCACCCCCGTTCCACCACCCCGGAAGGCCCTGTGCATGACCGCCAAGACCCTTGACGACCTGCTGGAGGCAGGAGTGGCAGGACGCCACGTCCTCGTCCGCTCCGACCTCAACGTCCCGTTGGAGGACGGCGCCGTGGCTGACGACGGCCGCATCCGCGCCTCGCTGCCGGTCATCACCGCGCTGGCCGACGCCGGCGCACGCGTGGTCGTCATGGCCCACCTCGGGCGCCCGAAGGGCGCGGCGGACCCGGCCTTCTCGCTCCGGCCCGCGGCCGAGCGGATGGCCGAGCTGGCCGGTCGTGAGGTGCGCCTGGCCGCTGACGTCACGGGCGCCTCGGCCCGTGAGGAGTCGGCGAACCTGCCCGACGGCGGCATCCTCTTCCTCGAGAACGTGCGGTTCGATCCGCGCGAGACCTCCAAGGATGAGGCCGAGCGTGCTGCGCTGGCCGCCGAGATGGCGGCCCTGACCGGTGGCAGCGACTCGTCCGTGTCAGCCCAGGCGAATCCGGCATCTCCGTCGACTCAGGGCGCCTATGTGGATGACGCCTTCGGCGCCGTGCACCGCCGGCACGCCTCGGTGTATGACATCGCCGGCCTGTTGCCGTCGTACCAGGGTGGCCTCGTCTCCCGGGAGCTGGATGTGCTGTCCCGCCTGACCGGCGAGCCGGATCGTCCCTACGTGGTGGTCCTCGGGGGCTCTAAGGTCTCGGACAAGCTGGCGGTGATCGACAACCTGATGGATCGCGCGGACACCCTGCTGATCGGGGGCGGGATGCTGTTCACCTTCCTCAAGGCCCAGGGCCACGAGGTCGGTGCCTCCCTGCTGGAGGAGGACCAGATCCCCGTCGTCACCGAATACCTGGAGCGCGCCGAGAAGGGCGGCTGCCGGATCGTCCTGCCCACGGACATCGTCATGGCCTCGGCGTTCGCCGCCGACGCCGAGCATGAGGTCCTGCCCGTGGAGGCCCTCACCTCCGGTGCGCATGGCGCCTCCGCCCTGGGCCTGGACATCGGCCCCGAGACGCGCGTGGCGTTCGGCGAGGAGATCCGCCGGGCCGAGACCGTGTTCTGGAACGGGCCGATGGGCGTCTTCGAGTTCGAGGCCTTCGCCCATGGCACCCGCACGGTGGCCCAGTCCCTGACCGAGTCCACCGGACTGACCGTGGTGGGTGGCGGTGACTCGGCGGCGGCTGTCCGGGCTCTGGGCTTCAACGACGACCAGTTCGGCCACATCTCCACCGGTGGTGGTGCCTCCCTGGAGTACCTCGAGGGCAAGTCCCTGCCGGGCATCGACGCCCTGGAGCGCTCGGGCACGGGCCACGGCATGAACCACAGTGCAGGTCCTGACGCGGCACAGGCAGGTGCCTGAGCATGACCTCGAAGACCAACGGCGTCTATGACCGCACCCCGCTCATCGCGGGCAACTGGAAGATGAACCTGGACCACCAGCAGGCCGTCACCCTCGTGCAGAAACTGACCTGGATCCTCACGGATGCGGACCACGACTTCGAGAAGGTCGAGGTGGCGGTGTTCCCGCCCTTCACGGACCTGCGCAGTGTCCAGACTCTCGTGGCCGGGGACCGGCTGCCCCTGGTGTATGGGGCCCAGGACGTCTCCGCCGAGGATTCCGGTGCGTTCACCGGCGAGATCTCGGCACAGTTCCTGTCCAAGCTGGGGTGCCGCTACGTCCTGGTCGGTCACTCCGAGCGGCGCACACTGCACGGCGAGGACGACGCCATGGCCAACCGCAAGCTCACCGCAGCGCTGCGGCACGGCCTCGGGCCCGTCCTGTGCGTGGGCGAGGGGCTGGACGTCCGGCAGGCCGGCCGCCACGTGGAGCACACTCTGGCCCAGCTCCGCGGAGCGCTCGAGGGCCTGTCCACCGAACAGGTCACCGACCTGGTGGTGGCCTACGAGCCCGTGTGGGCCATCGGCACCGGCGAGGTAGCTGGTCCGGACGACGCCCAGCAGATGTGCGCCGCCCTGCGCGCCGACGTCGCCTCCCGGTATGGTGAGGAGGCCGCCGCGGGTCTCCGCCTCTTGTATGGCGGATCCGTCAAGTCCTCGAACGCGGCCTCCATCCTGCGGGAGAAGGACGTGGACGGTCTCCTCGTGGGTGGCGCCAGCCTGGACGAGGCCGAGTTTGCTAGCATAGTCAGGTTCGAGCATCACCTGCTGACCGACTGATTCCGGCTGTTCGGCTCCGGCCGGACGGCGCAGAAGAACCCGAACGGGCCGGTGACGGCCTCCCGCCAATGGAAAGAGTGACGTGGACGTCCTGACCCTCATCCTGCAGATCGCCCTGGCCGCCATCAGTGTCCTGCTGGTCCTGCTGATCCTGCTGCACAAGGGCCGTGGCGGCGGTATGTCCGATATGTTCGGCGGCGGCGTGACCTCTTCGCTGGGTGCCTCCGGCGTGGCCGAGAAGAACCTGAACCGCATCACCGTCACCCTGGGCCTGACCTGGGGCGCGATCGTGGTGGCCCTCGGTCTGATCATGCGGTTCTCGCAGGACTTCTAGCCCGTCCTGGGCCGTGGGATCGGCAGGACCTGCGGTACAGAATCGGCAGCCCAGGTCAGCCCGGCCAGTCAGTCCACCAGATCAGCCCAGACCGGCTGCCGCCCCGTCCAGCCACCAGACGGTGGCATCCCGACCTGAGACCACCGATGCCGGCCACCGGGCCGCATCGGTGGTCTCGTCGTCTCGGGCGTGCCGGACCTCAGCCACGGCCTCGGCCTTGTCCGCACCGGCCACCACGAACCAGAGCCGCTCGGCCGTGTTGAGAGCCTCCACGGTCAGCGAGAGCCGCCTCGGCGGCGGCTTGGGGGAGTCCTCCACGGCAATCACCGTCGCTCCGCGGGTCAGGGGGCCGGGCAGGCCCGGGAACAGGCTGGCGACATGGGCGTCCGGTCCCACGCCCAGCATCACCACATCGAAGACCGGCAGGCGGCCGTCCGGCCCCCCGTCCACGCGCGCGTGGGCGGCGAGCTCTGACGCATAGGCCTCCGCCGCCGTCATGATCGACTCCATCACCTGCGTCACCTGCGTCTCCAACGGCACCGTACCCGCCCCTGCAGAGCTGTCAGCGGCGGGCATCCGGTGAATGTTCGCGGCGGGCATCCCGTGCAGGGTGACCAGCTCCTGCAGGAGGGCCTCCTCGGCCTGCTGCTCGTTGCGGTCATGGTCCCCGGCGGGCAGGAAACGCTCATCGCCCCACCACAGGTGCACCCGGGACCAATCGGGCATGCGGAGATCCGCCGGGACGCCAGGCCCCGCTGACACCAGGTCGGAGAGCGCCGCCAGGATCCCCGTGCCGGTCCCGCCCCCGGTCAGCACGGCCGAGGCCGCACCCCGGTCCCGGACGGCGTCGGCGAGGATTCGGAGCAGCTCATGGGCGGCGTCACGGCAGAGCGACTCGCGGTCGGAGAACAGGCGGGTCTCATCGGTCACTGGGCAACACTGCTTTCAGGTCGGTCAGGGGCAGGCCGTTGACCACCACATCACCGAAGACCTCGTCCGGGTCCAGCCGGCGCAGCTCCTCTGCCAGGCAGTCCTGGTCGCTGCGCCGTGGCAGGGAGATGTGCTGGATCGGCCGGCCCTGCTGGTACAGGGAGGCCACGTCACCGGCCTGCCTGGACAACACCACGTCGCCCTGCTGGCGCCGCAGCCGGACGGAGCGCATGCCCTGACCGGCCTTGGAGTGGGCCATGGTGACGGGGACTCCGAGGCAGCGGGTGAGCCAGGCGGCCAGCAGCATGGTCGAGGGGGAGTCCTCGGCCCCGTCCACGGTGACGGAGAGGATCTCGGCGGAGTCCAGCCCGTCCAGGATCGCGGCCAGCTGGATGCGCCATCCGGTCAGCCGGGTCCAGGACAGGTCGGTGTCCCCGGCCCGGTAGGTCTGGCGCAGGTGCATCAAGGCCCGCCGGGGCGAGGGGGCCGTGGCCGTGTCCGTGATGCGGCGGTGCGCGATCCGCCCCAGGGCCGAGTCGGCCGGGATCTCCGGGGCGGAGTGGGGCCACCAGACCACGATCGGGGCGTCCGGCAGCAGCAGGGCGCCGATGAGCGACTCGGACTCCTCCGCATTGGAGCCGGAGCCGTGGAGGATGACCACGTCCGAGGCTCCGGCGTCACCGCCCACCCGGATCTCCGCATCCAGCCGGGTGGGAGCTGCGGCGTCCCCGGCGGCCAGCACGATGATCCGGCAGGGGTGCTCTCGGCTGGCCAGGTTGGCGGCCAGGATGGCCTCCTCAGCATGGTCCGGCGAGGTGGAGATGATCAGCGTCAGCACCCGGCCGAGCGCGACGACGCCCCCGGCCTCGCGCAGGCGGTTCATCTCCTTGGCGATCTGGGATGTGGTGGTGTCCTGGACCTCGATGATCATCAGGGCCTCCTCCAGACGCGGCCGTCACGGGCCATGAGCTCGTCGGCGGTCTTCGGCCCCCAGCTGCCGGGGGCATAGGGCTCCGGCTGGCCGGCCAGGGACTCCCAGTACTCCTCGAACGGGTCGAGGATGGCCCAGGACAGCTCCACCTCGGCCTGGCGGGGGAACAGCGGCGGCTCACCGAGCAGCACGTCGAGGATCAGCCGTTCATAGGCCTCCGGGCTGTCCTCGGTGAAGGCGTGGCCGTAGCCGAAGTCCATGGTCACGTCCCGGACCTCCTGCTGGGTCCCGGGGACCTTGGAGGCGAAGCGGATGGTGACCCCCTCGTCCGGCTGCACGCGGATGACGATGGTGTTCTGGCCGAACTCGTCCTCACCGTGTCCGGGGAACAGCAGGTTCGGGGCACGCTTGAGCACCACGGCGATCTCGGTGACCCGGCGGCCCAGTCGCTTGCCGGCGCGCAGGTAGAACGGGACCCCGTCCCAGCGCCGGGTGCGGATGCCCAGCTTCAGGGCGGCGTAGGTCTCGGTGGTGGACTCCGGGTTGAAGCCCTCCTCCTCGAGGAAGCCGGTGACCTTCTCCCCGCCCTGCCAGCCACCGGTGTACTGGCCGCGCGCGGAGGCGGCGCCCAGGCCGGCGTCGTCCGTGGGGACCTCGACGGCGGCCAGGACCTTCTCCTTCTCGGTGCGCAGGTGATCCGCGTCGAAGGAGATGGGCTCTTCCATGGCGGTCAGGGCCAGCAGCTGCAGCAGGTGGTTCTGGATGACGTCGCGGGCGGCGCCCACCCCGTCGTAGTAGCCGGCGCGGCCGCCGATGCCGATGTCCTCGGCCATGGTGATCTGCACGTGGTCCACATGGTTGGAGTTCCACACGGGCTCGAACAGACGGTTGGCGAAGCGCAGCGCCAGGATGTTCTGGACGGTCTCCTTGCCGAGGTAGTGGTCGATCCGGAAGACGGCATCCGGGACGAACACCTGCTCGATCACGTCGTTGAGCTCCCGGGCGCTGGCCAGGTCGTGACCGAAGGGTTTCTCGATGACCACCCTGCGCCACGGGCGCCCGGAGGAACCGGCCCGGGCGGGGGAGGGCCGCGTACCGGCATCGTGGTGGCGGCCGGCCAGGCCGTGGTCGGCGAGCTGCTGGCTGACCTCCTCGAACCAGTCCGGCGGGATGGACAGGTAGAACACGGTGTTGCCGGCGGTGCCGCGGGAGATCTCGAGGTCGGCCAGCGTCCCGTGGAGGTCCTCGTAGGCCGCGGCGTCATCGAAGCCGCCGGAGACGAAGCGGAAGCCGCCGCGCAGCTGGTTCCAGACCGTGTCGTTCCAGCCGGTCCGGGCCGAGGACTCCACGGATGCGCGCACGTACGCCGTGAACTCCTCGTCGCTCCAGTCGCGCCGGCCGAAGCCGACCAGGGAGAAGCCGGGCGGGAGCAGCCCCCGGTTGGCGAGGTCGTAGATCGCCGGCAGCAGCTTCTTGCGGGCCAGGTCTCCGGTGACGCCGAACAGGACGAGGGCGGAGGGACCGGCGATCCGGGTCAGCCGGCGGTCCCGGGGGTCGCGCAGGGGATTGGCCGGGCGTGTTCCGGTCGACGGCTCAGGCACCATCGGATCCCTGCGTGCCGTGCGCTGCCCGGAGGAGTTGGCCGATGCCGTCTGTGCGCTCGGTCAGGTGCAGCCGCACCACGGGTCGGCCATGCTCGCGCAGCACGGAGGCGTCCCCGGCGGCCTGGGCGGCCAGCAGCTGACCGAAGGTGAAGGGACGGCCCGGGATGTCCAGGTCCAGGTCTGAATCGGCCGTGACCTGCAGGAATACTCCTTCGGGGGTGCCGCCCTTGTGGTACTGGCCGGTCGAGTGCAGGAACCGTGGGCCCCAGCCGAAGGTGACCGGCCGTCCGGACAGCGTGGCGAGGGCGGCGCGCAGGACCTCCAGCTCCGGATAGCCCACGCGGTCCAGGTACGCCTGGACGGCCAGGTAGCCGTGGGCCGGCACCAGCTGCGCGACGGCGGCCAGCACCTGCCCGAGGTCGTCCGGGCTCCCGGCCGGGCCGTTCACGACGTCGTCCGGCCCGGTGACCTCGACGGTCCCGATCACGGTGTCCGGACGCTTCGACTTGGGCGTGGCATCCAGCAGGCCGCGGGCCGCGGTCTTCGCCGCCTCGACGTCCGGCTGATCGAAGGGGTTGATGCCGAGGATGCGGCCGGCCACCGCCGTGGCGAACTCCCACAGGAGCAGCTGAGCCCCGAGGGAGCCGAAGACCTCCACCGCGTGCTCGGACCGGAGCGGCGGGACACTGTCGGCATCGGATGCGTCGTTCGCGTCTGGAGCCTCCCGATCCTCGGGGTCGGCCACCAGGCGGATCTGCAGCAGGTCGTCGGCGGCGGAGAGGGTCTCCGGGTCGCCGGCGTCCACGACCACGGGCAGCACACCGGTGCCGTCCTTGCCCGTGGACTCGGCGATGAGCTGCTCGGCCCAGCCGCCGAAGCCGACCAGCCCGGAGTCCTCGTCGGAGAAGACCAGTTTGTTGCGCAGCGGGTCCGTACCAGCCATGGCGGCGCCGAGCTGGAGGCCGGGGTTGCCCGGGTCGTCGGTGGCGAGGACCTCGCGGGTCTCCTCCGCATCGTCGAGCAGGGCGGCGATGTCCACGCCGGCCAGACCAGTGGGCACCAGGCCGAAGGCGGTCAGGGCGGAGTAACGCCCGCCGACGGTGGGATCGGCGGTGAAGACCCGCCGGTAGCCAGCCTCGCGGGCGGACTGCTCGAGCGGGGAGCCCGGGTCCGTCACCACGACGATCCGGGACGCGGCGTCGAGGCCGGCGTCGTTGAAGGCCTGCTCGAAGACCCGCCGCTGCGAGTCGGTCTCCACCGTGGAACCGGACTTGGAGGACACCACCAGGACGGTGTCCGCCACCCCGGCCGCCAGGACGTTGCCCACCATCTCGGGGTCGGTGGAGTCGAGCACGGTGAGCGGACATCCCACGGTGGCGGCGATCACCTCGGGGGCCAGGGAGGACCCGCCCATGCCGGCGAGGACCACGCGGCTGATGCCCTCGGCCGCCAGTTCGGCGCGCAGGCCCTCGATCTGCGGCACCAGTTCCCGCGAGTCCTCGAAGAGGTCCATCCACCCGAGGCGCTGCGATGCCTCCTCCTCCGCGGCGGGACCCCACAGGGTGTGGTCCTTGCCGTCCAGGCGACTGGCGACACGGTCGTCCACCAGGGCCGGGACGTGACGGTCGATCGCCGCGAGGGCGGCGCCGGTGGCCTGCAATCCGAGTGAACTCATGTCAGTCTCCTGGGTCGTGCGGGGAGGGATTCAGGGATTGGTCAAGCGGTGACCGAGCGGCAATCAGCTGCCGTCAGTGGGCTGCGGAGTCCTTGAGCGCGGCGCGCACGGTCTCCAGCAGCTCGTTCCAGCTGGTCACGAACTTCTCCACGCCCTCGGTCTCGAGGACGGCCACCACGTCGTTGTAGTCGACGCCGGCATGGGCGATCGCGTCCAGCACGCGGTCCGCTTCCTCGTAGCCCGCCGTGATGGTGTCGCCGGTGACCTCACCATGGTCGGCCAGGGCCTCCAGCGTCTTCTCCGGCATGGTGTTGACGGTTCCCGGGGCCACGAGGCCGGTCACGTAGAGCGTGTCCGGCAGCGCCGGGTCCTTTGTTCCGGTGGAGGCCCAGAGCGGACGCTGCGGGCGGGCACCGGCTGCCTCCAGGACGCGCCAGCGTTCCGTGTCCAAGGTCTCGGTGAAGATGCGGTAGGCGAGTCGTGCGTTGGCGAGGCCCGCCTGCCCCGTCAGCTCGCCGGCCCCCTCGGCCGTGGACTCGGCGAGGCGGCGGTCCACCTCGGTGTCCACACGGGAGACGAAGAAGCTGGCGACGGAGTGCAGGGTGGACAGGTCGATCCCGGCGGCATGCGCCTGCTCCAGGCCCAGCAGCCAGGCGTTGAGCACCTCGCGGTAGCGGGTCAGCGAGAAGATCAGGGTCACGTTGACGCTCAGTCCCTGGGCGAGGGTAGCCGTGATGGCCGGCAGGCCCTCTTCCGTGGCGGGGATCTTGATCAGCACGTTGGGCCGGTCCACGGCCTCGGCCAGCTTGCCGGCCTCGGCGACGGTCTTCTCGGCGTCCCGGGCAGACCGGGGATCCACCTCGATGGACACCCTGCCGTCCACCCCGTTGGAGGCCTGGTAGACGGGCGTGAAGAGGTCACAGGCGGCCTGGACGTCCCGGGTGGTGAGCTCGAAGACGGCCTGGTCCAGGTCCGCGCCGTCGGCGGACAACTGCGTCAACTGCTCGGCGTAGGCCTCCCCGTTCTTCAGTGCGGCGGCGAAGATCGAGGGATTGGTGGTCACGCCGGTGACGGTCCGCGTCTCGATCAGCTCGGCGAGGTTGCCCGTGGCGATCCGCTCACGGGACAGATCGTCGAGCCAGATGGACACACCGGCCTCGGCCAGTGCACGGGTGTTCGGGTTCTGTTCGGTCATCGTGTGCTCCGTACGTCTGGGGGGTGCTTTGCGTGGCGGTGGTGACCGGCCGGTGCCGGGTCAGCGGCCGAGCAGGTCCCGAGCGGCGGCGGCCACGGCTTCGGCCGTGATGCCGTACTCGCGGAACAGCGTCTGGAAATCTGCCGAGGCGCCGTAGTGCTCCAGTGAGACCTGGGCCCCGCGGACCCCGGTGTACTTGGCCCAGCCCTGCGCGATCCCGGCCTCCACGGAGACCCGGACGGCGCCGTTGTCCGGCAGCACGGAGGCGCGGTAGGACTCGTCCTGGGCGTCGAACCACTCGAGGCTGGGGGCGGACACCACCCGGGTCGGTACGCCTTCGGACTGCAGTTGGTCCCGTGCGGCCACCGCGAGCTGCACCTCGGAACCGGTCCCGATCAGGATCGCCTGGGGCTCGACGGCCGCGCCAGAGTCATCGGTGGCGTCCAGCAGCACGTAGGCGCCGCGGGCCGTTCCCTCCGCACCGGCGAAGCCCTGCTCGTCCCTCGGGAAGACCGGCAGGTTCTGGCGGGAGAGCACGATGCCGGCGGGGCCGTCGGTCTTCTCCAGGATGGTCTTCCAGGCCCAGGACACCTCATTGGCGTCTGCCGGTCGGACGACGGCCAGTCCCGGGATGGCACGCAGCGAGGCGAGTTGCTCCACCGGCTGGTGGGTGGGGCCGTCCTCGCCGAGGCCGATCGAGTCGTGGGTCCAGACATAGATGGCCGGGGTGCCCATCACCGCACCGATGCGGATCGCGGGACGCTGATAGTCGGAGAAGATCAGGAAGGTCCCCATGTAGGCCCGCAGCAGTGAGCCGAGCGAGATACCGTTCACGATCGAGCCGGCGGCGTGCTCGCGGATGCCGAAGTGCAGGGTGCGGCCGTAGGGGCCGCCCTTCCAGGTGGAGGTCTGCCGGGTGACGGGGATGAACGAGGGCTCGCCGTCCATGGTGGTGTTGTTGGAGCCCGCCAGGTCGGCGGACCCGCCCCACAGCTCCGGCATGACCGGGGCCAGTGCGGACAGGACCTTGCCGGAGGCGGCGCGGGTGGCCATCCCCTTGGCGCCGCCCGAGAAGCTCGCGTCGAAGTCCGCCTCGAAGGCGGGGAACGCCGCGGCGAAGCCCTCGGGTAGTTCGCCCGCCGTCAGGCGGTCGAACAGCCGGGCACGCTCCTCGTTGGCGCCGCGCCACGCGGCGTAGGACTCCTCCCAGGCGGCGCGGTAGGCCACCGAGCGTTCGCCGACGCTGCGAGCGTGGGCCAGCACGCCGTCGTCGACGGCGAAGTGCTGCTCCGGGTCAAAGCCCAGGACCGTCTTCAGGCCGGCCAGCTCTTCGCCGCCGAGCTTGGAGCCATGGATGGCACCCGTGTCCTGCTTGCCGGGGGAGGGCCAGCCGATCACGGTGCGGAGCTTGATGAGCGAGGGCTTGGAGGTCTGTGCCTTGGCCTCGGCCAGGGCCGCGTAAAGCTGCTCCGTGTCCTCGACGTAGTCCCCGGTGGCGAGCCAGTCGACGGTCTGGACATGCCAGCCGTAGGCCTCATACCGGGCGGCCACGTCCTCGCTGAACGCCACGTCCGTGTCGTCCTCGATGGAGATCTCGTTGTCGTCATAGATGACCACAAGGTTGCCGAGTTCCTGGTGGCCCGCCAAGGAGGAGGCCTCGGAGGTGACGCCCTCCTGGAGGTCGCCGTCGGAGGCGATGACGAAGATGTGGTGGTCGAAGGGGCTCGTCCCGAGGGCGGCGTCCGGGTCCAGCAGTCCGCGCAGCCGGCGCTGGGCGAAGGCGAAGCCGACGGCGGAGGCCAGACCCTGGCCCAGGGGACCGGTGGTGATCTCCACGCCGTCCGTGTGCCCGTACTCGGGGTGGCCCGGAGTCTTGGAACCCCAGGTGCGCAGGGCCTGGAGGTCCTCGATTTCCAGCCCGGCGCCGGCGGCGAAGAGCTGCAGGTACAAGGTCAGGGAGGAGTGGCCCGCCGAGAGGATGAATCGGTCGCGTCCGGCCCAGGTGGCGTCCGCGGGGTCATGGTGCATGACGTTCTGGAACAGCTGCCAGGCGACTGGGGCGAGCGAGATGGCGGTGCCGGGGTGGCCGTGACCGGCCTTCTCCACGGCGTCTGCGGCCAGCACGCGCAGGGTGTCCACCGCCTTCCGGTCCACGGCGGAATACGTGTACTCGCGGGCGGGCTGAAGACGCTGCAGGGAGGAAGTCCCCCCGGTGGCGGATCCGGTGGATGATGCCGGGGCTGAAGTCACGAAAGCTGCTCCTGACGGGATGAAACTGGGGGCCGGTGCCGACCTGACGCCAGCTTATCCCGAATGGGGCCACGCCCTGCAGGGGGTGAACCGCCAGTGACCTGTCACGACCCGACATTGTGTGCAGGGAACGGTACACTGGAAGGGGTGTTTCCAGCACCGATGACCTCATCCCGCCCGCCTGCACCGTGAGAAGTAGATGCCCAGCACCCTTGATGCCCAGTCCGCCGCGAGCCCGGCGCCCTCCAGCGCCCGTCCGGTCAACCGGAAGATCGGGTTCAAGCGGAAAGCCGCAGCCTACGTCTCGCTGACGAAGCCGCGGGTGATGGAACTGCTCCTGGTCACCACGCTGCCGACGATGATCTTCGCGCAGCGCGGGTTCCCGGACGTGGTCACCATGATCGCCACCATGGTGGGCGGCGCACTGGCCGCCGGGTCCTCCGCGGCCTTCAACTGCTACATCGACCGGGACATCGACAAGCTGATGAACCGGACCAAGAAGCGCCCCCTGGTCACCGGTGAGGTCACTCCCCGCGAGGCACTCATCTTCGCCTGGTCCATCGGCGTGATGTCCATCGCCATCCTCCTCTGGGGCACCAACCTGCTGGCCGCCGGCCTCGGCGTCCTGGCCATCTTCTTCTACGTGGTCGTCTACAGCCTGATCTTGAAGCGCCGCACCGAACAGAACATCGTGTGGGGCGGTATTGCCGGCTGCTTCCCGGTCCTCATCGCCTGGGCCGCTGTCCGCGAGACCGTGGAGTGGCCGGCCATCGTGCTGTTCCTCATCATCTTCCTGTGGACCCCGCCCCACTACTGGCCCCTGTCCCTGAAGTACAAGCGCGACTACCAGGCCGCGGACGTGCCGATGCTCGGGGCCGTGGCCTCGGCGCGGGTGGTCTCCAGCCAGGTCGTGCTCTATGCCTGGGCCACCGTGGCCTGCTCGCTGCTGCTGGTGCCGCTGGGCTGGGCCGGGATCGTCTACACGGCCGTCGCCCTCGTGGCCGGTGGGTGGTTCGTCTACGAGTCCCACGTGCTCTACGCGGAGTCACAGAAGCCGGAGTACAACGACAAGAAGGCGATGAAGGTCTTCCACCTCTCCATCACCTATCTCACCCTCGTCTTCGTGGCCCTGGCCGTGGATCCCTTCGTGGGGAGCCCGCTCATGCCGGTCCCGGGCATCCCCTCCTGACATCCCGGATCTGAGGGCGTCAGCGGGCCGGCTGCCTGTTGAGGATCGCGGCCGTGAGCGAGCGAACCTCATTCGTGTGCTTTCTCGTCTTCGCTCTAGAAGCGCCCTGATCGGGCGACTGAAGCCATCTGTGAGTCTGGATCTGGCTGGTCTGGGACTGGCCGGTCAGGATGGATGTCGGTCGTAT